>JASGEH010000195.1:0-16180 GCA_047606565.1 Comamonas sp.
CCGCACGTCCGGGTGTTCGATGATGGGCACGGCCGACTTCGCCGAGCCGTCCACCGGGCGCGCACGACCGCGCGCACCGCCACGCCGATGCCGGCGAGCGCGCGCGGCAGCAGGCCTTCTACGAGCTGCTGGTGCCGCTGCTCAAGGGCTATGCCACCGAGGCCAGCGTGGAAGTGGCGAGCCTGGGCGTGCAGGTGCACGGCGGCATGGGCTTCATCGAGGAAACCGGCGCCGCCCAGCACTACCGCGACGCCCGCATCCTGCCGATCTACGAGGGCACCACGGCGATCCAGGCCAACGACCTGCTCGGGCGCAAGACGCTGCGCGATGGCGGCGCGGCCTGGCTTAGCCTGGCCGGCCAGGTCGAGGCCACCGAAGCCGAACTGGCCGCGCAGGGCGGCCCGGCGGCCCGCGCGGTGGCAGCGCGGCTGGCGGCGGCGCGCCAGGATCTGCTGGCCAGCGTCGATTTCCTGGTCGGCCGGGCGCCGCACGAGCCGAGCGCGGCCTATGCCGGCAGCGTGCCTTTCCTGCTGCTGGCCGGGAATCTGGCGAGCGGCTGGCAACTGGCGCGTGCGCTGCTGGCGGCCGAGGCGGGGCTGGAGCGCGGCGCGGCAGGGGCGGGCGCTAATCCCAGCGATGGCGGCGATGATGTCGACGCCGCCTTCCTGCGCCGCAAGATCGCCACGGCGCGTTTCTACGCCGAGCACATCCTGCCGCGCACAGGCGCCCAGCGGCAGGCCATCGTCGAGGGCGCGGCCAGCGTGCTGGCCTTCGGCTCTGACGACTTTTGACAGCGCTTCAACGGAGAAACTCGCATGTCCACACTGCCTCCCGTGCTGCGGCGCCTGGCGCTGCCCGTCATTGGCTCGCCCATGTTCATCATCAGCACGCCGGCGCTGGTGATTGCTCAGTGCAAGGCCGGCATCGTCGGCGCGATGCCGGCGCTCAACGCGCGGCCGGCGGCCCAGCTCGACGACTGGCTGGCCGAGATCACCGAGACGCTGGCCGAGCATGATCGGCAACATCCCGAGCAGCCGTCCGCGCCCTTCGCGCTCAACCAGATCGTGCATCGCTCCAACGACCGGCTCGACCACGACATGGCGCTGGCCGAGAAGTACCGGGTGCCCCTGGTCATCACCTCGCTGGGTGCGCGCGCCGACGTCAACGAGGCGGTGCACCGCTGGGGCGGCGTGGTGCTGCACGACGTCATCAACAATGCCTTCGCCCACAAGGCGATCGACAAGGGGGCCGATGGCCTGATCGCCGTGGCCGCTGGCGCGGGCGGGCATGCGGGCACCAAGAGTCCGTTCGCGCTGCTGCAGGAGATCCGCCGCTGGTTCGACGGGCCGCTGGCGCTGTCGGGCGCCATCGCTACCGGCGGCGCGGTGCTGGCCGCGCAGGCGGCCGGGGCGGACTTCGCCTACATCGGCTCGGCCTTCATCGCCACCGACGAGGCCCGCGCCAGCGCCGACTACAAGCAGGCGGTGGTGGAGGGCACGTCCGACGACATCGTCTACAGCAACCTGTTCACGGGCGTGCATGGCAACTACCTGGCGCGCTCCATCGTGGCGGCCGGGCTCGACCCCGCCAAGCTGCCGCAAGGCGAGCCGGGCGCCATGAACTTCGGCGGCGGCGCCCGCAAGGCCTGGAAGGACATCTGGGGCAGCGGGCAGGGCATCGCCGCGGTCGAGGCCGTGGTGCCGGCGGCGCAGCTGGTCGAGCGACTGCGCCGCGAGTACTTGGCCGCGCGGCAGCGGCTGCTGGCGATCGCCTGAGTCCTCCGCTCAGCCCGTGTTGCGCACGCCGGCGGCGATGCCGTTGATGGCGATGTGGATGCCGCGCTGCAGCCGCAGGCTGTCCTCGCCCGTGCGGTAGCGGCGCAGCAGCTCGACTTGCAGATGGTGCAGCGGGTCGATGTAGGGAAAGCGGTGGGCGATGGAGCGCGCCAGCACCGGGTTGCCGGCGAGCCGATCGGTTTCGCCGGTGATGAGGGTCAGTGCCTCCTGCGTGCGCTGCCACTCGGCCTCGATGGCCGAGAAGATGCGCCGGCGCAGCCGGGCGTCCTTCACCAGCCCGGCGTAGCGCCGGGCCAGCGCGAGGTCGCACTTGGCCATGACCATGTCCATGTTGGACAGCAGCGTGCGCAGAAAGGGCCATTCGCGGTACATCCGGCGCAGGCGCCGGGTGCGCGCTTCGCGCGTGTCCTTGCCGGTTTCGGGCTGCGCCAGGTAGTGGGCGACGGCCGAGCCGAAGCCGTACCAGCCCGGCAACGTCAGGCGGCACTGGCCCCAACTGAAGCCCCACGGGATGGCGCGCAAGTCCTCGATGGCCTGGGTGGCCTTGCGCGAGGCCGGGCGCGAGCCGATGTTCAGGCCCGCGATCTCGTTGATCGGCGTGGCCGCGAAGAAGTAGTCGGTGAAGCCCGGCGTGCCGTAGACCAGTTGCCGGTAGGCCGCCATGCTGGCCTGCGAGAGCGCGGCGGCGGCGTCGAGAAAGGCCTGGGGCACCGGCTTGCCGGCCGGCAGCAGCGTGGCCTCCAAGGTGGCGGCGACCAGGGTTTCGAGGTTGCGCCGGCCGATCTCGGGGTTGGCGTATTTGGAGGCGATGACCTCGCCCTGCTCGGTCAGCCGGATCTGGCCGCGCACGGTGCCCGGCGGCTGCGCCAGGATGGCCTGGTAGCTGGGGCCGCCGCCGCGCCCGACGGTGCCGCCGCGGCCGTGGAACAGGCGCATGGCGATGCCGTGGCTGGCCTGCAGTTCGTCGAACAGCGCGGCCAGCGCCAGTTCGGCGCGGTAGAGCTCCCAGTTGCTGGTGAAGATGCCGCCGTCCTTGTTGCTGTCGCTGTAGCCCAGCATGATGTCCTGCTCGGCGCCGGAGCGCCGCACCAGCTCGGCGATGCCGGGCAGCGCGTAGAAGTCGCGCATGATGGGCGCGGCCTGGCGCAAGTCCTCGATGGTTTCGAACAGAGGCACCACGATGAGTTGAGCGCGCGCCGGTCCCTCGGCCGCGCGCGCCGCCAGTTCGGGCGAGAGCGGACCGGTCAGCAGGCCGGCTTCCTTTTGCAGCAGCAGCACTTCGAGCAGGTCGCTCACGCTTTCGGTGTGGCTGATGATGGCGTGGCGGATGGCGCGCGCGCCGTAGCGCTCGCGCAGGCGCCGGGCCGTGTTGAAGATGGCCAGCTCGCCTTCGGCATGCGCGGAATAGGCGGCGCCGGTCACGCGCAGCGGGCGCGGGTCGTCGAGCACTTGCAGCAGCAGCGTGCGCTTGGCGGCCTCGTCGAGCGCCGAATAGTCGGCCTGCAGCCGCGCGTGCGCCAGCAGCTCGGCCACCACCGCCTCGTGCTTGTCGGAGCTTTGCCGCAAATCGACCGTGGCCAGGTGGAAGCCGAACACCTCGACCGCGCGCAGCAGCGGCCCCAGCCGTTGCGCGACCAGCGCGCCGGCGTGGTTGGCGCGCAGCGAGGTGCGGATGGTGAGCAGGTCGGCCAAAAAGTCCTCGGCCAGCGGGTAGGGGTTTTGCGGCGCCACGGCGTGGCGCGCGGCCTCGCCGCCGGTCAGCTCGCGCAGCGTGGCGGCCAGGCGCGCGTAGATGCCGGTGAGGGCGCGGCGGTAGGGCTCGTCGCGGCGGTGCTCGTTGCGGTCGGGCGAGGCGTCGGCGAGCGCCTGCATCTCCGGGGTGATCTGCACCAGCGTGGCCGCCATCGACAGTTCGCGGCCGAGTTCGTGCACCTCGGTCAGGTAAAAGCGCAGCGCGACCTCGGCCTGGTGGCGCAGCGCGTAGTCCAGGGTTTCGGCACTGACATTGGGGTTGCCGTCGCGGTCGCCGCCTATCCATTGCCCCATCTGGAAGAAGGCCGGCAGTTCGGCGCCGCCGAGCTGCTGCTCGAGGTCGCGGTAGAGGCGCGGAATCTGGCGCAGAAAGGTCGATTCGTAGTAGCTCAGCGCGTTGTCGATCTCGTCGGCCACGCTGAGCTTGCTGGTGCGCAGCAGCCGGGTCTGCCAGAGCTGGGTGACGCGGGCGCGGATCTGCTCCTCGTTGCCGGCCAGTTCGCCCGGCGCCAGCGACTCGCGCGCCAGCAGCAGTTGCGCCACGCCGCGCTCGGCGTCGAGCAGGCTCTTGCGCTGCACTTCGGTGGGGTGGGCGGTGAGCACTGGCGCGATGTAGCTTCGCGCGAGTGCCTGCACGATGGCGTCCTTGCCGGTGCCGGCGTCCTGCAGCCGCTGCAGGGCGGCGGCGATGCTGCCGGGCTGCACGTGGCCGGCGCGTTCATGGAAGGCGCGGCGGCGGATGTGGTGGCGGTCCTCGGCCAGGTTGGCGAGGTGGCTGAAGTAGGTGAAGGCGCGGATCACGCTGGTGGCTTGGTCGTGCGTCAGGCCGGCCAGCAGCTTTTCGAGCCGGCGCTCGGCCTGGCGGTCGTCGTGGCGGCGGTAGGCCACCGAGAGCTGACGGATGGTCTCGATCAGCTCGTAAGCGGCACGACCTTCCTGCTCGCGGATCACGTCGCCCAGGATGCGGCCGAGAAAGCGGATGTCGTCGATCAGCGGCTCGTCCTTGCCGACGGCGGGGGTGCCGCGGGCCGGGCGACGCGGGCCGGGACGGGGCGCGGTGGGCGCAGAAAGCGAAGAGGGGCGCTGGGCGCGCGTGTGCCGCTTGGGGGGCGAAGTGGATGCCATGGGGTCGTCTCCTCCGTGGTCGATGGTGTGGTGATGCGGCCGTGCCGGTCCCTCGCGCGCGGCACGGCCTGCGGGGCGGCGCCATGCTAGCATCCGGCGGCTTGCCGGCGGGGCCGATGGCGGGTCGTTTGTTTGGCCGCTGGCCTGGCCCCGCGACCGGCACGATTTTTATGCACGATCCGTGCCGCGCGAGGCCCTCGCGGGGCCGGTTTTGTCCTTGCGCCCGTCCGTCCGCCCGTTTTTCCTGTCGCCCTTTTCGTCCGTGCCCATCGTGATCCCTTCTTCTTCCCCGCGCCCCATCGTCATCGCCACGCGCGAAAGCCGCCTGGCCCTGTGGCAGGCCGAGCATGTGCGCGGCCTGCTCGAAGCGCGCGGCCACGCCGTCGAGATCCTGGGCATGACCACGCGCGGCGACCAGATCCTGGATCGCACGCTCTCCAAGGTCGGTGGCAAGGGCCTGTTCGTGAAGGAACTGGAAGTGGCGCTGGAAGAGGGCCGTGCCGACCTCGCCGTGCACTCGCTCAAGGACGTGCCGATGAGTCTGCCGGAGGGCTTTGTGCTGGCGGCCGTGCTGCCGCGCGAGGACGCGCGCGATGCCTGGGTCTCCCACCGCTTTGCCGGCCTGGACGAACTGCCGGCCGGCGCGGTGGTGGGCACCTCCAGCCTGCGCCGTGCGGTGCTGCTGCGCGCGCTGCGCCCGGACCTGCGTATCGAGCCGCTGCGCGGCAACCTCGACACGCGCCTGCGCAAGCTCGACGAGGGCCTTTACGACGGCATCGTGCTGGCCACGGCGGGCCTGCTGCGGCTGGGGCTGGCCGCGCGCATCCGTGCGTCCTTCGAGGTCGAGGTCATGCTGCCGGCGGCGGGGCAGGGCGCGCTGGGCATCGAGGTGCGCGCCGATCGCGCCGACCTGTTGGCCGCGCTGGCGCCGCTGGCCGACGGGCCGGCCAGCCTGGCCGTCACCGCCGAGCGCGCCGTCTCGCGTGCGCTGGGTGGCAGTTGCTCCATGCCACTGGCCGCGCATGCGGTCTGGCAGGACCGCGAGCTGTGGCTGCGCGCCGCCTGGGGCGAAGCCGAGGTCACGGGGACGGCGGGCGTGGCGAGAGAGGCCGTGCTGCTGCGGGCCCAGGCGCGCGCGGCGGTCACGCGGCCCGAACAGGCCGAGGCGCTGGGCCAGGCCGTCGCGCAGGCCCTGCTGCAGCAGGGCGCCGTGCCCCAGCGCCACTGACACCGCCTGGCAAGCGAGGCCCGTGGCATGCAAGTGATCGTCACCCGCCCGGCCGAAGACGCCACGGCCTGGCTGGCGCGGCTGCGCGCTTGCGCTGACTGGTCGCCGGCCTGGCTGCCGCGCCTGTGGCCGCTGATCGACATCCGGCTGCGCGCAGCCGCCGACGTGCGCATCACCCCCGTCACACCGACCACGCCCGCCGGTGCGCCGCAGTGTGAGGACGCGGCCGCCGCCCTCGGCTGGGATGCGCTGATGTTCGTCAGCGCCAATGCGGTGCGCTTCCTGGCGGCGCTGTCTGGCGGCGACGCCTTGGCCGCCTGCCTGCGTGCCGCGCGCGGCCAGGCCCAGGCCTGGGCCGTGGGACCGTCCACGGTGGCCGCGCTGGCGGCGGCCGGCTGGCCGGCGGATGCCATCGTCGCGCCCGACGGCGGCCAGGGCGAGCAGTTCGATTCCGAGGCCTTGTGGGCGCGGGTCGCGCCCGCAGTGCGCGCCGGCCGCGTCCGCCGTGTGCTGCTGGTGCGCGGGACCGAGGCGGGCGCCGGCGGCCTGCCGGTGGGCCGCGACTGGCTGTCGGCCCGGCTGCAGGCGCTGGGGGTGGCGGTCGATCAGGCCGCTGTCTATGAGCGCGCGCCGCCCGTCTGGACGTCCGTGCAGGTGGCCGCCGCGCGCGCGGCGCTGGGCGACGGTAGTGTCTGGCTGATCTCCAGCGCCCAGGCGGCGGACTACCTCTCGCAGGCGCTGGGCGAGCCAGCGGCGGGCGCGCCGCGGCAGGCTGGCGCCGTTTTCGGCCGCGCGCGCTGCGTGGCCACCCATCCGCGCGTGGTCCGGCGCCTGCAGGAGGCGGGCTGGGGGCGGGTGTTGTTGGCACGTGCCGAGGCGCAGGCCGTGGCCGCCTCGATAAAATCCATCGACTATGCAAGATAACCAAGATGCCCTGACCCCGCCGGTCCCTCCCGTGGCGCTGGCCGCCGCTTCGCCCCAGCCGGCCGCAGCCCCGGTGGCGGCCGCCGGCCTGCGGCTACCGGGCTGGCTGGCCCTGCTGCTGGTACTGCTGGCCGGCGCGGCGCTGGCCGCCAGCCTGCTGCTGTGGCAGCGGCTGGGCCAGTTGCAGACCGACGTGGCGCAACGCAGCGCGCAAAGCAACACCCAGTCCATCGAGGCGCGCACGCTGTCGCAGCAGGCGCAGACGCTGGCGCTGGACCACGCCGCGCGCCTGGGCGTGCTGGAAAACCAGGTCAAGGACCTGGGGCTGCAGCGCACCCAGCTGGAAAACCTGCTGGGCCAGATCACCCGCGCGCAGGACGGAAACCTGGTGGTCGAAGTCAACGCCGCCATCCGCCTGGCGCAGCAGCAGACCGAGCTGACCGGCAGCACCGAGCCGCTGCTGGCCGCCTTGCGCCGCGCCCGCGCGCGCCTGGACCAGGCCAGCGTGCCGCAACTGGGTGGCCTGCAGCGCGCCATCGCGGCCGACATCGACCGGCTGCAGAGCGCCGAGACGGTGGACGCCGCAGGCATCCTGCTGCGCCTCGACAAGCTGCTGAGCCAGATCGACGACATGCCGCTGCGCAACGCCGTGAGCGAAGGCCGCCAGCCAGCCGCGCCGGCGGCCGCCGGCGGCGCGGCGACCGACCCCTCGGTGCCATCCTGGTCGCAGTGGTGGCGGGCCGCCTGGAGCGACTTGCGGCAACTGATCCGCGTCACCCGCATCGATCGGCCGGAGAGCGCGCTGATCGCGCCCGACCAGGCTTTCTTCCTGCGCGAAAACATCAAGCTGCGCCTGCTGCAGGTGCGCGCCGACCTGGCCGCGCGCCAGTATGCGCAGGTGCGCGCCGAGCTGACGTCGGTGGCCGACACGATCGGCCGCTATTTCGACCCGAACGCGCGCCTCACCCAGCAAGTCGCCACCGCGCTCGGCCAGATCCAGGTCGACGTGCGCGACGTGCGCCTGCCCGTCATCGACGAGACGCTGACCGCGCTGTCCGCGGCGAGCCAGCCCTGAGATCGGACCCCCCATGCGTGCAGCCCTCTGGTTCCTGATCCTCTTCGCCGTGGCGGTTGCGCTGGCGCTCTTCGCCGGGCCCAACGCCAGCAGCGTCACCGTCTTCTACGCCCCCTACCGGGTCGACCTCTCGCTCAACCTGGTGCTGGTGCTGCTGCTGGCGGCCTTCGGCCTGCTGCACGTCGCGCTGCGCGCGCTGGCCGCGCTGTTCGAGCTGCCGCGCCAGGCCCGGCGCTGGCGTGCCCAGCAAAAGGAGCGCGCCATGCACACCGCCTTGCTGGAGGCCCAGACCCACTTGCTGGCTGGCCGCTTCCTGCGCGCGCGCAAGTCGGCCGACCTCGCCTTGCACCAGGAGGCCTCGCTGCGCGAGCAGGTCGGCGCCGTGCCGCACGGCCCGCAGGTGCGCGGCCTGGCCCACGTGGTGGCCGCCGATGGCGCGCATGCGCTGCAGGACGTCGCCGCGCGCGACCAGCACCTGCAACAGCTGCTGGACGACACTGAGATCGCGCGCGAGAACGAAATCGCCGAAGGCGCGCGGCTGCGTGCGGCCAACTGGGCGCTCGATGACCAGCGGCCCGACGACGCGCTGCGCTGGCTCGAACAACTGCCGCAGGGCGTCTCGCGCCGCATGGCCACGCAGCGCGTGCGCCTGAAGGCCGCGCGCCTGGCGCGCCAGCCCGCCGTGGCCCTGGAGACCGCGCGCGTCTTGATCCGCCACCGCGCCTACACGGCCGATGCGGGCGCCAGCCTGCTCAAGAGCCTGGCCGGCGAGGTGTTGCGCCAGGCGCACGACTTCGACCAGCTCGAAGCGGCCTGGCAGGCGCTGGAGCCGGCCGAGCGGTTGGTTCCCGAGATCGCCAGCATCGCCG
The DNA here is from genome assembly GCA_047606565.1 of Comamonas sp. Lineage (GTDB taxonomy): Bacteria > Pseudomonadota > Gammaproteobacteria > Burkholderiales > Burkholderiaceae_C > Comamonas_F. The sequence goes on from JASGEH010000195.1 coordinate 8,770, forward strand.
CCGAGCGCGCCTTGCGCCTGGCCGCCGAGGGCGAGTCGGCGCCGGCCCTGGCCGCCGCGCGGCGCTGGCTGGAGGGCGTGTGGCCGCAGTACGAGAGCATGTCCGCGTCCACCCAGGAACGCTTCGTCGGCCTGCTGGAAGCCACGTTGGACGCCAGCGACACCGCGTGGCTGGCTCGCATCGAAGCCGCCCAGACCCGCCGCCCGCACGACGCCCACCTGCAATACCTGGCCGGCATGGCCTGCGTGCGCCGCCAGCTCTGGGGCAAGGCCCAGCAACTGCTCGGCCACGCCAGCAGCGGCCTGACCAACGCCCGCATGCGCCGCCATGTCTGGCTCACGCTGGCGGCCATCGCCAGCGACCGCGGCGATGCCGACACCGCCCAGGCCGCCATCCAGCAGGCCGCCAGGATCTGAAGCCCATCGGGCCGCGCGTGCGGTCCGCCCACCGAACCAGCCAACATGCGCCAAATCGTCCTGGACACCGAAACCACCGGCCTGTCGGCCGCCACCGGCGACCGCATCCTGGAAGTCGGCTGCGTCGAGATCGTCGACCGCCGCCTGACGGGCAACAACCGGCACTACTACATCAACCCCGAACGCGACAGCCACGAAGAGGCGCTGCGCGTGCACGGCATCACCAGCGAATTCCTGGCCGACAAGCCCAAGTTCGCCGAAATCGCCGACGAGCTGTTCGGCTACCTGCAGGGTGCCGAAGTCATCATCCACAACGCGCCCTTCGACGTCGGCTTCCTCGACAAGGAACTCGCGCTGCTCGGCCGCGGCCCGTTTCGCGGCATCGCCGCGCGCGTGATCGACACCTACGCGCTGGCCAAGGAAATCTTCCCCGGCAAGCGCAACTCCCTCGACGCGCTGTGCGACCGCCTCGGCGTCAACAACGCCAACCGCGTCCTCCACGGCGCGCTGCTCGACGCCGAGCTGCTGGCCGACGTCTACATCAACATGACCCGGGGCCAGAACGCCCTGGGCATCGACGTCGAGGAGAAGAACCCGACCTCGGCGCATGTCGACCTCGAACGCATCGACTTCTCGGCCCTGGTGCTGCCCGTCATAGACGCAACCCCGCAGGAACTGGCCGCGCACCAGACCGTCCTGACGGAACTCGACAAATCCAGTGGCGGCAAGACAATCTGGCGCCAGCTTGAAACAGTCTCTGAATCTGTGCCATAATAGCGGTCTCGGGTGATTAGCTCAGCGGTAGAGCACTGCCTTCACACGGCAGGGGTCGCAGGTTCGAACCCTGCATCACCCACCATCTTGAGGAACCCGGCCACGCGCCGGGTTTTTTCGTTTGGGGCCCCGGCTGTCTTCACGGGAAAAGCCATTTCTGAGCCCGATCCGAGCCGTTGCCGGAGCCGAGCGCGTCCGCCAGCCGATCCGGTCAGAACACGTGCAGCAGCGCCAGCGTCATGGTGATGTAGCGGGCCAGCTTGCCGATGGCCATGTAGAGCGTGCAGGGCCAGAAGGGCAGGCGCAGCCAGCCGGCCACGGCAGTGAGGGGGTCGCCCACCACCGGCAGCCACGACAGCAGGCAGGCCTTGGGGCCGAAGCGTTGCAGCCAGGCCGAGGCGCGGCTGTGGCTGGCGGAGTGCCGGTACTGGTCGGCCGCCTTGTGGGCGCCGTAGCCTATCCACCAGTTCAGCATGCCGCCCAGGGTGTTGCCGACGGTCGCCACCAGGATGGCCGGCCACAGCAGGTGCGGGTTGAGCTTGACCAGGCCGAAGACTGCCGGCTCCGAGCCCAGCGGCAGCAGCGTGGCCGAGACGAAGGCCACCACTAACACCGTGCTCAGGCCGACGTCGGGCAGCGCCAGCCACTGCAAGAGGGTGTTCATCCAGGTTTCCATGGGGCGCGAGTATAGGAGGCGCAGTCCGCCGCGCGGGCGGCACGGCGGGCTGCCGCACGGCCACTGCGGCGGGCGTCCGACGTGCGTGGGCGCGGCGGTGTGCCTGGTGTTTCGGATACGGGGGGCAGAAGGGCTATACTCTGCCTCTTTTTTCAGCAAGGCCGGAGGGTCCGGGCGTACCGCGCCGGCACCGTCCAGCCTGCGGGCGCGGTGCCTGCCGCCGCCTGTGGCCTGCCTCATTTCTTCGTCGCCCCCGTTTTTCCAGTTTCATGCGGATCGGTTCCATTCCATTGCCCAACCGGCTGTTCGTCGCGCCCATGGCCGGCGTGACCGACCGGCCGTTTCGCCAGTTGTGCAAGCAACTGGGGGCGGGCTATGCCGTGAGCGAGATGGTGACGTCGCGGCGCGAGCTGTGGAACAGCCTCAAGACCTCGCGCCGCGCCAATCATGAGGGCGAGTCGGCGCCGATCGCGGTGCAGATCGCCGGCACCGAGGCGGCCGAGATGGCCGACGCCGCGCGCTACAACATCGACCGGGGCGCGCAGGTCATCGACATCAACATGGGCTGCCCGGCCAAGAAGGTGTGCAACAAGTGGGCCGGTTCGGCGCTGATGCAGGACGAGCCGCTGGCGCTGGCCATCGTCGAGGCGGTGGTGGGCGCCTGCGCGCCGCACGGCGTGCCGGTCACGCTCAAGATGCGCACCGGCTGGAGCGCGCAGCACCGCAACGCCGTGGCGATCGCCCGCGCGGCCGAGGCGGCGGGCGTGCAGATGCTCACCATCCACGGCCGCACGCGCGAGCAGGGCTACAAGGGGCGCGCCGAGTACGAGACCGTCGCCGCCGTGAAAGGCGCCGTGGGCGTGCCGGTGGTGGTCAATGGCGACATCGACAGTCCCGAGCAGGCCCGCCTGGCGCTGGCCGCCAGCGGCGCCGATGCGCTGATGGTGGGCCGCGCGGCGCAGGGGCGGCCGTGGATCTTCCGCGAGATCGCGCATTTCCTGGACACCGGCGAGCACCTGCCGCCCCCGGCCGTGGCCGAGGTGCGCGCGTTGCTGCTCGACCACCTGCAGGCGCATTACGCGCTGTACGGCGAGTTCAGCGGCGTGCGCAGCGCGCGCAAGCACATCGGCTGGTACGTGCGCGCGCTGCCGGGCGGCGAGGCCTTTCGCCAGCGCATGAACGCGCTGGGCGAGGCCCAAGATCAGTGGCGGGCGGTGCGCGACTATTTTGACGAACTGGCCCTGAGCCACGAACGCCTGCCGCAGCCTCCCGCAGGCCTGCTGAAAACAGACACAACAAGCATCAATCCCGAGGAAGATATGAAGATGGAGCTCTGTGCATGAGCAAGAAAAACATCGAGGAGTGCGTGCGCGATAGCCTGGAAGGCTATTTCGACGACCTGCGCGGCGAGGAGCCGCACGGCCTGCACGACATGCTCACCCGCATGGTCGAGCGCCCGCTGCTGGAGGTGGTGATGGCGCGCGCCGACCACAACCAGTCGCGCGCGGCCGAGTGGCTCGGACTCAACCGCAACACGCTGCGCAAGAAGCTGCTCGACCACAAGCTGATCAAGTAACGGCCGGCACCCCATTCCAGGCCCCCTTTCCAGCCCCCCCCTTTTTCCGTTTCCCGACCTTCGCCAGACCATGAACGCTCTCATTTCCGTCTCCGACAAGACCGGCATCCTCGAATTCGCGCAGGGCCTGCATGCCCTGGGCATTCGCATTCTCTCGACCGGCGGCACCGCCCGGCTGCTGGCCGACGCCGGTCTGCCGGTGACCGAGGTGGCTGACCACACCGGCTTCCCCGAGATGCTCGACGGCCGCGTCAAGACGCTGCACCCCAAGATCCACGGCGGCCTGCTGGCGCGTCGCGACGTGCCGGCCCACGTGGCCGCGCTGGCCGAGCACGGCATCGCCACCATCGACCTACTGGTGGTCAACCTGTATCCGTTCGAGGCCACCGTCGCCAAGCCCGGCTGCACGCTGGAAGACGCCATCGAGAACATCGACATCGGTGGCCCGGCCATGGTGCGTTCGGCCGCCAAGAACTGGAAGGACGTCGGGGTGCTGACCGATGCCGCGCAGTACGACGTGGCGCTGGCCGAGCTGAAGGCCGGCGGCAAACTCAGCGACAAGACCAAGTTCGCCTTCTCGGTCGCTGCCTTCAACCGCATCGCGCAGTACGACGCGGCCATCAGCAACTACCTCTCGGCCGTGACCGAGGGGACCGACCTCACGGCGGGCGATGCCGCACCGGCGCTCGGCGCCTTCCCGGGCCAGAGCAACAGCAGCTTCGTCAAGCTGCAGGACCTGCGCTACGGCGAGAACCCGCACCAGCAGGCCGCCTTCTACCGCGACCTGCACCCGGCGCCGGGCTCGCTGGTCACGGCCCGCCAGCTGCAGGGCAAGGAACTGAGCTACAACAACATCGCCGACGCCGACGCCGCCTGGGAATGCGTCAAGAGCTTTGGCGAGGTGCCGGCCTGCGTCATCATCAAGCACGCCAACCCCTGCGGCGTGGCCGTGGGCGCGCATCCGCTCGAGGCCTATTCCAAGGCCTTCAAGACCGACTCCACCTCGGCTTTCGGCGGCATCATCGCCTTCAACACCGTGCTCGACGGCGCCGCCGCCGAGCAGGTCGCCAAACAGTTCGTCGAAGTGCTGATCGCCCCGGGCTACACCGCCGAGGCGCTGGCGGTCTTCAAGGCCAAGGCCAATGTGCGCGTGCTGGAAATCCCGCTCGCGGGCATCCAGCGCGACGGCCAGAGCGCCTGGTCGCGCGGTCTCAACAGCCACGACGTCAAGCGCGTCGGCTCGGGCCTGCTGGTGCAGAGCGCCGACAACCACGAACTCACGCGCGCCGACCTGAAGGTCGTCACCAAGCTACAGCCCACCGAGCAGCAGCTCGACGACCTGCTGTTCGCCTGGAAGGTCGCCAAGTTCGTCAAGAGCAACGCCATCGTCTACTGCGCTGGCGGCATGACGCTGGGGGTGGGCGCAGGCCAGATGAGCCGCATCGACTCGGCCCGCATCGCCAGCATCAAGGCCGAGAACGCCGGCCTGTCGCTGCAGGGCTCGGCCGTCGCCAGCGACGCCTTCTTCCCGTTCCGCGACGGGCTGGACGTGGTGATCGACGGCGGCGCCTTGTGCGTGATCCAGCCCGGCGGCAGCGTGCGCGACCAGGAGGTCATCGCCGCGGCCGACGAGCGTGGTGTGGCCATGGTCTTTACCGGCGTGCGCCACTTCCGCCATTGAGAGGCCCCGGGCTGGGCCCGGATGGATGGCGTCGAATTTGTCACAATTTCATGCGACGTTAACTTTTGGACGCCATAATCTGAATCTGGCAAATGCTCCCCTGTCTCTGGCCCTTTTCGGCCAGGGCGAGTGGGCTTTTCAAGGCCGTCGCTGATGGCACCCGCAGGGGCGTGCCATTCGTCCAAGCGAGGCCATCCATGTTCACGTTCAGAGGCACGCGTACCCGCGTGCTGGGTTTTCTTTGGGTGCTGGTTGCCGGCCTGTTGGCACCGACCATCGCCAGCGCCGGTACCTTCGGGCTCACGTCCACGACCAAGTACTACGTGGTCGATACCGGCGCGGGCCTGGTCTTCAAGATTCGCCGCCTCGACTCGGGCAGCAACCAGCAGGCCGGCGGCGACCTGGCCTCGATCGTCTACAACGGCGTGCAGTACCAGGACCAGTCGCGCGGCAGCCAGCTCAACCTGGGCGCTGATTCGCTCTACGACGATGGCACTGACGCCACCGTCGAGGCCGAACAGGTCGACGACGACCACATCAAGATCACCGTCACCCAGGGCGATCTGATCCACTACTACCTGGCCGTGAAGGGCGAAGCCCGGATCTACATGGGCACGGTGTTCACGTCCGAACCCCAGAACGGCTACGTCCGCTACATCGTGCGCGTGCCGTATGCGAAGCTGCCCTATGGCCCCGAGGCCTCCGACATGAACAATGCCACGGTGTCGGTCGAGTCGGAGGACATCTCCGCGCTGACCACGGGCGAGACCCGCTCCAAGCACTATTCCGGCCTGCGTGCCAAGGACTGGAGCTACATCGGCGCCACGGGCAGCGACATCGGTATGTGGATGGTACGCGGCAACAGCGAGGGCATGTCGGGCGGGCCGTTCTACCGCTGCCTGAACAACCGCGCCGGCACCGACCAGGAGATCACCTACATGATCAACTACGGCATGGCACAGACCGAGGACTTCCGCTTCGGCATCCTCAACACCTATGCGCTGGTCTTCACCGACGGCAGCGCGCCGGACACCGATGCCATCGACTTCTCGTGGATGGCCGACATGGGCCTGGAGGGCTACCTGAGTGCCGACGGGCGCGGCGCGGTCAGCGGCAGCGTGACCAGCGGCATCGATACGTCCACCTACGAATACACCGTCGGTCTGAGCAACGACGAGGCCCAGTACTGGGGTGATGTCAGCGCCAGCGACGGCAGCTTCTCGATCGCCAGCGTGCGGCCGGGCGACTACACGCTGAAGGTCTACAAGAACGAGCTGGCGGTCTACACCGGCACGGCCACCGTCAGCGCGGGCGAGACCACCGCCACAGGCGATATCACGGTCACGGGCGACCCTTCCGACGACACCGCGCTGTGGCGCATTGGCGACTGGGACGGCACGCCCGGCGAGTTCCTCAACGCCACCAATGTCATCGCGATGCACCCATCCGACCCCCGCCTGTCGTCGTGGTCGCCGGGCGACTACGTGGTCGGCGAGTCCGAGGACGCCACCGGCTTTCCCGCCTACCAGTGGAAGGACGTCAACAACAGCCAGGTGATCACCTTCACGCTGACCTCCGACGAGATCGTGAAGTCCACCGTGCGCGTGGGCATCACGGTGGCCTATGGCAGCGCGCGACCGCGCATCGTCGTCAACGACTGGACCTCGACGGCGCCCTCGGCCTCCACCCAGCCTGATACGCGCAGCCTGACCGTGGGCACTTACCGTGGCAACAACAAGACCTACAGCTTTACCGTCCCGGCCTCGGCCCTGCAGGTGGGTGAGAACACGCTGACGCTGAAACTGATCAGTGGCGCCTCGGGTTCCGATTACCTGAGTCCGGGCGTGGCCTACGACGCCATTGATTTCCTGCAATAGTCCCATCGTGCCTGGTGCGCTACATGCGCCGCCGCACCGGCGGACGTGCCAGTAGATGGGCCCCGTACCGTAAGCCGGTGCCGCGCAGGACCCGCGTGCCGATCTGTTCACCGTCGCAGTCCATCTCGACCTCGACTGGCCGCGGCGCACGTAGTGGACGCAGGTGTAGGCGCATGCGCAAGAGCGCAGCGCGACCGGCACGCTTCGCAACTGAGGGTTATCGGCATCAGTAATGCGGCGGCAAATCGGCGCGCGGATCGGCCGATGCGCCGCCGCCCGCGCCTGAGGGCTGGCGGTCGGCCTGTTCCTTGAGCTGGCGGACCTGCTCGGTCAGGCGCTCGATTTGCTGCTGCTGGCGAAACAGCGCGAGGTTGAGGGACTCGATCAGGTCCTCGGCAAAGCTGGCCTTGA
>JASGEH010000196.1:0-13121 GCA_047606565.1 Comamonas sp.
AAGGGCAGGCCCACGCCGACGCCGCCACGCGCAAGCTCGCCCCGACCCTGGTGCTCGATCCGGGCGCCGACCTGCAGGTGATGCAGGAGGAAATCTTCGGCCCCGTCCTGCCCGTTCTGACCTACCGCGACCCGCAGGAAGCGCTGGACTACATCAACGCCCACCCGCGTCCGCTGGCCGCCTATTACTTCGGCAACGACCCGGTGCGGCAGCAGGCCTTCCTGGACCACACGACCTCGGGCGCCGCCGTGATCAACGACGTGATGACGCATGCCACGGTCGAAAGCGTGCCCTTCGGCGGCGTCGGCCCGTCGGGCATGGGCGCCTACCACGGCATCTACGGCTTCCGGCGCTTCAGCCACGCCAAGGCCGTGGTGGCGCAAAGCCCCGATGGCGCGGCCAACCTGCGGCTGCGCGCGCCGTATGCCGATGCCCTGGCCCAGGTGCGTGCCCTGCTCGGCGGCGCCGCTTGACGCGCCGGCCCGTTCCGCTCCACCTCGACAGGGACCGATCATGACCACCATGCGCAGCGCCATCCACGCCACCTTCGGTGAACCGGCCGACGTCCTCGAACCGGGTGCCTGCCCCATCCCGCAGCCCGGCGCGGGCCAGGTTCGCATCAAGACCCTGCTGGCGCCCATCCACAACCACGACCTGTGGACGATCCGCGGCCGCTACGGCTACAAGCCGGAACTGCCGGCCATCGGCGGCAGCGAGGCGGTCGGCATCGTCGATGCGCTCGGCGAGGGCGTTGCGGGCGTGGCCCTTGGCCAGCGCGTCGCCGTCGCCGGCGTGCACGGCACCTGGGCCGAATACTTCCTGGCCCCCGCGCCGCTGCTGGTGCCGGTGCCCGAAGGCATCGCCGACGAAGCCGCCGCGCAGCTCATCGCCATGCCGCTGAGCGCGCTGATGCTGCTCGAATTCCTGCGTGTCGAGCCGGGCCAGTGGATCGCGCAGAACACGGCCAATGGCGCGGTCGGCAAGACCCTGGCCATGCTGGCCGCCGCGCGCGGCGTGCAGGTGCTGGGTCTGGTGCGCCGCGACGCCGGTGTGGACGAACTGGCGGCGCTGGGCATAGGCCACGCCGTCTCCACCGCGCAGCCCGACTGGCAGGAGCGCGCCCGCGCCATCCTCGGCGGCGCGCAGGCGAGCGCGGCGGTCGATTCGATTGGCGGCGCCGCCAGCGCGGCCTTGCTGGGGCTGCTGGGCGAAGGCGGCACGCTGGTGTCCTTCGGCACCATGGCCGGCGAGCCGATGCAGATCGACTCCGGCGCGCTGATCTTCAAGCAGGCCACGGTCAAGGGTTTCTGGGGCAGCAAGGTGAGCCAGGCCCTGTCGGCCGACGACAAGCGCCGCCTGATCGGCGAGCTGTTGCAGCGCACGCTGGCGGGAGAACTGGCCTTGCCGGTCGAAGCGGTCCACGACCTGGCCGACGCGGCCCAGGCCGCCGCCGCCAGTCTGCAACCCGGCCGCAAGGGCAAAGTGCTGCTGCGGCCGTAATCGACAAAAAGGAGCTTTCGGCATGCTCGCCCACGCACTCATCGCGCTGGTCGCCGCGATACACCTCTACATCGCGATTCTGGAAATGTTCCTGTGGAACACGCCACGCAGCCAGCGCGCCTTCGGCATCGCTCCCGAGCTGGCCCGGCAAACGCGGACCTTGGCGGCCAATCAAGGGCTCTACAACGGGTTTCTCGTGGCTGGGCTGCTTTGGGGGCTGTGGCTGGGGGCTGAAGGCTTGGGCATCCAGGTGTTTTTCCTGGGGTGTGTTGCCGTCGCCGGCCTCTTTGGGGCGGTGACGACGTCCAAATGGAAAATCCTGTTCGTGCAGACCATCCCCGCCGCCTTGGCCTTGGCTGTCTTGTTGGCGAGCGCTTAGTTCAGAGCGGAGCTGCCAAAAAAAAACGGACCGCATGGCCTCCATGTCGGTCCGTTCCGGTCTCGATCCGCCTGTTTTCGTGTGGCGGTGTTTCGTGGGGAGACTCGTTATTCGGTGTCTGGCATCAACCGGTGCGCGGCGGTCAGTCGTGCGCGCCGGGTTCGCCGGCGATGGATTGCAGGTAGTTCTGCAGGCCCACCTTGGCGAGCACGTCGATCTGGGTTTCGAGGAAGTCGATGTGCTCCTCGGTGTCGTCGAGGATGCGCAGCAGCAGGTCGCGCGAGACGAAGTCCTGCACGCTCTCGCAGTAGGCGATGCCGGCTTGCAGCGTGGCGCGGGCGGCGGTTTCCAGGCCGAGGTCGGCTTGCAGCACCTCGGGCACGTCCTCGCCGATGTTGAGCTTGCCCAGGTCTTGCAGGTTGGGCAGGCCGTCGAGCATGAAGATGCGGTCCATCAGCCAGTCGGCGTGCTTCATCTCGCCGATGGATTCGGCGTATTCCTTCTTGGCCAGCTTGTCGAAGCCCCAGTGCTTGAGCATGCGGTAGTGCAGGAAGTACTGGTTGATTGCGGTCAGCTCGTTCTTGAGTTGGGCCTGCAGATGGAAAATGACTTGCGGGTCGCCTTGCATGGAAGATTCCGTTCGATTTATCTGGGGAGGGGCCGAAGCCGACCCTGGTGCTGGAAGGGGATTGTCGGGGGCGAGCGCCCAAACACCAAGGATTTCGGCGGGTATCCCCGCATCGGCGCTCTTCGTGCGTTTAAGGCTGATTCGGGTTCTCAATTCGAGCGTTGGGCGGGTCCTGCCGCGTTTCAATCGCCGATGCCGGTGGTTGGGTCGTCTGGCCGCGTGTTTCGGCCCTGTATTGGCTCGATTCATACACACTGCGTATAGATCAGCGGGTGCATGCTGCGTAGGTTCCGGCACTTGGGGCTATAATTGCAAGGTTTATCTGCCCCAACAACGCCCAGCGCAGCCAGCCCCCTTCGACGCTCATCGCCTGCGGATTTCCGCTTCGCAGGCCCATGGAACGCGGGCGGCGCCTGGCGCAGCCATCGAACTGGAGTTATCCCGTGTTTCCCGTCCTGCCCCCCGCCATTCTTGCGCTCGCAGACGGCACAGTCTTTATCGGCCAATCGATCGGAGCCACCGGCTCCACGGCCGGCGAAGTGGTGTTCAACACCGCCATCACCGGCTACCAGGAAATCCTCACCGACCCGAGCTACTTCCAGCAGATCGTGACCCTCACGTATCCGCACATCGGCAACTACGGTGTCAACGAGGAAGACGTCGAGGCCCGCAAAGTCTTTGCCGCCGGCTTGATCATCAAGGACCTGCCGCTGCTGGCCTCCAACTTCCGCCAGTCCATCACGCTGGGCGACTACCTGCGCCGCGAGAACACGGTAGCCATCGCCGGCATCGACACCCGCAAGCTCACCCGCCTGCTGCGCAGCAAGGGCGCGCAGAACGGCGCCATCGTCGGCCTGCCCGCAGGCACGACGCTGACCCAGGCCCACATCGACGCCGCCGTGGCCCAGGCCCAGGCCGCGCCCAGCATGGCCGGCCTCGACCTGGCCCAGGTCGTCAGCGTCAAGGACGCCTACGAGTGGAGCCAGACCGAATGGCAACTGGGCGAGGGCTACGGCACGCAGGCCGCGCCGCGTTTCCACGTGGTGGCCTTCGACTATGGCGTCAAGTCCAACATCCTGCGCATGCTGGCCGAACGCGGCTGCCGCGTGACCGTGGTGCCGGCGCGCACGCCCGCCGCCGAGGTGCTGGCGCTGCGGCCCGATGGCGTCTTCCTGACCAACGGCCCGGGCGACCCCGAGCCCTGCGACTACGCCATCGAGGCCGCGCGCACCGTCATCGAGCAGGGCGTGCCGACCTTCGGCATCTGCCTGGGCCACCAGATCCTGGCGCTGGCTTCGGGCGCCAAGACCTACAAGATGAAGTTCGGCCACCACGGCGCCAACCACCCGGTCAAGGATCTCGATACGGGCCGCGTCAGCATCACCAGCCAGAACCACGGCTTCGCGGTCGATGAAAAGACGCTGCCGGCCAACCTGCGCGCCACCCACGTGAGCCTGTTCGACGGCACGCTGCAGGGCTTGGCCCGCACCGACCGGCCGGCCTTCTGCTTCCAGGGCCACCCGGAGGCCTCGCCGGGCCCGCACGACATTGCCTACCTGTTCGACCGCTTCATCACGCTGATGGAGGCGAAGTAAAAATGCCCAAACGCTCAGACATCAAAAGCATCCTCATCCTCGGCGCCGGCCCGATCATCATCGGCCAGGCCTGCGAGTTCGACTACTCGGGCGTGCAGGCCTGCAAGGCGCTGCGTGAGGAGGGCTACAAGGTCATCCTGATCAACAGCAACCCGGCCACGATCATGACCGACCCGGCCACGGCCGACGTCACCTACATCGAGCCCATCACCTGGCAGACGGTCGAGAAGATCATCGCCAAGGAGCGCCCGGACGCCATCCTGCCCACCATGGGCGGCCAGACCGCGCTCAACTGCGCGCTCGACCTGTGGCGCAACGGCGTGCTGCACAAGTACAAGGTGGAGCTGATCGGCGCCACCCCCGAGGCCATCGACAAGGCCGAGGACCGCATGAAGTTCAAGGACGCGATGACCCGCATCGGCCTGGGCTCGGCGCGCTCCGGCGTGGCCCACAGCATGGACGAGGCCTGGGCCGTGCAAAAGAGCGTCGGCTTCCCGACCGTGATCCGCCCCAGCTTCACGCTCGGCGGCACCGGTGGCGGCATCGCCTACAACGCCGAGGAGTTCGAGACCATCTGCAAGCGCGGCCTGGAGGCCTCGCCGACCAACGAGCTGCTGATCGAGGAATCGCTGCTCGGCTGGAAAGAGTACGAGATGGAAGTCGTGCGCGACAAGGCCGACAACTGCATCATCATCTGCTCGATCGAGAACCTCGACCCGATGGGCGTGCACACCGGCGACTCCATCACCGTGGCGCCGGCCCAGACGCTCACCGACAAGGAATACCAGGTCATGCGCAACGCCTCGCTGGCGGTGCTGCGCGAGATCGGCGTGGACACGGGGGGATCGAACGTGCAGTTCTCGGTCAACCCGAGGGACGGCCGCATGATCGTCATCGAGATGAACCCGCGCGTCTCGCGTTCCTCGGCGCTGGCCTCCAAGGCTACGGGTTTCCCGATCGCCAAGGTCGCGGCCAAGCTGGCCGTGGGCTACACGCTCGACGAGCTGCGCAACGAGATCACGGGCGGTGCCACGCCGGCCTCGTTCGAGCCCTCGATCGACTACGTCGTCACCAAGATCCCGCGCTTCGCCTTCGAGAAATTCCCGACCGCCGACAACCGCCTGACCACGCAGATGAAGTCGGTCGGCGAAGTCATGGCCATGGGTCGCACCTTCCAGGAGTCCTTCCAGAAAGCCCTGCGCGGCCTGGAAGTGGGCGTGGACGGCATGAACGAGAAGACCCAGGACCGCGAGCTGCTCGAAAAGGAGCTGGGCGAGCCCGGCCCCGAGCGCATCTGGTACGTGGGCGATGCCTTCGCCGCCGGCTGGTCGCTCGACGAGGTGCACGACCTGACCAAGATCGACAAGTGGTTCCTGGTGCAGATCGAGGACATCGTCAAGACCGAGCTGGCGCTCGACCGCCTGGCCGATGAGAAAGGCGAGGGCGCGCTGGCCTCGTTGTCGGCCGAAACGCTGCGCGGCCTCAAGAAGAAGGGCTTCTCCGACCGCCGCCTGGCCAAGCTGCTCAAGACCACAGAGACGGCCGTTCGCCAGGCGCGCATCGCGCTCAATGTACGCCCTGTGTACAAGCGCGTGGACACCTGCGCGGCAGAGTTCGCCACCGACACCGCCTACCTCTATTCGAGCTACGAGGACGAGTGCGAGGCCGAGCCAACCGGCAACAAGAAGATCATGGTGCTCGGCGGTGGTCCCAACCGCATCGGCCAGGGCATCGAGTTTGACTACTGCTGCGTGCACGCCGCGCTCGCCATGCGCGAGGACGGCTACGAGACCATCATGGTCAACTGCAACCCGGAAACTGTCTCGACCGACTACGACACCTCCGACCGCCTGTACTTCGAGCCGCTGACGCTGGAAGACGTGCTGGAGATCGTCGACAAGGAAAAGCCGGCCGGCGTGATCGTGCAGTACGGCGGCCAGACGCCGCTGAAGCTCGCGCTGGGCCTGGAAGCCAACGGCGTGCCCATCATCGGCACCAGCCCCGACATGATCGACGCCGCCGAGGACCGCGAGCGCTTCCAGAAGCTGCTGCACGAACTGGGCCTGCGCCAGCCGCCCAACGCCACCGCCCGCACCGAGGCCGAGGCGCTGGAGAAGGCCGCCGCGCTGGGCTATCCGCTGGTGGTGCGCCCCAGCTACGTGCTGGGCGGCCGCGCCATGGAAATCGTGCACGAGCAGCGCGACCTCGAGCGCTACATGCGCGAGGCCGTCAAGGTCAGCAACGACTCGCCGGTGCTGCTCGACCACTTCCTGTCCAACGCCATCGAGTGCGACGTCGATGCGCTGCGCGACCCCGAGGGCAAGGTCTTCATCGGCGGCGTGATGGAACACATCGAGCAGGCCGGCGTCCACTCGGGCGACTCGGCGTGCTCGCTGCCGCCTTACTACCTGGCCAAGGCCACGGTTGACGAGATCAAGCGCCAGACCGCCGCCATGGCTGGCGCGCTGAACGTGGTCGGCCTGATGAACGTGCAGTTCGCCATCCAGGAAAAAGACGGCCAGGACGTGATCTACGTGCTTGAAGTCAACCCGCGCGCCTCGCGCACGGTGCCCTTCGTCTCCAAGGCCACGGGCATCCAACTCGCCAAGGTCGCGGCGCGCTGCATGGCCGGCCAGACGCTGGCCGAGCAGGGCATCACCGACGAGGTCACGCCGCCGTACTTCTCGGTCAAGGAAGCCGTCTTCCCCTTCGTGAAGTTCCCGGGCGTCGACCCCATCCTGGGCCCGGAGATGAAGTCCACCGGCGAGGTGATGGGCGTGGGCAAGACCTTTGGCGAGGCCTACTACAAGTCGCAGCTGGGCGCGGGCACGCAGTTCCCGCGTTCGGGCAAGGTGTTCCTGACCGTCAAGAACAGCGACAAGCCGCGCGCCGTGGCGATCGCACGCGACCTGGTGGCGCTGGGCTTCGAGCTGCTGGCCACCAAGGGCACGGCCGCCGCGCTGACCGCCGCCGGCCTGGCCTGCACCGTGGTCAACAAGGTGACCGAGGGGCGCCCGCACGTGGTCGACATGGTCAAGAACAACGAGATCGTGCTGGTCATCAACACCGTCGAGGAACGCCGCAACGCCATCGCCGACTCGCGCGCGATCCGCACCTCGGCCCTGCTGGCGCGGGTGACGACCTTCACCACCATCTTTGGCGCCGAGGCCGCCGTCGAGGGCATGAAGTTCGCCGACGAGCTGGACGTGTATTCGGTGCAGTCGCTGCACGCGCAACTGGGGCAGGCCACGCCGGCCTGAGCCTCGGCCGGCCCCCGCCATGGGGGCTGGCATGCCTTGTGAATCAAGGCATAATCTCCCTCACAACGACACCGCCGGGCTTTATGCCCGGCGGTTTCCTTTTGGAGCAAGACAAAACATATGGCTACCCTTCCGATCACCAAGCGCGGCGCCGAGAAACTCAAGGCCGAACTGCATCAGCTCAAGACCGTGGAGCGTCCTTCGGTCATCAATGCCATTGCCGAGGCGCGCGCCCAGGGCGACCTGAGTGAAAACGCCGAATACGAAGCCGCCAAGGACCGCCAGGGCTTCATCGAAGGCCGCATCAAGGAAGTCGAGGGCAAGCTGGCGGCGGCGCAGGTGATCGACCCCTCGTCGGTCGATGCCGGCGGCCGCGTGGTCTTCGGCGCTACCGTGGAGCTGGAAGACGAGAGTAGCGGCGACCGCGTCAAGTACCAGATCGTGGGCGAGGACGAGGCCGACCTCAAGCTCGGGCTGATCAACGTCGGCTCGCCGATCGGCCGCGCGCTGATCGGCAAGGAAGAGGGCGACACCGCTGAAGTACAGGCGCCCGGTGGCCTCAAGCATTACGAGATCATCTCGGTCAGCTACCTCTGAGCCGTCAGCGGTTCACCCAGAAAAAATGCCCGCATCGCGCGGGCATTCATCTTGTTGGGGCCGGTTTAGCGCTGGGCCGAGCGCTTGACACTTTTCTGCTTGGGCTTGGAGCGCTTGACCGTGCCGCCAGCCGTCAGGCGCTGGTTGCCCAGCACGCGCAGCGTGCGCACTTCCGGGCGCTGGCCGCCGCGCTTGCTGTACTTGAGCACCTTGACGTCGCGCGGGCCGGGCTTGCGGTCCTCGTCGACCGCCTTTTCCTTGGCCGGCAGTGGGCGCCACAGCACCAGCAGCTTGCCGATGTGCTGGATGGGCGCGGCGCCGAGGCTGTCGGCCAGGTCCTTGAGCATGGCCTCGCGGGCCAGCCGGTCGTCGGAGAAGACGCGCACCTTGATCAGGCCGTGGGCCTTGAGGGCCGCGTCGATTTCCTTGCGGACGGCGTCCGACAGGCCGTCGCTGCCGATCAGCACGACTGGGTTGAGGTGGTGGGCGTCGGCGCGGTGTTCCTTGCGCTGGGCAGGGGTGAGGTGGATGGCTGGCATGGCAAAAATACGAGAACCAGGGGCTGCCGCAGGGCGCGCCGCTGGAGGGGATGTTGGAATATCCGCCGAAGGATGACCCATCCGCGAGAATCAGACAGGGCTGGCGGCTTGCGCTGCCGGCGGGATTGCCCTCTATTATCGGTGATCGGTGCAAGATGAAAGTAACGACCAAATCCAAGAAGGTCAACAAGGCCTGGCTCAACGACCACATCAACGACCCGTGGGTCAAGCTGGCGCAGCGCGAGGGCTACCGCGCGCGCGCCGCCTACAAGCTCAAGGAGATCGACGAGACGCTGGGCCTGATCCAGCCTGGCCACATCGTGGTCGACCTGGGCTGCGCGCCGGGCGCCTGGAGCCAGTACGTGCGGCGCCGGCTCTCGCCCGAGGGCGCGGCGGTGGGGGCGCTCGACGGCGCCATCATCGGCGTCGACCTGCTGCCCATGGAACCGATCGAGGGCGTGCATTACCTACAGGGCGACTTCCGCGAGGACGAGGTGCTGCTGCGGCTCGAACAGATCGTGCGCGACCGCATGGTCGAGAGCGGCGCCCGCGGGCGGCCCAAGGCCAAGGTCGACCTGGTGGTCTCGGACATGGCGCCCAACCTGTCGGGCATCGAGTCCTCGGACGCGGCGCGCATCGCGCTGCTGGTGGAGCTGGCCGTCGAGTTCTCGTGCAAGCACCTGCGGCCCGACGGCGCGCTGGTGGTCAAGTTGTTCCACGGCAGCGGCTACAGCCAGTTGGTCAAGCTGTTCAAGGAGACCTTCCGCGTGGTCAAGCCGATCAAGCCCAAGGCTTCCCGGGACAAGTCGTCGGAAACCTTCCTGGTCGGCATCGGGCTCAAAAACGCGGGATGAAAATCAGCCGCAAGCCTCTGCTATGCTTCGCGGCCGTGCTCGAGAAAACAGAATAAACAAAATGCACGGTCTCCGGCCACGCCGCGCCGCTGCGGCAGGCCGGCCCTTGAAACCCCTACAATGATCCAAACATGCGGTATGTCCGCTGCGCTAGCCATGCGGCGGCCGATGTGCCCACCGGGCATGCCGGCCGTGGCCGGGCCCGCATCCGATTCCTGCTTTCTATCTGACCGGAGTGTCGTTTGAATAACAACCCATGGTTTTCCAAAATCGCTGTCTGGATGGTGATCGGGCTGGTCCTGTTCATGGTCTTCAAGCAGCTCGACGGACGCAGCGTGTCCGGCGCCAATGCCATGCAGTACTCGGACTTCCTCGATGCGGTCCATGCGCAGCGCGTCGCGCAGGCCGTGATCCAGGAGGGGAACGGCGACACCTCCGACATCATCGCCACGCTGACCGACGGCACCAAGGTCCGCACCACCACCACGCTGCTGGATCGCGGCCTGATCGGTGACCTGATCAACGCCAAGGTCAAGTTCGACGTCAAGCAGCGCGAGGAAGGCTCCTTCCTGACCAGCCTGCTGATTTCCTGGGGGCCGATGCTGCTGCTGATCGGCGTGTGGGTGTATTTCATGCGCTCGATGCAGGGCGGTGGCAAGGGCGGCGCCTTCAGCTTCGGCAAGAGCAAGGCGCGCATGCTCGACGAGAACAGCAACCAGGTCACCTTCGCCGACGTGGCGGGCTGTGACGAGGCCAAGGAAGAAGTGCGCGAGGTCGTCGACTTCCTGAAGGATCCGCAGAAATTCCAAAAGCTCGGCGGCCGCATCCCGCGCGGCCTGCTGCTGGTCGGCCCGCCCGGCACCGGCAAGACGCTGCTGGCCAAGTCCATCGCCGGCGAGGCCAAGGTACCGTTCTTCAGCATCTCGGGCTCGGACTTCGTGGAAATGTTCGTCGGCGTGGGCGCCGCCCGCGTGCGCGACATGTTCGAGAACGCCAAGAAGAACGCGCCCTGCATCATCTTCATCGATGAAATCGACGCGGTCGGCCGCCAGCGCGGCGCGGGCCTGGGTGGCGGCAACGACGAGCGCGAGCAGACCTTGAACCAGATGCTGGTCGAGATGGACGGCTTCGAGACCAACCTGGGCGTGATCGTGGTGGCCGCCACCAACCGGCCCGACATCCTGGATGCCGCGCTGCTGCGCCCGGGCCGCTTCGACCGCCAGGTCTACGTGACCTTGCCCGACATCCGCGGCCGCGAGCAGATCCTGAGCGTGCACATGCGCAAGATCCCGATCGGGCAGGACGTCAACCCCTTGATCATCGCGCGCGGCACGCCCGGCATGTCGGGCGCCGACCTCGCCAACCTGTGCAACGAGGCCGCGCTGATGGCCGCGCGCCGCAATGCGCGCGTGGTCGAGATGCAGGACTTCGAGAAGGCCAAGGACAAGATCATCATGGGCCCGGAACGCAAGTCCATGGTCATGCCCGAGCACGAACGCCGCAACACCGCCTACCACGAGGCTGGCCACGCGCTGATCGGCCGCCTGCTGCCGCAGTGCGATCCGGTGCACAAGGTCACCATCATCCCGCGCGGCCGCGCGCTGGGCGTGACCATGAGCCTGCCCGAGCAGGACCGCTTCAGCTACGACCGCGAGTACATGCTCAGCCAGATCAGCATGCTGTTCGGCGGCCGCATCGCCGAGGAAGTGTTCATGCACCAGATGACCACCGGTGCCTCCAACGACTTCGAGCGCGCCACCAACCTGGCGCGCGACATGGTCATGAAGTACGGCATGAGCGAGGCCCTGGGCCCCATGGTCTATGCCGAGAACGAGGGCGAGGTCTTCCTCGGCCGCTCGGTCACCAAGACCACCAACATGAGCGAAGCCACGATGAAGAAGGTGGACGACGAGGTCCGCCGCATCATCGACGAGCAGTACGCGCTGGCGCGCAAGCTCATCGAGGACAACCAGGACAAGATGCACGCCATGGCGGGTGCCATGCTCGAATGGGAAACCATCGACAGCGAGCAGCTCGACGACATCATGGCCGGCAAGCCGCCGCGCCCGCCCAAGGACTGGGTGCCGCGCACGCCGCCCTCGTCGGGTGGCGACGGCAGCGGCAGCGGCGGTGCGCCGGCTCCCGTCAAGCCGGAGCCGACCGTCACGGCGGCATGATGGCCGAGCACCGCGACGCGGACGCAGGAATGGGGCTTCGGCCCCATTTTTCATCGCCGGGATGTTTGGGGGGCGTGACGTATTCGGCGGCCGCCTTGCCCACGCACTGGCACACGGCGCGATTTCGCATCGACCTGGAGGTGCCGCGCGTGATGGGCATCGTCAACGTCACGCCCGACTCATTTTCCGACGGCGGCCGGCATGCGAGCACCGGCGCGGCGCTGGCGCATGCCGAAGCGCTGCTGGCGCAGGGGGCCGACATCCTCGACATCGGCGGTGAATCGACCCGGCCGGGCAGCCCGGCGGTGCCGCTGGACGAAGAACTGGCGCGTGTGCTGCCGGTGGTGCGCGAGGCGGTGCGCTGGGGCGTGCCGGTGTCCGTCGATACCTACAAGGCCGAGGTGATGCGCGCGGCGCTGGAGGCGGGCGCCGACATCGTCAACGACGTCTGGGCGCTGCGCCAGCCCGGCGCGCTGGCGGTGGTGGCCGCGCACGGCGGCTGCGGCGTGTGCCTGATGCACATGCACCGCGATCCGCAGACCATGCAGGCCGAGCCCATGGCCGGCGACGTGCTGGCGCAGGTGCGCGGCTTCCTGGCCGGGCGCAGCCAGGCGCTGCTCGACCGAGGTGTCGAGCGCGCCCGCATCGTGCTCGACGTGGGGCCGGGCTTCGGCAAGACGGTGGCCCAGAATTTCAGCCTGCTGCGCGGCCAGGCCGAGCTGCTGGACATGGGTTTCCATTGGCTGGCGGCGTGGTCGCGCAAGTCCGCGCTCGGCGCGGTGACCGGGTTGGACGTCGAGGATCGGCTGGCGCCCAGCGTGGCGGCGGCACTGCTGGCCGTCGAGCGCGGCGCGCGCATCGTGCGCGTGCACGACGTGCGCGAGACGGTGGCCGCGCTGGCGGTCTGGCGGGCGCTGCGCGAGCCGGCGCCACGGGAAACATGAAGCAACGAACAGGCAAGGAGGCGACGCCATGAGTCGCAGGTTTTTTGGAACGGATGGCATACGCGGCACGGTCGGGCAGGCGCCGATCACGCCGGATTTCGTGCTCAGGCTGGCGCATGCCGTCGGCCGCGTGCTGCGTGACGAGGGCGGGTCGGCCGAAGGCCGGCCGCGCCCGCGTGTGCTGATCGGCAAGGACACGCGGGTTTCGGGCTATATGCTGGAGAGCGCGCTGGAGTCGGGCTTCAACTCGGCAGGGGTGGACGTGGTGCTGGTCGGCCCGCTGCCGACGCCGGGCGTGGCCTACCTCACGCGGGCGCTGCGGGCGCAGTTGGGCGTGGTCATCAGCGCCAGCCACAACCCGTTTCCCGACAACGGCATCAAGTTCTTCAGCGCCCAGGGCACCAAGCTGCCCGACGCCTGGGAGGCGGCCGTGGAGGCGCGCCTGGACGAGCCGCCGCTGTGGGTCGATTCGGCCACGCTGGGCCGGGCCCGGCGGCTCGACGACGCGGCCGGCCGCTACATCGAGTTCTGCAAGAGCACCTTCGATCACACGCTGTCGCTGCGGGGCCTGAAGATCGTGGTCGACGCCGCGCATGGCGCGGCCTACCAGATCGCGCCCAAGGTCTTCCATGAACTGGGCGCCGAGGT
>JASGEH010000197.1:0-6526 GCA_047606565.1 Comamonas sp.
ATCGGGTCGATCGCCAGGTGCGGCATGGCGGCGTGGCCGCCCTTGCCCCGGATGACCGCCTTGAACTCGCTGTTGGAGGCCAGCACCGGCCCGGGCGAGGTGGCGAAGGTGCCGGCGGGGATGCCCGGCATGTTGTGCAGGCCGAAGACGGCCTCGACCGGGAAGCGCTCGAACAGGCCGTCCTCGATCATGGCGCGGCCGCCGCCGCCGAACTCCTCGGCCGGCTGGAAGATGACGTGCACGGTGCCGTCGAAGTCGCGCGTGGCCGCCAGGTACTGCGCGGCGCCCAGCAGCATGGTGGTGTGGCCGTCGTGGCCGCAGGCGTGCATCTTGCCGGGCACGCGGCTGGCGTGGGCGAAGGTGTTGGCCTCCTGCATGGGCAGGGCGTCGATGTCGGCGCGCAGGCCGATGGCGCGCGTGGAGGCGCCGCGCCGCCCGGCGATGTGGCCGACCACGCCGGTCTTGCCCAGGCCGCGGTGCACGGGGATGCCCCATTCGGCCAGCCGGGCGGCGATCAGGTCGGCGGTGCGGACTTCCTCGAAGCCGAGTTCGGGGTGGGCGTGCAGGTCGCGGCGTATGGCGGTCAGCGCGGGGGCTTGCGCGACGATGGCGTCGATCAGGTTCATGGCAGGGCGGGCGAAGACGAAGTCCGGGCCTGGTGCCCGGTGGCCGAATCATAGAGCCGACAGCCATGCTAGCCTGTGCCATCAGCACGTGCTGATGCTCTTTTCACCTTCGCGCAAAGGTTCACCGCCATGACCACTCCCGCCGCCCCTCCCGACATCCAGACCCTCGGCATCATTGGCGCCGGCACCATGGGCAGCGGCATCGCCCAGGCCTGCGCCACGGCCGGGCTCGACGTCATTCTGGTGGACATCAGCGAGGACGCGCTGCGCAAGGGCCTGGCATCCATCGCGGGCAGCCTCGACCGCCTCATCAAGAAGGACAAGATCAGCGCCGCCGACAAGGCCGCCGCGCTGGCGCGCATCCAGACCGGCACAGGCTACGCGGCACTCAAGGACGTGCATCTGGTGATCGAAGCCGCCACCGAGAACCCGGCGCTCAAGACCGAGATCCTGCGGCAGGTCGATGCGCTGGTCGCGCCCGAGGTGATCCTGGCGACCAACACTTCGTCGATCTCCATCACCCAGTTGGCCGCCGCCACGCAACGCCCCGATCGCTTCGTCGGCCTGCACTTCTTCAACCCGGTGCCGCTGATGGCGCTGGTGGAGGTCATCAGCGGCCTGCAGACCAGCGCCGCCACGCACGACGCCGTAACGGCGCTGGCCGAGCGGCTCGGCAAGACGCCGATCAGCGTGAAGAACGCGCCCGGCTTCGTGGTCAACCGCATCCTGATCCCGATGATCAACGAGGCCTTCTTCGTGCTGGCCGAGGGCGTCGCCACGGCCGAGGCCATCGACGCCGGCATGAAGCTGGGCGCCAACCAGCCCATCGGCCCGCTGGCACTGGCCGACCTGATCGGCCTGGACGTGTGCCTGTCGATCATGGAGGTCTACCTACAGCAGTTCGGCGACGGCAAGTACCGCCCCTGCCCACTGCTGCGCGAATACGTCGCGGCCGGCCGCCTCGGCCGCAAGACCGGCCAGGGCGTCTACCACTACGCATGAGCACCATGACCCACTCTCCCACATCGCCCGCATCCGCCGCGTTCGCCGCCCTGCGGCACGACGTCGAAACCACGCTGGCCCGGCTGGGCACGCCCGAGGACAGCACGCCCGAGGCCCTGGGCCTCATGCGGGGCTTTCCGCCGCGCCCCGAGGGGCTGGTGCTGTTCGAGCGCGACCAGATGCTGGCGCCGCCATGGAACCGCTGGAGCTTCTCGCACATCCGCGAACTGCTGCCGACGGCCAACGTCTGGCGCGGCAACGGCGCGGCCGCCCCGCTGCCCGCCGGCCCCGCGCTCGACCTCGCGGCCGTGCGCTTCACCGACCTGTTCGGCCAGCCCGCCACCTTCGCGCAGATGGTGCGGCAGGCCTATACCGACGGGCTGCTGATCCTGCACCGGGGCCGCGTCGTGCACGAGCAGTACGCAGGCGAGCTGCGCCCGGAGCGGCCGCACCTGGCGATGTCCATCACCAAGTCGGTGGTCGGCATGGTGGCGGCCACACTGGCGCACGAGGGCGTGCTGGCGCTGGACCGCCCCGTCGCTCACTACGTACCCGAACTCGGCGCCAGCGCCTGGGCCGACGCCACGCTGCTGCACCTGCTGGAGATGACCGCCGGCGTCGCCTATTCCGAGGACTACCACGACCCCGACGCGCAAATCTGGCGCCACGCCTACGCCGGCCGCATGCGGCCCCGGCCGGCCGGCTACCAGGGTCCGCTGGGCTTCTGCGCCTCGCTGCAGGCGATGCGCAAGGAAGGCCAGCACGGCGCGGCCTTCAGCTACAAGACCGTCAACACCGAAGTGCTGGCCTGGGTGCTGGCGCGCGTGACCGGGCTGCGCCCGGCCGACCTCATCAGCACCCGGCTGTGGCAGCCCATGGGTGCCGAGCACGACGCCTACGTGATGCTCGACGACCACGGCACCGAAGCCGCCGGCGGCGGCCTGTGCACCACGCTGCGCGACCTGGCGCGCTTTGGCGAGACGATGCGCTGCGACGGCCACTTCAACGGCCGGCAGGTCATCCCGCAGGCGGTGGTCGCCGAGGTGCGGCGCGGCGGCGACCGCGAACAGTTCGCGCGCGCCCCCTACACGCTGATCGAAGGCGGCTCCTACCATTACCAGTGGTGGCACACGCACAACGCGCACGGCGCCTACATGGGGCGCGGCATCTTCGGCCAGAGCCTGTACATCGACCCGCGCGCGGAACTGGTCATCGCGCGCTACGCCGCGCACCCGCTGGCCGCCAGCCGCTACACCGATCCGCTGACGCTGCCGGCCTGCCACGCGCTCGCGCTGCACCTGCTGCAGGCCTGAAGACAGACGCGCGAATGGCTTGCCAGAAGGGCCGGCGCTTGAAATTGCATAACACGCTCTAGAATGCGCAGCACGTGCGCTCTGCGCTCGGCCGTCGCGCACGGCCTTGCGCGGCACGCTTTTTTTGAACACAACAGATCTGGATCCATCCATGGCAACTGCAAAGAAAACCGTCGCGGCCCCGGCCAAGGCCACCAAGAACACCGCAGCCCCCAAGGCCGCCGCGCCCGCCAAGAAGGCGGCTGCTCCGGCCAAGGCCGTGAAAGCCGTGAAGGCTCCCGCCACCAAGGCCGTCGCACCGAAGACCGCTGCCGCCAAGGTCTCCGCCGCCAAGACGGTCGCCAAGGCCGCCCCGGCACGCAAGGCCGCCGCGCCCAAGGCCGCCGCCAAGCCCGTGGCGCTCAAGCCCATCAAGGACAGCTTCACCAAGGCCGCGCTGATCGCCCACCTGGCCCAGCACGCCGGCGTCGAGCCCAAGGCCGCCAAGGCCGTGTTCGCCGCGCTGGAAGACACCATCGTCGCCTCGCTCAACAAGAAGGGCGCCGGCTCGTTCACGCTGCCCGGCCTGCTGAAGATCGATGTGCAGAAGGTCGCCGCCAAGAAGAAGCGCTTCGGCAAGGACCCCTTCACCGGCCAGGAACGCTGGTTCGACGCCAAGCCCGCCAGCGTGCGCGTGAAGTCGCGTCCGCTCAAGAAGCTCAAGGACGCGGCCGCCTGAGCCTCTGCGCCTTTTGATCGGGGCGGCCCGGCGTGCGGTGCTCCGGCGCGAAAAACGCTCGGGTGCGGCACAATTTCCGCATGACACATCCCGTTCTGCCTCAGGCCGCCTTCCCCACCTACCGACCCCGGCGTATCCGCAGACACGCGTTTTCGCGTGATCTGGTGCGAGAGCATGCGCTGACCCCCAAAGACTTCATCTACCCGGTTTTCGTGGTGGCCGGCCAAGGCCAGGCGCAAGCCGTCGCCAGCATGCCAGGCGTGGAGCGGCTGTCGATCGACCGCCTGCTGCCGGTGGCCGAGGACTGCGTGAAGCTGGGCATTCCCGTGCTCGCCCTGTTCCCCTACATCGACAGCGCGCTCAAGGACCCGGAAGGCCGCGAAGCCTTCAACCCCGACGGCGTCATCCCGCAGGCCGTGCGCGCGCTCAAACGCGAATTCCCGACGCTCGGCGTGCTCACCGACGTGGCGCTCGACCCCTACACCAGCCACGGCCAGGATGGCCTGATCGATGCCGAGGGGCAGTTGCTCAATGACGAGACCATCGAGCTGCTGGTGCGGCAGGTGCTGACCCATGCCGATGCGGGCGTCGATGTCGTGGCGCCGTCGGACATGATGGACGGGCGCATCGGCGCCATCCGCGCCGCGCTCGACGCGCGCGGCGCGATCCACACCCAGATCATGGCCTACAGCGCCAAGTACGCGAGCGCGTTCTACGGGCCGTTCCGCGACGCTGTCGGATCGGCCGCCAACCTGGGCAAGAGCAACAAGAAAACCTACCAGATGGACCCGGCCAACACCGACGAGGCCCTGCGCGAAGTGGCGCAGGACATCTCGGAGGGCGCGGACTACGTGATGGTCAAGCCCGGCATGCCCTACCTGGACGTGGTGCGGCGCGTCAAGGACACCTTCCAGATGCCGACCTTCGCCTACCAGGTCAGCGGCGAATACGCGATGCTCAAGGCCGCCGCGCAAAACGGCTGGCTCGACCACGACGCCGTCATGCTGGAGAGCCTGCTGGCCTTCAAGCGCGCCGGGGCCGATGGCGTGCTGACCTATTTCGCCCGCGACGCCGCGCGCCTGCTGGGCGAGCGCGGCTGAAAAGCAGGCGCCGCCGCATGCGCATCCTCACCCTGGCGGCGCCGACCGCGTCCGATGCCCCGCGCGACCTCCCGCGCGAGACGCCCGCCGTGGCCGAAAGCCACGAGCTGCCGCAAGACATGCCGGCGCACGGCTTCCTCTGGATCTCCTGCACCCGCCGGGAGCTGGAAGAACGCCTCTACGAAGTCCAGTCCGCGCTGCACCGCCTGATCGGCTCGGCGCTGGTGGACCTGCACGTCAGCGACTTGCTCAACCGCCAGTTGCCCTCGCACTACGACTACACCTCGGACTACGACGTGCTGGTCTTCCGCCGCCTGGCCAGCAGCCAGGGCAGCCGCGACGTGCAGCCGCTCGACGGCCCTACCGGCCCCGGCGCCCAGCCGCTGCTGGCCCAGGTCGACACCAGCGCCGTCGGTTTCGCGGTCTTCGAGCGCGTGGTGCTGACGGTGCACCCCTCGGACTGCCAGGTGCGCGACGCCTATGCGACCCGCCTGCTGGCCGCGGCCGCCCAGCCCACCAGCGCACCCACGGCCCTGCCGGCTCCGCTGCACGCGGTGGTGGGCGGCGCGGGCCACGACGACAGCCGGCTGCATCTGCGTCTGCTGCCCAGCAGCCCGGCCGACCTGATGCTGCGCATGGTCAGCACCATCGTCGACGCCTTCCTTGAGTTGCGCCGCGACCTGTCGCAGCAAATCGACGGCTGGCAGGCCGCCCTGCTCGACCCCCGCGCGAACTTCACCGACTGGCGCACGCTGCTGGCCTCACGCATGTCGCTGCACCAGCTCAGCGAAATCTGCGAAGACCAGCGCGCCGCGCTGCAGGACTGGCTCGACGCGCTGGAGACCTGGCCCGAGACCGGCGCACCACACCAGCAGCGCGAGCGCGAAATGCTCAAGCTGCGTTCGCGCGACGTGCTCGAACACATCGAGCGCGTGGTCCACCACGTGCGCCGCATGGAGCAGAACGCCGAGACCGTGGTGCAGATCCATTTCTCACTGCAGGGCAACCGCGCCAACGACATCATGCGCACGCTCACCGTGCTGACCGCCGTGTTCCTGCCACTGAACCTGATCGCCGGCATCTTCGGCATGAACTTCGAGTTCCTCCCCTTCGTGCACTTCCGGGAGGGTTTCTGGTGGGCCATGGGCGTCATGGCCGTGATCGCCGCGGCGCTCACCGTGTTCTTCTGGCGCAAGCGCTACCTGACCCGTGCCGGGCGCGGCTGAAACCCTTTTCACGGCAGGGATTAGATCCTTGCCCATGCCAATAATTGTCTAATCAATTATTGTCATCGCCATGAAAATGCCGGACGAAGAAGACACGCTACCGTTCCAGGTGGAACAACACCTGGGTTTCCAGTTGCGCCGCATCACCGCGCTGTTGGGCGCCGAAGTGGAGCGCCGCATGGAGCCCCTGGGCCTGACCGACGCGCAGTGGAAGCCCCTGCTGCGCCTGCTGCTCGACCCACCCAGCACGGCCGCGGGGCTGGCGCGCATGTGCCACCTGGACGCGGGCGGCCTCACGCGCCTGCTCGACCGCCTGGAGGCCAAGGGCCTGTGCCAGCGCGAGCGTTCGCAGGAAGACCGGCGCGTGGTGAACATCGCCCTCACGCCCGAGGGCCGCGCCGTGGCCGAACAGCTCCCCACGATCCTGGCCGGCGTGCAGAACGACCTGATCGCGGGCTTCGACGAAACCGAGGAGAAACGGTTGCGCGACTTTCTCGCCCGCATCTACGCCAACACCCGCGCCATGCCCGGCTCCTGACCC
>JASGEH010000198.1:0-7025 GCA_047606565.1 Comamonas sp.
CCAGTGACGAATTGATCAATGAGTTCTTGCGGGATCGCCGGCAACTCCGACGCCGGGTTCTTCTTGCTTGGCATACATGCTCCTGTTGGTCATCGTATGCCTCACACACAAAATTCCTGACAGGCTCTTGTTAAAGGGCGTTTGAACGCGGCTTGGGGTCATCTCGATCAGGCTTTGATGACGCTCGGTGGCGTTCGGGTGTGGGGCTCTGCCCGCTGCGATCAGCGGTCCCGGCTCTCAGTAGGTTCAAGGTTCCGCAGCGCGGGCACTTGATTTCCAACTTTGTGTACTCACCCATCGCCAGCTTGCGCGAGCAATGGCCGCAACGAATTTCCTGCATATCGGCATCCCGGATAATCGCCCCGCCTGTGCACAGGTGGCAGGGTCTTCGGTCGATGCCGTGCTATTCCACGGCGGAGGCGTTTGCCTGGGATGTGTCCGCATCCCGCGCATTCGCCCTGTCTTTTTTCCACGAAGCCAGTCTCGCCGCGCGCCGCGCCGCCGTCAGGGTGAAGCGCTTCACCCTCCTCAGACCCATCAGACCATCGTGCCGCTGTTGTCCGTGCCCGTCTGAACGTCGCGGTGGCGGTGCTCCAGCACCGACTTGTCGCCGGCCACCACGTCGGCCTGTCCGGTCACCGTGCCTGCGGCCGTGGCCGAGCCGCTCATCTTGACCTCGGGTGTGTCGAACTCGACGCCGCCTGGGGCCTTGACTCGGTAGACCTCGCAATCGACCTCCACGACCCCACCGGCCTTGAGCGTGATGCTGTGGCCTTCCTTGTGCCAGACCGTCACCTCGTAGGCCTCCAGCTTGGGCCGTTCGGCCGGCCGGTCCAGGCGCAGCAGGAACTGCGCGCCGGCCAGGTTGATCCGCAGGCCGTGGCCGTCGACCGGCTGGGCCGAGAAGCCGTAGTCCTGCCAGCGCTCGACGCTGTCCTTGGTGTCGTGCTCGGTGGCCTCGACCCGGCCGCGCTGGACCGTGCCTTCGCGCAGGCCCCGGACGCGCACGCGGCGCAGTGCATCGCCCAGCCAGCTCATCGCGCCGCCCTGGCCTTGTCGTTGGCCTTGTCGCTGGGGCCGCGCGTGCCGTCCCAGCGCTTGCGGCGCTTCCTGGTTTGCAGTGGCGCCGAGTCGTAGGCTTCGATAGGCCGCACGATCAGCTCGGTCACGTCGCCGTCCTTCAGGCTGCAGGTCTGCTTGACGCTGGCGATCAGCCACTCGGCGCCGTCCAGCCCGGCCACGTCGTCGTAGATCGGCACGCGCTGGTTCAGCGGCCAGGGCTTGCCCTTGCAGGTCCAGCCCTCGACCAGGTAGCGGATGCCGTAGGCGTGGCCCCGGCGCACCCGGGCGGTGTGCGCGGCCAGGGCCGACAGCTCGGCTGGGGTGGTGTTGCCGTCGGCATGGATGACCAGCGGCAGGTAGCGCTTGATCTCGGCATCCTTAGCCGACGATTTGATCGCCCGGGCCACGTCGACGTCGCCGGCGTCATCGTCGGCCACGTTGCGCTGGCCGAAGACGATGTATTCGCTGTGGCGCTGCTCGTCGCTGCCGAGGTCGTCCATCTCGATGACGTTGTGGCCGCGCGCGATGGCACCGTCGAAGCGCGTTGTCCCGGCCTTGGTCAGCACCAGGTGGCCGTCATCGCCCCGGATCGCCAGCACGCCGCGCAGCCGGGCTGCGCGCGAGATCGCCTCGACCACGGTTTCCCCATGCCCCAGCTTGAAGTCCGGCACCGCCGCGCCGATGTCGGTATCGACCGTCAGCTTGATGCCGAAGGGCGTGAGCAGGTCGCGGCAGATGCGGTCGATCCGGGCGTTGATCCACTGCCCGCCTTTATATATAGCCGTGCTGTGCACCAGGTCGCCCGTGCGGTCCCGGCCAGTGATGCGCATGCCGCAGTCGCCCGCCCGATAGAACGGCGCAGCGGCCAGAACATAGCCGACGATCACCGGCACACCGTTGATCCGCACCGTGATTTCATCCTGGCGCTCGATGTCGGGCGGCTGGCCGGGCACCAGGCTGACCGGGATGCTGAAGGCCCCGGCCACGCTCTCCAGGCTGCGCTCGACCTCGCTTTCCAGCCAGCCCTGGTATTCGCGGCCGCGCACCGTCACGGTGATCTGGGCGTCGTCGCGCGTGTAGCGCCGCAGTTGCTCGGTCATGCCGGCTCCCTGCGGACCACGCGCAACGGCCGGCCGGGCGGCACCAGCAGCGGGTGTTCGATGTGCGGGTTGAGCGCCAGGATCTCGTCCGCATAGGCGGCCGTGCCAAACAGCCGGTAGCTCACATACCAGATGGGCTGCCAGGCCTCGGGCGTGTAGGTGGTCAGCCGCACCAGGTCGCGGCTGCGCGCCTGCAGGTCGGCCAGGGCCGTGGTGTGCAGCGCCATCACCGCGTCGTGCCACGACTCGCCCGGCGCCGTCGCCGGCGCGGCCAGGGCCGACGCCTCGGTCAGCAGCCGCGTGCATTGCGCATGGATGGCCTGGCGCATCGCCATCGCGTCGTCGTAGCCCGTCAGCTCATACTGTGCCGCCGCCCGCACCCAGGCCGCCGTCGCCAGCGTCTCGAACAGCAGGTCGCTGCTCGATGTCAACTGCGCCAGCGTGGCCCGCACCGGGCTGTCCTCGCCCAACGGCCCGGCCGTGCCTGTGCCGTAGACCACCAGGCCCAGGCCATCGGCCGGCGTCGCGGTGAACTCGAAGTCCGCCTGGCTGATGCGGTCGCTCATGTCGAACAGAAAGCTGAACGCGCCCATGAAATTCGCCCGAGCCGCCTGGGTCAGCTCGCCCGGCAGCTCGAACAGCGTGGCGATCTGGTCGGCCAGCTCGCGCGGCGTGCTGACCAGGTCGAGCAGGCCATCGCGCAGCGTCTCGTAATTGCGCAGGGCGGCGCTGGTGAAGTCGCCCAGCCCGCCGCTGACGGCTTTCATCTGGTCCCAGACCGCATCGACCGACGCGCGCACGCGCGCCACCGCCTGGTCGGCCGACCAGCCGTAGACGCTGTCCATGTCGAAGGCGCCGCCGAACTGGTCCTGCGCCGCCAGGGCGGCGGCGTCGGCCGCCAGGCCAGCCTCGGCCGGGGTATTCGCCACGCCCACCGGGTAGCGGCGCGCCTCGGCCCGGATGAACGTCAGCTCGAAGCGGGCGATGCCGCCCTCGGCCGTGGGGGTCTCCTGGATGCGGTATTTCCCCGCGACGTAGGCCCGGATCGACCCGGCCGTGGGATGCACCAGCACGCCTTCGCCCGACAGCACCTCGCGCAGGCGCTCGCGCTGCTCGTGGTAGTCGTCGCCGATCACGTAGGCCGAGAACTTGATCTCCTCGACGCCATCGCCCATGCGGAAGACGGTCGGCAAGTCCTGGAATGGATACTCCCGCACGACCACGTTGTCACCGGCCGACACGTCGATGGTGTCGACGTGAAAGGCAACGCCCCGGAACGAGGCCTGCTGCAATTGGTCCAGCCAGCTCATGGCTTGCCCCCCGTGCCGCCGCTGCCATAGCCGCCCGGATTCGTGTTGCCCATGTCGAGCTTGAACAGGCCGGGCTGGCGCACCACGCTGGGCGTGACCGTGGTGCGGTCGTCGCGGATGTTGATGTCGAACGACACGCGGCCTTCGCCCATCTTGATCTCGGTGGCCTGGCCCAGCTTGAGCATCGACGGCGGCAGCTCGGCCGGCAACAGGCGCAGGTCCAGGAAGTCGAGCGAGGGCGGGCCCTGGTCGAGCCGGCGCGGGTCTTTGTAGCCCTGGCCGCGTGCGTTGACCGGCAGATTGCGGTTCAGCGCCTCGTTCCTGGCCCGCTTCTCACGCGCGGACATGGCGCGCAGGCGCTCGTAGTCCTCGGGCGTGTTGGGGTCCAGCAAGGTCAGCGCCGCGCTGATCAGCGGGAAGGATTTGAATGCCGTTCCAAGGCCCTTCAAACGGCCCGTGGCAGACACCGCTGGTGCCGCCGGCGCCGCGCTGCCGCCGCCGCCCATGCGATCCCAAACGGCCTTCACGCCACGCCAGCCCGCATACGTGCCAGCGGCAGCGCCCGCGCCCACGGCGGCCGATCCGGTTTTCGGGTGCGCTTCGAAGAACTGCTGCAGCGGCCCGCCCACGAAGCCTGCCGCACGGTCGATCTCGGGCTTCATGCTGTCGCCCGCCGCCTTGAACATCTGGGCCATCACGTTCTCGACCACGCCGCCCAGCGCTTCGAGCTTGGCCGCGAAGCTGCCCATCTTCTCGTCGATGCGCTGGTCGATGTTGGCCTGCGCATCCATGCGCGCCAGGTTCTCGCGGAAGGCCGGCAGGCCCTTGTTCACCAGAATCTGGGCGGGCCGGCCCGCCTCCTGGCCGAACAGGCGGTAGAGCACCTGCATCTGCTCCTGGTCCTTCAGCGGCTTGAGCTTCTCCAACTGCTGCAGCATGTTCACGATGCCCGCGAACTCGCCCTGGTCGTTGAAGAAGCGCATGTCGATGCCGTATCCCTTGAGCATCTCGCGGATCTCCTGGGCCTCCTTCGATTTGCGGTTGACGCGCCAGTCCATCTGGGTGGTCCGCTGCAGCATCATGGCGAAGTTGGTGCCCCAACTGCTGGCCTCCAGGCCGACCTGTGAGCCCAGGCCCTGCACAGCCAGCAACTGCTTGGCGTTCTCCAGCCCGGTCAGCTTCATCGTGTTGTACGTGGGCGCCGCGTACTTGGCCACCTCCAGGTTGTCGCGCGGGTCGATGCCGAAGGCATACCGGCTGCGCTGCATCAGGTCGGCCATGGCCGGCAGCTCGCGGTCCTGCAGCCCGTAGGCTTCGCGCACCTTGGCGGTGGTCGTCGCGCTCTCGTACTGGTCCATGTTCATCAGCGCGCCAAAGTAGCTGCTGGCGCGCAGGCCACCGTTGGCGATCATGCGCCGGGGCACACCTTGCTCAATCAATGCCCGCGCAGCCGCGATGAAATCCTTGGTGCCACCGGGCAGCTTTTCCCCCAGCGCCTTGGCCTCGGCCACGATGGCATCGAATTCCTCCGAAACAGTGCCATCGGCCTCCAGCATGGCAACCCTCAAGTCCCCAAGGGCCTCATCCAGGTTGCTGTACGCCGTCACGAACGGCATCGTGACCCGCTTGCCGCTGTAATACGCGGCCGTTCCCGCCGCCGCATTCGTGAGCATGCGCTCCTCCAGGCCCGGGCCATCGGCCGTGCGGCCGGCCGGCCTGAGCCCGCCCGGGCCACTCGGAGCCACCGCCCCGGGGCCGCCCTGGCCCAGGCCGCCCACAGGCATCCGGTTGAGCTGGACCTGGCGCTGGCGCACCTCGTCCATGCTGGCTGCCAGCCGGCGCATGTAGTCGATCTGCCGCTGGATCGTGGTTGTCCCTGATCCCAGCCTGCGCATCGCACGATCCAGTGCCGTGACCTTGCCCGTCGCCGCCGCCGTCTCGGCCCCCAGCCGCCGCATCGCCGCCGACTCCTGCGTCTGGGCGCGCGTCGACCGTTCGGTGCTTTGCGTGGCCTGGTCCTTGGCCCGGCGCCGGCGCGTGGTGGCCTGCTCGGCCTTGCGGTCCTCGGCCGCGCCCCTGGCCGTCTCGGCCCGCGCCTTCTTGCCAGCGTGGGCCTGGCGCTCCTGCGCCTGGGTGACCGCCTCCACGCCCTTGGCCGTGCTCTCGGCCGTTTTGCGCATCGTGCTGCCGGCCTGCTGGAACTCCCGCGCATCCATACGCGCCCGCGCCCCCACGTTGGAACCCAGCTGAATGGTGTAGCGCACCCGCATTTCACGCGTGGACATGGCGGCCTCCCTGGGCGGGTCGGATGGCGGGCCTGAGCTTGGCGATCAGCGCCGCCATGTCACGCGCCCGAAACCGCAGTTCCGCCAGCGGCATCGCTTCCAGCGTAGTCGGCGAGCATTGCAGGGCCAGGCTCAGCTGCGTCAGGAGATGCTCCAGCGCCCTCAGCCTGGCCCACGGGCTGAGGGGCGGCGCCCTCGGGCTGCTGGCCGGCCAGCATGGCGTCGAACTCGGCCTGGCTCAGGTTGCCGTAGCGCACCTCGGCGGCCAGGTCGATGAAGAACGCCCGGTCCTCAAGCAGGCCGAAGTCGTGCAGGCTCAGCTTGCCCATCATCTCCAGATCGACCAGCGCGCCGGGAATGGTCTGGCCGTCGCACACGAAGGCGTCGATGTGCCGCATGACCAGCGCGTCCTTGTAGTCCGCGTCGCTCACCAACAGCTTGGGCACGCCCTGCACAAAGGCCACGCGCTCGGCCAGGTGCACGGCGGCGCGGTGGTCGCGCACGCTGATCTCGCGCAGCTTGACCGTCTTGTAGCGCAGGGTCTGCTGGCCGGCTTGTGCGGGCAGGCCGTCGACCAGTGTGAGCGTGTAGAGATCAGCGATCCCCGCCGCGACAGATGAAGTGGGCTTATTCATGGCACGCAGTGTCGTGCCGTACGCGGGGAGCTGGCACGGTGAAGCAATTCACCGCGCGGCGGAATCAGGTCAGGAGGGTGATAGCAATCGAGACCAGCGGCTGGCGCCGCCGCACCAGATCCACCCGCGCCCAGGCCCCCGCCCGGCAGGCCACCACGCGCGCCAGGGCATTGGCGCGCACGGCGTCATCGGGCACGGCCAGCCCGGCATAGGCGGCGCGGTGCGCGACGGCGCGGTAGACGCCGCTGGCGCGGATGGGCGCACGGGCCCAGTCGGTGGCCTGCGCCACGGCCACGGCGGCGCGGGCCTGGGCCACGCTGGTGGGCGACAGGGCGGCCACGGGCGCGTCGGCCGGTGCCGCGATGGCGATGGCGGCGTCCACGCGAGCCACGCCGGTGGGCGACATGGGGGCATCGGGCGCGGCAGCCGGTGCCTGGATAGCGATGGCCGCCTCCACCCGGGCCACGCGGGAGGCCGAGGCCACGGCGCTGGCGGGCGCTGCGGCGACATCGGCCACGGCGGCGGTTGCGGCCACTGCGGCGGTGGCGGTGGCCGACCAGGTGCCGGCCACGGCGGCCGGCTGGGCGCGGGCGGCCAGGCTCAGGGCGGCGTGCGCGGTGCGGGTGGCCGACC
>JASGEH010000199.1:0-11113 GCA_047606565.1 Comamonas sp.
CCGACCCGCTGCACGAGGCCCGGCGCGCGGAAGTGACCTCGCTGTGGCGGCTCGGAGCCGCCGCCTGATCTCTGCTTTCCTGGGGGCGCTGTTCAGCGGGTGGCTGGGCTGGCCGTTGCGGCCCGCAATTGGGCGTCGAGCCGGATCAGGTCGTCTTCCGACAGGTCGCCGGCGGCCTGCCGAAGCTGCAGCTCGCCCAGCAGCACGTCGTAGCGCGCCTGCGCCAGATCGCGCTTGGTCTGGTAGAGCTGGCTTTGCGCGTTGAGCACGTCGATGTTGATGCGCACGCCGACCTCGTAGCCCAGTTGGTTGGCCTCCAGCGCGCTCTGGCTCGACGCCTCGGCCGCCTCCAGCGCGCGCACCCGGCTGGTGTTGGCGCGCTGGTTGAGGAGGGCGGTGCGCACGTCCTGCTCGGTCTGGCGCCGCACGCCTTCGAGGTCAATGCCGGCCTTGTCCTGCAGTGCCAGGGTTTCGCGCAGGCGGTTCTGGATGGCGCCGCCGGCATACAGCGGCAGGCTGAAGGTGAGGGCGACGGTGGCCTCGTGGCGGCGGTTGGGTGAACTCAGCGTGTTGCCGTTGCGCACGTGCGTCATCAGGTAGCCGACACTGGCGTCCACGGTGGGCAGGCGCCCGGCCTCGGCCTTGCGGGTTTCCAGCTCGGCGCTGTCGCGCGCCATCTCGGCCTGCCGTATCCGGGGGTGCGCCTGCTGCGCCTGGGCGACCAGGACCGAGGGGTCGCGTGCCTCCAGAGTGGGCAGCGTGATCGGGCGCGCCAGGGTGATGGGCTCGGCGGCGGGCAGGCCCGTCAGTTGCGCCAGCGCCAGCTGGCGCACGCGCCAGGTGTTCT
The DNA here is from genome assembly GCA_047606565.1 of Comamonas sp. GTDB lineage: Bacteria > Pseudomonadota > Gammaproteobacteria > Burkholderiales > Burkholderiaceae_C > Comamonas_F. Next base: position 848 of record JASGEH010000199.1, read on the forward strand.
CGGCGGCGATTTCCTCGGCCAGCACCAGGTCGTACTGGGCCTGGGCCTCGCGGCTGTCGGTCACGGTGGTGGTGCCGACCTCGAAATGGCGCTTCGCCGATGCCAGTTGCTCGGCCACGGCGGCTTTTTGCGCGCGCACGAAGGTCAGGCTGTCCAGGCTGGCCAGGGCCTCGAAATAAGCCTGGCTGACCCGCACGATCAAATCCTGGTCGACCTCGGCCAGCACGGCTTGTGCGGCGTCGATGCGGCGCAGACCCTGTTCGTAGGTGGCGACGTTGGCCGGCCGGTAGAGCGGCTGGGTGGCGGTGATGCCGGCGTTTTCTTCAGCGCCGTTGACTGTGGCGCGCGGGCCGTAGCGCTCGTCGCGCGCGCGGCTGGCCTCGGCATCGAGGCTGACGTAGGGCAGCAAGCCCGCGCGCGTCTGCGCGGCGCCGGCCAGGTCGGCCTGGTATTGCGCCAGCGCCGACTGGTAAGTGCTGTCATGGCCGCGCGCGGCGTGGTACAGCTCGGCCAGGCTTTGCTGGGCCTGGGCGGGTGTGGTGATGACCGTGGCGGAGGTGGCGATCAGCCATGCGGCCACGGCCAACAGCGGGCGCGGGCGCGTGCGTGACACAGCGGGTTTCGCTCAGTAACGCGGGATGGCCGGATCGATCTCGCGCGACCAGGCATCGATGCCGCCATCGATGTTGGCCACCGTCTCGAAGCCCTGCTGCGCCAGATAGGCGGCCACGCGCTGGCTGCGGCCGCCGTGGTGGCACAGGCAGGCGAGCGGCTGGCTGGGGTCGAGTTCGCCGGCGCGCGCGGCCAGCTCGCTCATGGGAATGTGCACGAAGGCACCGCCGGCGGCCTCGATCGTGGCCGGCGCGATGGCCGCCACCCGCAGTTCATCGGCTTCGCGCACGTCCAGCACCTGCGCCGGGCGGCCCTGGGCGGCGGCGGACTGGAGCCAGGAGGACAGGTGCGCGACGGGAATTTGTTCGATCATGAAAAGGCTTTGAACGCGTTCTTAGAAAGTGAAGCGGGTGGCTTCGGGGAAGCCGGCCAGGCGCGGCGCGACCGTGTCCCAGGGCTGGCGGGTGTTGAGCTGGGTCGGGTCGTCGGTGCCGCGTGTCACGAAAGTGGCGCGCATCACGATGTCGTCGCCCACGATGGCGCCCAGGCGGCCACCGGGCGCGAGTTTTTCGACCAGCGCGACCGGCACCGTGGCGACCGAGCCCGACAGCACGATGACGTCGAATTGCCCCTCGACGGCGAGCTTGCTGCCGTCGGCGCAGCGCACCTCGGCATTGCGCACGCCATTGGCCTGCAGGTTGGCGCGCGCCAGATCGGCCAGCGGCTGGTGGATGTCGAGCGTCAGCACGCTGTGGCCCAGGCTGGCCAGCAGCGCGGCCATGAAGCCGGTGCCGGCGCCGATCTCGAGGATGCGGTCGGTCGGCTGGATCGCCAGATCCTGCAGCAGGCGCGCTTCCACGCGCGGCGCCAGCATGACCTGGCCCTGGCCGATGGGCAGCTCCATGTCCACGAAAGCCAGGCCCCGGTGCGCGGCGGGCACGTAGTCCTCGCGCCGGATCGACAGCAGCAAGTCGAGCACGCGCGGGTCATGCACGTCCCAGGGCCGGATCTGCTGTTCGACCATGTAGTAGCGGGACTGTTCGATCGGGGAGGGTTCTTGTAGCGTGGTCATGGGCGGTCTCTTGCAACTTCAGTCGTCGGCGAGCCGCGGGAGGGCCCCGCACACGCGACTGTGGGATTCTAGAGCGTGTCATCGCCGCGCACCGCCCTGCCGCCGCACGATGGGCGCCGCGGTTCCGTCGGGTGCGTTGAAATGCGGTGCCGGCGCGTGCGCAGGCGTCATTCAGATAGCGTGCTTGACGGAGAAGATATGCTTGCATATATTAAGCTCACATATCAAATTGAAGAGGCATCCCCATGAACAACTGGAGCAAGTCTTACGGCCGTGACATTGAAGCCACACCCCATGCCATATGGGCAGTTCTCGCCGATACATCCACTTGGAATTTGTGGAATGCTGGAGTCAAATCTATTCAGATCGACGGCGACTTTGTTGCGGGAACTCATTTCACAATGGAGCTGCCTGACGGTGATGTCATTAAAAGCAAGCTGATTTCTGTTGTTGAGCGACAGCATTTCATTGATGAGAGCAGGCTAGGTGAAACGGTGGTTCAGGTTGAGCATCGTATTGAGGTGCTCAGGGAAAACAAGAGTCGTGTCACCTACACCATTCGGGTTCAAGGCCCGGAGTCACAAGTGATTGGGGAGGCCGTTAGCGAAGACTTTCCCCTCGTTATTGAAGGTCTGGGCCAATTCATTGCCAATCATTAAAATCACCTCATGACACCCAAGCCACTTCCCAGTCGTTTCAGTGGGCCCTATGAAAGTCCTGGTTTTTTGTTGTGGAGAGTTTCCAATGCCTGGCAGCGAGAGCAAAGGATTGCCCTGCAGAAACTTGGCATCACTCACACACAATTTGTAGCATTGGCGGTGGCCAATTGGTTTGGTCAGACAGAGTCAGTAACCCAGGCCAGGCTTTCTCAGCTGACAGGCAGCGATCCAATGACCACTTCTCAAGTGGTTAGGGCATTGGAGAAAATGGGGTACTTTGAGAGAACTCCACACCCTCGTGACACCAGAGCCAAGGTTATTGCCGTGTCAGCAGAGGGGCGGGAAGTGGCGGCAGAGGGCGTAAAAATCGTGGAAGAAGTCGATCAGGAATTTTTCAAAGGCTTGGGCGGTGAAACCATTTCCATCATTAAGTTGTTTCAAAGTCTGCTGAGGTAGGCCGCCCGTGGTGCTGGCATCTAAGATCTTCGGTGCAAAGGCAGAAGTTTCTATCAATCAATGGGCTATCAAGACAAGGAATATTCAAAATGATGACGGAAGTAGTGGTTTTTGGCGGTGGCTGTTTTTGGTGCACCGAAGCCGTCTTCTCGCGCGTGCGCGGCGTGGTGTCGGTGCAGTCGGGCTATGCCAATGGGCATGTGGATCACCCCAGCTACGAGCAGGTGTGCACGGGGCAGACCGGCCATGCCGAGGCGGTGGCGCTGGAATACGAGCCCGGCGAGATCGGGTTGGCGGATCTGCTGGCGATCTTCTTCGCCACCCACGACCCGACCACCCCGGACCGCCAGGGCCACGACGTGGGGCCGCAGTACCGCAGCGGCGTGTACTGGACCAACGAGGCGCAGGCCACGGCGGTGCGCGCCTTCGTGGCCGAGCTGACGGCGGCGCATGCCTACGGCGATGCGCCCATCGTGACGGAGCTGGCGCCGCTGGCGGCGTTCTGGCCGGCCGAGCCCGAGCATGACCGGTATTTCGAGCGCCATCCCTACCAGGGCTATTGCGCCATGGTCATCGCGCCCAAGGTGGAGAAGTTCGAGCGCGCACTGGGCCAGTTCCTGCGGAAATAGAGGCGGCTTGCGGGTGTAGGCATCCATGCCACAGTTTTGGCATGACGCTGGACAAGTGGCCGATTCGGTTCGGGCCAGCAAACCCTTCTTTCGGCTCCGATGAGGGTGAATCTTTTTTGATACACTGGACCATGGAAGAAGCGTCTCCTACCCTTCCATGTCGTCTTCTATCAGGCGGAAAGTGGCTCCGAGCCAGTGCGTGACTGGCTACGGGCACTCACGGCAGAAGATCGCAAGGCGATCGGGGTTGACATCAAGACGGTGCAGTACGGATGGCCCTTGGGCATGCCGCTGGTGCGCAAGATGGAGCCCGGCCTGTGGGAAGTGCGTTGCGATATTCCTGATGGCATCGCTCGCGTTTTGTTTACCGTGCTGGCTGGACAGATGGTGTTGTTGCACGGCTTCGTCAAGAAGTCCGCGAAAACGCCAGAGCCAGACCTCAAAACCGCCAGGAACCGATTGAAAAAGTTGAAGGGAACATCATGAACAAGCACCTGGGCAGCAACTTCGACGATTTCCTGGATCAGGATGGTATGCGTGAAGAAGTGACGGCTGCCGCCATCAAGCGTGTCATCGCGTGGCAGATCGCTCAGGCCATGAAGGCTCAGAAGATCAGCAAAACCGAGATGGCCGCGCGCATGCACACCAGCCGCATGGTGGTGGGCCGGTTGCTCGATGAGAAAGACACCAGCGTCACCCTTGCCACGTTGGCGCGTGCCAGCGTGGCCCTGGGTACGCCGCTGCGTTTCGAGCTGGGCACCGCAGTGTGAACGGGCATTGCCGCAAGAGCCTGCTGCACGCCAGCCGCATCAGGCGCTGAATATAAAACCGCCTGCCGAGGCATCCGGATGAGCGGATTGATCTGTGCAGTTTGGTCCTGCGCGAACCCGACGACAAGCGCGCGACAGGTTCCAATAAGATAGCGCCATGATGTCGAGCCCTGTCTTCCACGCACTGCTGCCTGTTGTCATCCTGATCGTCGTGGGCTACCTGGCCGGGCGGCTGCGCTGGATTGGCGGTTCGTCGGTGCGCGATCTCTCCAACGTGGTGTTCCTGGTGCTGGCGCCTGCGCTGCTGTTTCGCACCATGAGCAAGGTGCACCTCGAACAGCTCGACTTCCGCCCGGTGGCGATCTACATGGCGGCCATGGGCGTGGTGTTTGGCCTGGTGATGCTGCGGCTGGGCTTCAACCGGCGCGCGGCGGTGATGGGGCTGGCCTCGACGTTTTCCAACACGCTGATGATCGGTGTGCCGCTGATCGGGCTGGCCTATGGCGAGCGGGGGCTGGTGACGCTGTTCGCGCTGATTTCGGTGCATGCCTTCCTGATGCTGACGATGGTGACGGTGGTGCTGGAGTTCGTCGTGGTGGCCGAAGGCAACCGGGCGCTGGCGGGGCAGGGCCGGTCGGTGTCGCGGGCCGCGCGCATGAGGGGCATGGGGGCGACGGTGTTCAAGGCGGCGCGGGGCTCGGTGCTGCATCCGGTGCCGCTGCCCATCATCTGCGGGCTGATCTATGCCCAGACCGGCTGGGGGCTGCCGGACGTGATCGACCGGCCGCTGCAGCTGCTGGGCAATGCCTTCGCGTCGATGGCGCTGGTGCTGGTGGGCATCACGCTGGCGGCGAACCCGCTGGGCGGCCAGTTGCGCTCGGCGCTGCTGCTGGTGGTGATGAAGAACCTGCTGCACCCGGCCGTGCTGGTGGCGCTGGGGCTGCTGCTGGGGCTGTCGGGGCTGCCGTTCACGGTGATGGCGGTGTGCGCCTCGTTGCCGATCGGCGCCAACGTCTACCTGTATGCGCTGCGCTACCAGGTCGCCGAGCAGGAGGTGACGGCGGCGGTGGCGCTGTCGACCCTCTGCGGCCTGCTGACCATGGCGCTGGTGATGCTGCTGGCGCGCTACCTGCCCGCGTAGCGGGCGGCGGGCGGCTGAAGGGGCGGCCCGGTTCAGCGCTTCTTGCGGGTGCTGGCGGCGGTGGCCTTGCGCGAAGTGGTCGATTTGGCTGATTTGGCCACAGGCGCCCGGGCGCGCGGCGCGGTCAGCACCAGGGTCTGGCCGACTCTTACGCTGGCGTTGGGCTTGAGGCCGTTCCAGCGCGCCAGGTTGGCGGTGCTCAGGCCGTTGCGCGCGGCCACCGTGCTCAGCGTGTCGCCGCGCCGCACGGTGTAGTGGGTGCGGGCGGCAGGGGCGACGGGCTCGGGCGCCAGGGCCAGGCTGCCGTTCTCGGCGGCCTGGGCGCTGACGTCGGCCATCTGGCCGGTGCGCGCCACCAGCAGGGACGACCCCTGGCGGATGCGCATGCGCGCCGGGATGGCGTTGGCCGCGCGCAGCTCGGCCTCGCCCATGCCCACACGCCGCGCGGCTTCGGCCGCGCTCATGGTGGCGGGGGCCACCCACACCGTCCAACTGGCGAGCGGGCCCTGATAGCTGCGCAGGTTGCGCGCGAAGGTGAGGGCGTTGTCCCAGGGCAGCAGCACCTGCGGGGTGCCGGCGGCCATGATGAGCGGCTTGTTGGCCGAGGGGTTGAGCGACTTGAAGTCCTCCACCGAAACGCCGGCCAGCTTGGCGGCGAGCGCGACGTCGATGTCGCGGTCGATGTCCACCATCTGGAAATAGGGGTGGTTCTCGATTTTCGGCAATTGCACCCCGTAGCGTTCGGGGTGGGCGACGATGTTCTTGAGCGCCTGCAGCTTGGGCACGTAATTGCGCGTCTCGGCCGGCATGCTCAGGTCCTGGTAGCCCTGTCCCAGGCCTTGCCTCGCGTTGCGGGCCTGGGCGCGCTGCACGCTGCCTTCGCCCCAGTTGTAGGCGGCCAGCGCCAGGTGCCAGTCGCCGAACATGTCGTAGAGGCGGGCCAGGTAGTCGAGCGCGGCACGGGTGGAGGCCAGCACGTCGCGGCGGTCGTCGCGGAAGACGTTTTGCGTCAGCTCGAAATGCCGGCCGGTGCTGGGGACGAACTGCCACATGCCGGCGGCGCGGGCGCTGGAGACGGCCTGCGGGTTGAAGGCGCTCTCCACGAAGGGCAGCAGCGCCAGCTCGGTGGGCATGTTGCGGCGCTCCAGTTCCTCGACGATGTGGAACAGGTATTTGTTGGAGCGCTCGGCCATGCGCACGAAGTACTCTGGCCGCTGGGCGTAGAACTGGGTGTTCTTTTCGACCAGTTCATTGTCCAGGTCGGGCATGGAAAAGCCCTGGCGCATGCGCTGCCACAAGTCATCGGGCGGCGTCAGCGCGACGACGCCCGCGCCCTGGAAGCTGTCGGGTGTGAGCGGCTGCAAGGCGCCCTGCGGGTAGCGCGGCGGCCCCAGGGTGCCGATGGCAAGGCCCGAAGGGTCGGTCGCGCCGTTGGGCACGCTGGAGCAGGCGGCCAGCAGCACCGCCGCGCTGGCGGCGGCATACAGGCCCTGGCCGCGCGCCAGCCAGGCCAGGATGCGGCGGACGGACGCGGCCGCCGCTGAGGGCGAAGCGGCCGTCACAGCCGGCAATCGGCTCGCTGGGTCAGGGTGGCACGGGAAGGACTGCGAGGGTGGCGGCTTGGATGACGGATGGCTCGACATTATTTGTAATCGTTTTTCCACTGGCGCAGCGCGGCGAAGGCCGAGACCTCGTCCCGTGCCGAGGCATCGCGTGCCTGGACGGACTGGCGCACGCTGGGCAGGCGGCTGCGCAGGAAAGGGTTGATGCGGCGCTCCAGCGCCAGCGTGCTGGGCAGGGTGGGCGCCTGGCGTGCCCGCCGTTGCCGGCAAGCGTCCTCGTAATCGATCAAATCGCGGTTGCCGGGTTCCACGGCGCGGGCAAAATCCAGGTTGGCCAGGGTGTATTCGTGAGCCGCGCAGACCTGGGTGCCGCCCGGCAGCGCCTCAAATTTGTCGAGCGAGGCCAGCATCTGCGCGGGCGTGCCCTCCAGCAGCCGCCCGCAGCCGCCCGAAAACAGCGTGTCGCCGCAAAACAGCCAGGGTGCCGCCTCGTTGCCGGCGTGCCGCGCGACCAGGCTGATGTGGCCGGCCGTGTGGCCAGGGGTGTCGATCACCTCGATGTGCAGGCCGCGCCAGTCCAGCCGGTCGCCCTCGGCCAGGGGCGAGGCGGGCTGCGGGATCGCCTCGCGCGCGGGGCCATGCACGCGGGCACCGCTGGCGTCACGGAGCGTGGCCACGCCGCCCGTATGATCGGCGTGGTGATGCGTCACCACGATCAGGTCCAGTACCAGGCCGCGTTCCTTCAGGACCCGCGAGACCGGCTCGGCCTGGCCGGGGTCGACCACCAGGGCATGCCCGCCGTCGTGCAGCAGCCAGATGTAGTTGTCCGATAGAGCAGGGATGGCAAGCAATTCCATGGAGCGGCAGATTATAGGGATGCGGCAATGGCTGCAAACGGCCCCCGGCGCCTATGCGCTGGACTGGGCGCAGCGCCAGGCCGACCAGGCGGTGGCCGATGTTTTTGGTTACCACGCCGTGCAACTGGGCCTGCCGCCGCTCGACGGCCTGCGCGCCAACCGTATGCCCGGGCGCTGGCTGGCCGCGCTGGACGCCGATGAGGCGGGCGACGCCGCGCGGCTCGGGCGGTCCGCCGCGCTGGTGTGCGACAGCGGGGCGCTGCCGCTGGAGTCGGCCAGCATCGACTTGCTGCTGCTGCCGTTCACGCTCGACCTCAGCGGCGATCCGCACCAGACGCTGCGCGAAGTCGAGCGCGTGCTGGTGCCCGAGGGGCGGGTGCTGTTCATCGGCATGAATCCGGCCAGCCTGTGGGGCCTGCGGCAGTGGCGCGCCCACCTCTACCGGCGCATGGGCATGGGCCAGCTCTACCTGCCGGGCGAGGGCCAATTCATCGCCCCCTGGCGGCTGCGCGACTGGCTGGGGCTGCTGGAGTTCGAGGTCGACGGCAATGCCTTCGGCTGCTACCGGCCGTCGCTGCGCACTGCCGCCTGGCTGCAGCACTACGGCTGGATGGACGACCTCGGGGCGCGCTCCTGGCCGATCTTCGGCGCCGTCTACGCGGTCATGGCGACCAAACGCATCCGCGGCATGCGGCTGATCGGCCCGGCCTGGAAAAACAAGCCGACCCTGGGCGGCAAGGCGTTGCCGCTGGCGCGCTGCGAGAGCCGGATGCATGAAACGCGCTGAGGACGTGTTCAGTCCTTTATGAGATGAATGCATAGTTGTAAAATGCATGCATTGAATGCATTCAAGGTGATTGCCATGGCCATGCTGACGGTTCGCAACCTTTCCGAAGAGGTCCATCGCGCCCTGCGCGTGCGCGCGGCCCAGCACGGCCAGAGCATGGAGGCCGAGGTGCGCCAGATCCTGGAGGCCGCCATCAGCCCCGAAGGGCGCGTGAAGCTGGGTTCGCTGCTGGCCGAGATAGGCCGCGAGGCGCAACTGAGCGATGAGGAATTCACGGTGTTCGAGCACGTGCGCGACGAGACGCCGGCGCGTGCGGTGAGCTTCGAATGATTCTGCTCGACACCAATGTCTTGTCGGAGCCGCTGCGGCAACGTCCCGAGCCACGGGTGATCGCGTGGATCGATGCCCAGCCGATGGAGACCTTGTTCCTGTCCGCCGTCACGGTGGCCGAATTGCGGGCCGGTGTCGCGCTGCTGCCGGCCGGCAAGCGCCGCTCGGGGCTGCAAGACCAGTTGGAAAAGCGGGTGCTGCCCCTGTTTGCCGGCCGCGTCCTGCCCTTGGACCTGGCCTGCACGCAGGCCTATGCGGCGCTGACGGCCCAGGCCCGCCATGCTGGCCTGGCCATCGCCACGGCCGACGGCTATATCGCGGCCATCGCGGCAGCCCACGGATTTACCGTGGCGACCCGGGATACCCGCCCGTTCGAGACCGCAGGGGTCACCGTGATCAACCCGTGGACGTGGATGCAGGCGTGAGGCCCGGGCGGCGCTCACCCGCCTGCCTTACCTTAGAGCGTGTTATGCCCTTTTTCCATACCCGCGCAAGTCCTGCGAAGGCCCGGATGCAAGGCGCGGGACGCGCGGTGGTGTGTTGCACCACGAGCGGCCTGCAACGCCGCAGACGGGTCTTCGCAGGGCTTGCCCTTGGGGTTGGCGCCAGAAACGGCCACTCGCGGCGTTGCGTCTTTTGCCAAGGCCCCGGCCTTGGCAGCAAGCCGCGCCTTGCGATTGACCGTTTCTGGCACCAACGCGGGTATGGAAAAAGGGCATAACACGCTCTATAGTCGCGCGCCATGAATCAAGTCGAGATCTACACCGATGGCGCCTGCAAGGGCAATCCCGGGCCGGGCGGATGGGGGGCGCTGCTGCTGGCCGGCGGGGCCGAGAAGGAACTGTTCGGCGGCGAAGCCAACACCACCAACAACCGCATGGAACTGCGCGCGGTGATCGAGGCGTTGTCGGCATTGAAGCGGCCCTGCAAGATCGTGCTGCACCTCGACAGCGAATACGTGCGCAAGGGCATCACCGAGTGGATTCGGGGCTGGAAGGCGCGCGGCTGGCTGACGGCCGACAAGAAGCCGGTGAAGAACGCCGAGCTCTGGCGCGAGCTCGACGCGCTGCTGGCGCAAAGCGGCCACGACATCGAGTGGCGCTGGGTCAAGGGCCACGCGGGCAACGTCGGCAACGAACGCGCCGACGCGCTGGCCAACCGGGGGGTCGAGCAGGTGCGCGCACGCCGCACGGCCTGAATCGGGCCACCTTCTTTACATGAGGTGCGGTGCTGCTACATTCCATGCACCTGCGTGCCGTGGATCGCCGCCACCGGCCGTGCCCGCGCGGTGAGCGCCATACGCCGCTCCCGTGACTCCCCCCGATTCGCCCCATGGCTTTCAAAGCACTGCACCTGACTCTCGCCGTCGCCGGCATTGCCGCCGCGTCGGC
>JASGEH010000200.1:0-17097 GCA_047606565.1 Comamonas sp.
GCGCTGGCTGGCGCGGCCGCGCTGGGGTCGGCGGCCGCCCGCGCCGGCGAGCCCCTGGGGCGCGTGCTGTCGGCCACGCCGGTGATCCAGCAGGTCGCCGTGCCCAGCCAGGTCTGCTCGCCCGAGCGCTACGTGACGCGCGAGCCCAATTCCGGCGCGGGTGCGGTGGTAGGCGCGATTGCCGGCGGCTTGCTGGGCAATACGGTGGGGCATGGTTCGGGCCGCGCCGTTGCCACCATGGCCGGGGTGCTGGGCGGCGCGGTGGTGGGCAACCAGCTCGAAGGCGGCGGCGGAACGCGGGTGCATGACGTCAACCGCTGCTACAACGACACCGCCTACGAGGAGCGCACCGTGGGCTACAAGGTGGTCTACGAGTACGCCGGCCGGCAGTACCAGACCCGGCTCGACCACGATCCGGGCGACTACATTCCGCTGCAGGTCCGTCCGTCGGGCGCGGTTGACCTTTACGACAGCGGCTATCCGGCCGGGACGACCACCGTGACCACCACGGTCCGCCGCGCCGCGCCGGTCTACGTGGAGGCGCAGCCGGTCTATGTGGAGCCCGGCTACTACCGCCACCGCCCGCCGCCGCCCGGCTGGGGTCCGCAGCCGCGGGACCGCTGGGACTGGTAGCTGGCGCGCACGGCTAACGGCGGCGCGTCGGCGTGGGTACGGCGTCCAGCATGCGGGCGCTGCGCGCGTGGGCGTTGGCGGCCAGGGGGCGATCAGTGGCGCCTCGGGCAGGTTGCGTCAGTATTTCGCCGGCATTTGTTGAATACACGGAACTCGACGTAGGAAATCGGCGAGTGTCTCAGGTAACAACGGCGCGGGCCTATGCTCAGGCGGTTTGCGTGCTTGGCGCGGCGCGGCGGCGCGCGCATGATGGACCGTCCCGGCTGAGCGGCGCGCTGCGCCCGTGCCGGCTGTCTTTCCATCCATCCAAGGAGTCGCCATGAGCAGCCATGTTTACAAGATCATCGAACTGACCGGATCGTCCACCGTCGGCACCGACGACGCCGTCAAGAACGCCATCGAGAAAGCCGCCCAGACGGTGCGCAACCTGCAATGGTTCGAGGTGGTCGAGACGCGCGGCCACGTCGAAGGTGGCAAGATCGCGCACTGGCAGGTGACGCTCAAGGCCGGCTTCACGCTCGATTGACGCGCTACCGACGCGCCATACTGCCCGGCCGCCCCTCGCGTGCCCGGCGGCCACGTCCCCGGAACGGTTTTCCGGGCTTGTTTCCAGGAGTTCATCGATGAGCATTTTCGACAGCATCCTCTCCAAGATCTTCCCGGGCGCCCAGGCCAAGACGGCACCCGCGCCCGCCGCGCCACCGGCCAGCCCGGCCGATGCCGCCGTGGTGCCCCCGCCTGCGGTCAACGCCGCCGCGCCCGCGCCCATCCCGCTGGGCGACGTCGCCGCCGTGCTCGACGCCAAGCCCGGCGCCGGCCAGCTCAACTGGCGCACTTCCATCGTCGACCTGCTCAAGCTGCTCGATCTCGACAGCAGCCTGGCCGCGCGCAAGCAACTGGCCGCCGAATTGCTCTACCCGGGCGACACCGGCGACAGCGCGGCGCTCAACATCTGGCTGCACCGCCAGGTGCTGACCCGTCTGGCCGCGAATGGCGGCACCGTACCGCCCGAACTGCTGGACTGACCTCGCCGGTGATCCGGGCTGGCTCCAGGCCTGCCCGGTCCATGCAAAAGGCCCCGGAAACCGCCTGCACGTGCAGGGGTTCCCGGGGCCTTTTACGTGTGGAGCAAGGGCCAGTGGCTTCATGAGCGGTGGAAAGTCTCTCTCCATACCCGTCCGGTCGCGTTGTCGATGATGGCGTGGAAAAACGCCCGCACCTGCTCTCGCGTGAGGGTGCCGGCGACCTTGTGCTCGATCCATAGCCCGTGCACCAGTGCCAGTGCCTCGATGGCGTGGACGATGGCCATGGGCCGGCCGTGGCCGGCCTGCCGGAAGTCGAAGACGAAGTTGGACTTGAGCCGGCGAGAGAAAGCGGCGCACAGGCGCTGGACCTGCGGGTCGTGGGCCGATGAGCTCCACATATGCGGCCAGACGTTGGCGGCCCCCTGGCTCAGCACTTCTTCCGTGAATCCCATGTCGCAGGTGAAGCGTAGCCGCTCGACGGGATCGGCGATCTGGCGGCGGCCGGCTGTCATTTTCTCGCGCATGCGCCGCACCAGGAATTCGAAGGTCTGGTAGACCAGTTGTGCCTTGTTGCCGAAATGGTGGTGCACCAGTCCGACCGATACGGACGCGTGCTCGCTGACTTTGCGAATCGTGAGGTGCTCCAGCCCGATCTCGCCGACGACATGCAGGGTGGCTTCCAGCAGCCGCGTGCGCATGCCATCGGCCCGGGAAGGATCTTCTGGTTTGAGGTCTTTCATGTTCGTCGCTTTCCCGCCGTGGATGCTGTGGTGCCCTTTGTGAACAGTATCCCCGATGCGGACCGGTTGGCGCTTGGTCCGACCGTTCTTTGAATCTGTTTTGTATCTTTAGGGGTATTTCCGGATGGTCGGGGTTGCACCAAATAAATATTGAACGCACGTTCAATGTGCAAGTGCACTGAGGTGGTGCAACTTAAGTTAAATTGCATCATGATCTCGAAAATTTAAGGGTTGATGCCTATCTTTGTTGATTGACGGGAGAAAAATATTGCTCTATTGTTCGCTTCGTCTTCTGCAAATTGAACGAATGTTCAGTATTTGGATGACGCAAGATGTCGCGAGATCACCTTGATGATGAGGCTTGATTCAGGGTTGCCGGGTTGGGTTATTTCCAGATCAGCACTGGAAATGGATGTCGAATGACCGCAGGGAAAGCGGTGAGGTGTGGGATTTCAACGGAAGAGGATGAAATGACTGCGATTGTTTCGTTTCGCGACGTCCAGAAAACATACGATGGCGAATCGCTGGTCGTGAAGAATCTCAACCTGGACATCGAGCAGGGCGAGTTCCTGACGATGTTGGGTCCTTCTGGATCCGGAAAAACCACCTGCTTGATGATGCTGGCGGGTTTCGAGACGGCAACCCACGGCGAGATACTGCTGCAGGGGCGGCCGATCAACCGTATTCCTCCCGAGAAACGCAATATCGGCATGGTGTTTCAGAGCTATGCCTTGTTTCCGCACAAGTCGGTGGCGGAAAACCTGGCGTTTCCGCTCAAGGTGCGCCGGGTGGCGCGTGCCGAGATTGGCGCGCGCGTGGCCCAGGCGCTGCGGATGGTCAACATGGAGCGCTTTGCCGACCGCATGCCGGCCCAGCTCTCCGGCGGCCAGCAGCAGCGCATCGCCGTGGCCCGCGCGCTGGTGTTCGAACCCGCGCTGGTGCTGATGGACGAGCCGCTGGGGGCGCTGGATAAGCAACTGCGCGAGCAGATGCAGTACGAGATCAAGCGCATCCACGAGCAAAGCGGGCTGACGGTGGTCTACGTCACGCACGACCAGGGCGAGGCCCTGACCATGTCGGACCGCATCGCGGTCTTCAATGGCGGGATCATCCAGCAACTGGCGTCGCCGGCCGATCTCTACGAGCGCCCGGAAAACGCCTTCGTCGCCGGCTTCATCGGCGAGAGCAACGAACTGGTCGGCCGCATCCAGCAGATCGATGGCGCACGCTGTGCCGTCAAGACCGGGAGTGGCCATGTCGTTCACGCACAGGCGATCGCGTCCTTGCCGCGCTCGGGCGAAGCTCGGGTTTCGCTGCGCCCCGAGCGTGTGGCGATCGGCGAGCAGGCCCGGCATTGCGACAACGTCTTCGAGGGCGGCGTGGCCGATCTCGTCTATTACGGCGATCACCTGCGCATCGTCATGAACGTCTGTGGCAAGCCGGACTTCATCGTCAAGCTGCCCAACGATGCGCGGTCGAAGAACCTTCGGGTCGGGGATGCCCTGGCCGTGGGCTGGATGGCTGATGCCTGCCGCGCGCTGCAGTGAAGGCGCCGTGGGTGGATGTTTCAACGGGAATAACCAGGAGCAGATTCATGATTCATCGCAAGTTCGCGGCCGTGGCGGCCGCACTGGCCTGCGCGGCCGGCTCGGCCTGTGCGGCCGAACTCACCTTCACCTCGTGGGGGGGCGCCTGGCAGGATGCCCAGGTCCAGACGGCCGCGAAGCCGTTCGGAGCGGCCAACCAGGTGCGCATCAAGACCGACACTTATAACGGCGGCATCGCGCAGATCCGCAGCCAGGTGCAGACCGGCAACGTGACCTGGGACGTGGTGGACTTGCAGTTGTCCGATGCCGTGCGGGCCTGCGACGAGGGTTTGCTGGAGAAGGTCGGTGGCATCGAGCTCGAACCGGCGGCCGATGGTTCGCCCGCCGCTGGCGACTTCCTGGATGGCGCGCTGTCGGAGTGCCTGGTGGGCAACATCACGTGGTCCACGGTGATCGCCTACAACGCCGACCGCTTCAAGGGGCGGGCGCCGGCGTCCATCCGGGATTTCTTCGACCTGGCGAACTTCCCTGGCAAGCGCGCGCTGCGCAAGTCGCCCGAAGGGGCGCTGGAGTGGGCGCTGCTGGCCGACGGCGTCAAGCCCGAGGCGGTCTACCAGGTGCTGGCGACGAGCGACGGCCTGGCCCGGGCGTTCAAGAAGCTCGACACCATCAAGTCTTCGGTGGTCTGGTGGGAAACTGGGGCGCAGCCGGCCCAGTTGCTGGCCGATGGCGAGGTGACGATGAGTAGCGCCTACAACGGCCGCATCTACAGTGCGATCGCGCAGGACAAGCGGCCTTTCGCCTTTCTGTGGGACGGACAGGTCGTCTACAACGAGGGCTACGCCATCGTCAAGGGCTCGAAGAACCTGAAGGAGGCCAAGGCCTTCGTGCGCTACGCGACGCGCCCGGACGTGCTGGCCAAGCTGCCGCCGCTGACGGCCTATGGGTTGGCCCGCCGCTCGGCGGCCGCCATGATCGATCCGGCCTTGAAGCCTTACTTGCCGACCACGCCTGAGAACGCGCGGGGCGCGGTGCGTGCCGATGTCGAGTTCTGGGCGGACCACGCGGACGACTTGAACCAGAAGTTCGCCGTGTGGTTGGCGCAGAAATGAGCCGCCCCGCCGTGGTGTCCCGAGGCCTGTGTCGCGGATGCAGTGAATCATGATGATGCAATCGACCCCAGACGCGCCGTTCATGGCCACTTCGCAAGCGGCGCGGCGCGAGGGCGTGGACTTGCGCCGGCAATTGCGGGCTGCCGAACGGATGGCCCGGCTGAAGGCCTGTGCGCTGGTCTTGCCGCTGCTGGCTTTCCTGCTGGTGACTTTCCTGGTGCCGATCGCCAGCCTGCTGCTCAAGAGCGTGCAGGACCCCACCCTGGCCGCCGAGATGCCGCGCGTGGCCGCGCAACTGCGCGACTGGGACCCGAAGGCCGGCGAGCTGCCGCCGGAGGCCGCCTATGCGGCACTGGCGGCGGACTTGCTGCGGGCCCGCGAAAGCGATGCGCTCAGCCGCGTGGCCGGCCGCCTCAACTACGACGAGGCCGGTGCGCGCAGCCTGCTCATGAAGACCGCGCGCCGGCTGGACGCGGCCGACGCGCCGCCAGACTCGTGGCGGCAGCGGCTGTCCGGGATCGACCGGCGCTGGGGCGAGCCTGGGCTGTGGACGACGCTCAAGTACGCCTCCTCGGCGTGGACGATCGAGTACTACCTCAAGGCGCTGGACTTCAAACGCGATGCCAGCGGCGCCATCGTCGCCCAGGGTGAGGGTGAGCGCCTGTACGTCGATGCCTTTGTGCGCACCGCCTGGGTCAGTCTGCTGGTGAGCGTGCTGTGCCTGCTGCTGGCCTACCCGGTGGCCTACTTTCTCGTCCAGGTGCCGGCGCGCTACGGCAACGTGTTGATGATCATGGTCTTGCTGCCGTTCTGGACCTCGATCCTGGTGCGGACCTCGGCCTGGGTCGTCCTGCTGCAGTCCAACGGCGTGGTCAACGGCCTGCTGATGCAACTGGGCCTGACGCACGAGGCGCTGCCGCTGATCTACAACCGTTTCGGCGTGTTGCTGTCGATGACGCACATCCTGCTGCCGTATGCCGTGCTGTCGCTCTACAGCGTGATGAAGGGCGTGCCGCCCATCTACATGAAGGCCGCGCGCTCGCTGGGGGCGGGGCCGGTGCGCTCGTTCTTCCATGCCTACTTCCCGCAGACCCTGCCGGGTGTGGGGGCGGCGCTGATGTTGACCTTCATCCTGGCGGTCGGCTACTACATCACGCCGGCCATCGTCGGCGGCCCGGATGACCAACTGGTGAGCTACTACATCGCCAACCACGTCAACACGACGCTCAACTGGGGCCTGGCCAGCGCGCTGGCGTCCATCCTGCTGATCGGCGTGCTCATCGTCTATGCCCTCTTCGTGCGCCTGACTGGCGGCGCGGGCGTGAAATTGGGGTGACCATGTTTCAGTTTCCTGCTTATGTGTCGGTCTGGGGGCGCATTGGCCGCCTCGCGCACCTGGCGGCCTCGCTGCTGATCCTGCTGTTCCTGATCTTGCCGGTGCTGGCGATCATTCCGCTGTCCTTCAACGCGGTGCCCTATTTCTCGTACCCGCTCGAAGGCCTCAGCCTGCGCTGGTACGAGGACTTCCTGGCAAGCCCGGTCTGGATGCTGGCGCTGAAGAACACGCTGATCGTCGGCGTGGCCTCGACGCTGCTGGCCACCGCGCTGGGGCTGGCCGCGGCACTGGGCCTGCAGCACCCCCGGCTGCCGTACAAGACCTGGATCAACGGCATCCTGATCTCGCCCATCATCGTCCCGCTGGTCATCACCGGCGTCGGCGTGTACTTCGCGTTCAGCCCGATGGGTCTGGTCAACAGCTTGTGGGGGCTGATCCTGGCGCACGCGGCGCTGGGTGCGCCCTTCGTGGTCATCACCGTGAGCGCGACGCTGGCCGGCTTCAACGAGAACCTCACGCGCGCCGGACGCAGCCTGGGCGCCTCGCCGATGCGGGTGTTCTGGCAGGTCAAACTGCCGCTTGTCGCCCCGGGTGTGATCTCCGGCGCCCTGTTCGCCTTCGCCACCTCATTCGACGAACTGGTCGTTGCGCTGTTCGTCAGTGGGCCGGACCAGCGCACCGTGCCGCGCCAGATGTGGGCCGGCATCCGCGAGCAACTTAGTCCCACCATCCTGGCCGTGGCCACGGTATTGGTGGTCGCCTCCACGCTGTTTCTCGTGACCCTGGAGCTTCTGCGCCGGCGCACCGAGCGCCTGCGCGGCAGTTTTGGCGCGCACGGATGACGCATTGGTGCGCATGTCACGTAACTTGAACAGAGATAAAGATGTTGCCCGAACTTGATGTGGGGAATGGTGTGGCGGAACTGGCGCGCCTGCGCCGCGCGATCGACGAGGCCTCGGACTGGCCTGAGGGCGAGGTGGTCGCGCGGCTGATCCAGGAGGCGGCCATGGACGGGCCGGCCGTGGCCCGGGCGCAGGCGCTGGCCGCGCGCCTGGCGCAGGGGGTGCGCGACGCACGTATCCATGCCGGCGGCGTCGACCTGCTGACGCAGGAGTTCTCGCTGGACAGCCGCGAGGGCATCGCCCTGATGTGCCTGGCCGAAGCGATGCTGCGCATTCCCGACGTGGACACCCGCAATCAACTGATCCGCGACAAGATCGTGGGCGGCGACTGGAAGGCCCACCTCGGCAAGTCGCCCTCGCTGTTCGTCAACGCCACCGCCTGGGGCCTGTTGTTCACCGGCGGCCTGCTGCGGCAGCCCGACTCGGTGCTGGCGCAGGCCCTGTCGAGCGCGCTGCGCAAGGGCGGCGAGGCCGCCGTGCGGGCCGGGGTCGCGTATGCGATGAGCCTGCTGGGCCGGCAGTTCGTGACCGGACAGACGATTGGCGAGGCCATCGTTCAGGCACGCGGCCGGGAGCGGCGCGGCTACCGCTATTCCTACGATATGCTGGGCGAGGCGGCGCTGACCCAGGAGGACGCGCAGGCCTATGACCAGTCTTACCTCACGGCCATCGAGGCCATTGGTCAGGCTGCCGGCGGCGCCGGACCGGTGGACGGACCGGGGGTCTCGGTCAAGCTCTCGGGTCTGCACCCGCGCTACGAGCGGGCGCAGCGCGAGCGTGTTCTGCGCGAGATGTACCCGCGCCTGCTGCAGTTGGCGCGCCGGGCCCGGCATCACCAGATCGGCTTCCACCTGGATCAGGAGGAATCGGCCCGCTTCGATCTCAGCCTGGAAATGCTCGAACGCCTGGCCGCCGAGCCCGAACTGGCTGGCTGGGACGGGCTGGGCATTTCGCTGCAGGCCTACCAGAAGCGCGGCCGGGTGGTCGCCGACTGGCTGATCGCGCTGGCGCGGGCGACGCGCCGCCGCATCTGCGTGCGGCTGGTCAAGGGTGCGTACTGGGACACCGAAATCAAGCTGGCCCAGGAGGCCGGTGCCGCCGGCTACCCGGTGTTCACCCGCAAGGTCCACTCCGACGTGAGCTACCTGGCTTGCGCCAAGGCGCTGCTGGCCGCGCAGGACGCCATCTTTCCGCAGTTCGCCTCGCATAACGCCTACACCATCGCGGCCGTCCACACGCTGGGCGAAGGCCTGGATTACGAATTCCAGTGCCTGCACGGCATGGGTGAGAGCGTCTACGACCAGGTGGTCGGCGCGGACCGGCTCGGCCGCAACTGCCGCATCTATGCGCCGGTCGGCCCGCACGCGACACTACTGGCCTACTTGGTGCGGCGCCTGCTCGAAAACGGCGCCAACTCCTCGTTCGTGAACCAGGTCGTGGATCCGGCCGTGCCCATCGCCGACTTGGTCGAGGACCCGGTGGCGCGTGCCGTGCGCACCGGCGGCCGGCCGCATGACCAGATTCCGCTGCCGACGCGGCTGGCGCCGGGACGCCAGGGCGCCGGTCTGGTGGCCGTGGACGGCCCGCGCGGCATCCGGCCGCAGGCGGCGTGGCTCAAGAGCCTGGGCGTGACGGCGCACTCGCTGACGGCGGCGGGGCCGGGGGCGGACAGCCTGCCGGTGCAGATCGTGCGCAATCCGGCCGATGCCTCGGAAGTAATCGGCCGCTGCGTGCCGTGCGACGGAGCGCTGGCGGTGGCTGCGGCCAGCCAGGCCCGCCAGGCGCTGGTGGCCTGGTCGGGGACGCCGGCCAGTCAGCGCGCCACGCTGCTGGAGTCCATGGCCGACCGTCTGGAGGGCGAGGCGGCTCGGCTGGCGGCGTGGCGGGTGCTGGAAGGCGGCGCCACGCTGACCGAAGCCTCGGCCGAGGTGCGCGCCAGCGTTGACGTGTGCCGCCTGTATGCCGGGCAACTGCGGCAGGAGCCGGCGTTCGTCCAGGCCGAGCCGCTAGGCGTGGTGGCTTGCCTGACGCCTGCGGCCTCGCCCCTGCTGTCGATGGTGGAGGCCGCCGCCGCTGGCCTCGCCGCCGGCAACACCGTGATCGCCAAGCCGTCGTTGGCCGCCGCGCTGGTGGCGCACGAGGCCGGCCGTCTGCTGCTGGGTGCCGGCCTGCCGGCGGGCGTGCTGCAAATTCTCATCGGTGCCGGCGACCCGGTGGGACAGGCGTTGGCCGCCTGCGGCGAGGTTGATGCAGTCGTGTTCACCGGAGGCGCGGCAGCGGCCCGGGCGGTCCGACAGGGGCTGGCCGATGCCGCTTCGCCGGCCCGCCTGATCTCGCGTATCCACGGTGTCGCGGGCATGCTGGCCGACAGTTCGGCCCTGCCGGAGCAGGTCGTCTCCGATGCGATCGCCGCGCTCGGACATGCGGCCGGCCAGGAGGCCGCGTCGCTGAAGATCCTGTGCCTGCAGGATTCGACGGCCGACAAGGTGCTGGGCATGCTCAAGGGCATGCTAGGCGAGCGCATCGTGGGCGACCCGTTGGACCCGGCATCCGACGTTGGCCCGGTCATCGGACCGCAGCTCGCCGAGCGCGTCGAAGAGTACCTCGAACGCCTGCAGCAATGGGACGTCGCCGTGACGCGCGCGCCGGCCGCGCAGGGCAGCCGGCGCGGCAGCTTCGTGCGCCCGGCGCTGGTCGAACTGGGCGACATCGGGCGCCTGCGCGTTGTGCCGATCCAGACGCTGGGGCCGGTGCTGCACGTGGTGCGCTGGAAGACCGGGTACTTCGAGGACGCGGTGCGCCAGCTCAACCGGCTCGGCGTTGATGCTGTCGCCCTGCACACCCGCATTAACGAGGCCGTGGGCGTGCTGCTGTCGGTCACCCGCGCCACGGCGGTCTGCGTCAACCGCGCGCCGCACCAGCGCACCATCGGCATGCAGCCGCTGGCCGGCCTGGCGGCGGCCTCGGCCGGACCGGCCGCCGCAGGGCCGCTGGCCATCGCCGCACTGACACGCGGCGCCGTCCCAGGCGTGCCGGCGGCGCACGGACCGTTCAGCCCGGCGCCGCACGGCGCGAACGAGAAATTCAACGAGATCCCGGTGCCCGTGCGGAACGCTGCGCGCCGCTTCGAGCCCCCGGCCGCGAGCCGGCAGCGGCAGCATGCGCGTCGCACCGCGCAGGTCCAGGCCTTGCTCGATCTGGCTGAACGGCTGGTGGAGCCCGCCGCGCAGCGGGACCGCCTGGCGCGCGACGGCCGCGAGGCGCTGCGGCTGGCCGGACAGCTCCAGCCACTGGCGCTGCCGGCCCTGGCTGGCGAGGAAAACACTGTGGAGTGGCTGCCCGCCGGCACCGTGTGGTGCGCGGGACGCTCCGCCGCGTCGGTGCTGCGGCAGGCCGTGCTGGCCACCGCTTTCGGCAACCGCGTGGCGCTGCCGGACGGCACCCTCGGCCAGGCGATCCAGGCCGTCCTGGGCGAGAGCTGCTGGCTGGGCGCCGACCCGTTGGAGGCCGTTCCGTCGCCCGACGAGGCGCCCGATGTGGTGTTGTTTGACCGCGAATCCGGAGCCTGGACACCGGCCGCCGCCGCGGCGGGCCGCCCCGCGCGGCGGGTCGCTGCCGACGTCGAGGGCCACTACGCCTGGAGCTCGCTGGTGCGCGAGCGGGTGGTCACCATCAACGCCAGCGCGGCCGGCGGCAACACCCAGCTCATGTTGCTCAACGAAAGCGGTGCCGTCGAGGCCTGATGTTGAACTTCAGCGCGTGCGATGCTGACGGCCGCGCGCGCCGGGGCCGCTAGTCTGGGGCGCAGTTTTTTCCACCACAGGGATGTCTGATGAGCGACGCCACCTTCCACTTCGAGCGCGGCACCGCGCCCCTCCTGATTTCCATTCCCCACCTGGGCACGGAAATCCCCCCGGCCATCGCCGGGCGCCTGACGCCCGAGGCGCTGACGCTGGCCGATACCGACTGGCACCTCGACCGGCTCTACGCGTTCGCGCGCCGGCTGGGTGCCTCGGTCATCTCGGCCCGCTATTCGCGCTACGTGGTCGACCTGAACCGGCCACGCTCCGGCGAGAGCCTGTACCCGGGGCAGACCACCACCGGGCTGTTTCCGCTGGAAACCTTCCGGGGCGAGCTGGTGTACCGTGCGGGCGAGGCTCCGCAGGCCGAAGAGCAGGCGCTGCGCGCCGAGCGCTACTGGCAGCCCTACCACGCGCAACTGGAAGCCGAGTTGCACCGCCTGCGCGAGGACCATGGCCAGGCGCTGCTGTGGGACGGCCATTCGATCGCCAGCGTCCTGCCGAGGCTGTTCGAGCAGCAGTTACCAGACCTCAACCTGGGCACGAATTCCGGGGCCAGTTGCGGCGCCGACGTGTTCCAAGGCGTGCTCGACGTGGTGCAGGTGCAGCAGCGCTATTCGTGGGTGAGCAACGGCCGCTTCAAGGGCGGCTACATCACGCGCCACTACGGGCAGCCGCAGCAGGGCATCCACGCCATCCAGCTGGAGATGAGCCAGTGCGTCTACATGGATGAAACAGCGCCCTTCGCCTACCGCGAGGGTCTGGCCGGGCAGGTCCAGCCGCTGGTCGAGCGCATGGTGGAAGCGGCGCTGGCGCGGGTGCGAAGCTGACGGCTGACGGGGCGCTGGCCCCGGGCCGCCGCGCACGCGACCCCGCGCGGCAGGCCGCGCAGGTTCGGGTTCGGGCTCAGAGCTCCTGGGCGAGCCGGGGCACGGCCTCGAACAGGTCGCCGACCAGGCCGTAGTCGGCGACGCTGAAGATCGGTGCATCGGCGTCCTTGTTGATGGCGACGATGACCTTGGAGTCCTTCATGCCGGCCAGATGCTGGATGGCGCCCGAGATGCCGGCGGCGATGTACAGGTCCGGGGCGACGATCTTGCCGGTCTGGCCGACCTGGCAGTCGTTCGGGGCGTAGCCGGAGTCGACGGCGGCGCGCGAGGCGCCAATGGCCGCGCCCAGCTTGCCGGCCAGCGGCTCCAGGATGGCGAAGTTCTCCGCGCTGCCCAGGCCCCGGCCACCGGCGACGACGACGCGCGCGCTGGCCAGGTCGGGGCGGTCGCTGTGCACGATCTCCTGGCGGACGAAGGCCGAGCGGCCGCTGCCGGCGACGGCGGCCACGTTTTCGAGCGGTGCCGCCGCGTCGCCGCTGGCCGCCGCCTCGAAGGCCGTCGTACGCACGGTGGCGACCACGGTTGCTTCGTTCGAGCGCAGGGTGGCGATGGCGTTGCCGGCGTAGATGTAGCGCTTGAAGGTGTCGGGCTGCACCACCGCGACGATCTCCGAGAGCTGGGAGACGTCGAGTCGGGCCGAGATGCGCGGGGCGGCGTTCTTGCCGCAGGCGGTGGCCGCCAGGAAGATGTGGCTGTAGCCGGCGGCCAGCGCCAGCACTTGCGCGGCCAGGTTTTCGGCCAGGCCGTGGGCCAGTTGCGGGGCGTCGGCGTACAGGACCTTGTCGACGCCCTCGATGTGGCGGGCGGCCTCGGCCACGGCGGTGGCGCCATGGCCGGCAACCAGCAGATGGACGGGCTGGCCGATCTGGCGCGCGGCCGTGACGGTGTGCAGGGTGGCGCCGTGGAGTTGGGCGTTGTCGTGTTCGGCGATGACGAGGGTAGGCATTCAGATCACCTTGGCTTCATTCTTGAGTTTGTCGATCAGGGTGGCCACGTCGGGCACGCGGATGCCGGCCTGGCGCGCCGGCGGCTCCTCGACCCGCAGGGTTTGCAGGCGCGGTGCGGCGTCGACGCCGAGTTCGGCGGCGCCCAGCACCTCCAGCGGCTTCTTCTTGGCCTTCATGATGTTGGGCAGCGTGACGTAGCGTGGTTCGTTGAGGCGCAGGTCGGTGGTGACGACGGCTGGCAGCGTCAGCGCGATCACCTCCAGGCCGCCGTCCACTTCGCGCGTGACGGTGGCCGTGTCGTCCTGGATATCGATGCGGCTGGCGAAGGTGGCCTGCGGCCAGTCCAGCAGCGCGGCCAGGAGCTGGCCGGTCTGGCCGGCGTCGTCGTCGATGGCCTGCTTGCCGAGGATGACCAGTTGCGGCTGCTCGCGGTCGACCACGGCCTTGAGCAGCTTGGCCACGCCCAGCGGCTGGAGTTCGGCATCGGTTTCCACCAGGATGGCGCGGTCGGCGCCGATTGCCAGGGCCGTGCGCAGGGTGTCCTGGCTGGCTTTGGTGCCGCAGGTCACGGCCAGCACTTCGCTGGCGAGCTGGGCCTCCTTGAGCTGGGTGGCGGCCTCGACGGCGATCTCGTCGAACGGGTTCATCGACATCTTGACGTTGCCGATGTCCACGCCGGTCTGGTCACTCCTGACCCGGACCTTGACGTTGTAGTCGACGACGCGCTTGACGGCTGCAATGACTTTCATGCGGTTTCCTTGAACAAAGCGACAAAAGTGAAAAAGACCCCTCGGTCAAGTCCTTCGGACTCGCCCGGTCCTCCAAGGGGATGGCTTTTTGTCTTGGGGCGGCCCGGCGACAAAAAAGACCCCTCGGGCCAGCGCTGCGCACTGGCCCGGTCCCCCGGGGGGACTGCTTTTTTGCCTTGGGGCGGCCCAGCGACAAAAAGGGGGCACGATCAATCCCGGGGCGCGGGCGTGACCAGCGCGACGAAGGCGGGCGCCTCAGCCCATGCGCCCGGCGTGCCGGGTGAAGCGGCCAGCGTTTCATAGCGAGCGGCGGGCACCGGGGCGATGCAGGCGAACTGCCCCGGCTGCAGCGTGACGGCCGGGTGCGTGCCGGCGATGTCGCGGATGGCCAGGGGCTGCGCGCCAGCCAGCAACACGGCCACGGCGGCCGGTGGCAGCAGGGCGCGGCCGCGGGCCGGCTGCAGGTGCGCGCACCAGCGGCCGCGCCGCGCCATCACGTTGAGCGCGCTGCAGGGGCCGTCCCGCAGCACGGCTTGCCACGGATGGCTGCCGTCGTAGGCCACTGGCGTCCAGGGCGCCAGGCGGCGCGCGCCGTGGGCATGGCGCAGGTCGAGGCCAGCGCCGTGCAGGATGGCCGAGAGCCGGTTCATGCCGTCGAACACCGAATAGGCACCGTCGCGCTCGATGCGCGCCAGGCTGACGCGCCATTCGTCGCCGAAGGCCGCCAGCGTCTGCGTCAGGCCCCCGCCGTTCTTCCAGGGCTCGGCCGCGACGTCAGCCAGGCTGCGCGGGGTGATCGGGCTGGACATCGCCGGGCTCAGGACACCGCGCCCAGGCCGTACTTGCCCGTCAGCAACTGGCCGGTGCGGAAGCGCTCGATGGAGTAGGGCGCGAGCGAGACCGCGGTAGGCAGCCCCAGGGCCTCCTGGGCCAGCACCAGGCCGACCGTCGGCGACAGCTTGAAGCCGTGGCCGGAGAAGCCGTAGCCCACCACCAGGCCCTCGATGCCGGGCAGCCGGCCCAGCACCGGGTTCCAGTCGGGGGTGACGTCGTAGACGCCGGTCCACGACGAGGCGATGCCGGATTCCTCGTAGGCCGGAAAGCGCTCGGCGACCTGGGCGCCGACCTCAACCACGTAGTCCATCGGAATGTCGCCCTGCTCGACTTCGGCGCCGCCGAGCTTCTCGCCGACCACGCCTTCGCTGACCAGCATCTGGTTGCCGCCGTAGCTGCGGCAGTAGAGCATGCCGGGCGAGCCCAGGTCCTTGAAGACGGGCATGGAGAAGGTGTAGGGCGCGGCCTCGCATTCCAACGCGAGCACGGCGTGGCGCTCGGGCACCACGGGCAGCGTGTGTCCGGTCCAACCGGACAGCTCAGGCGTCCAGATGTTCTGCGTGCTGATGACGGTTGCTGCCTTGAAGTCGCCGGCCGAGGTGGACACGCCCACCACTTTGCCCTGCTCGATCAGGAGTTGGCGCACGCTGGTGTTCTCCTTGATGGTGACGCCTTGGCGGCGGGCGGCGCGCGCGAAACTGGTGGCGACCAGGTAGGCGTCGGCGAAGCCGGCCTCGGGCTCGAAGCCGATCAGCGCGGCGTCGTCGAAGCGGGCAATCGGCAGCAGTTCGCGGGCCTGCGCCTGCGACAGGGTTTCCAGCGCGATGCCCTGCTCGCGCTGCTGCTGCAGCGCGGCTTGCAGGGGCGCGAGCTTGTCGCCTTCCGGGGCGACGATCATGTAGCCGCACTTGACCAGGCCGCAGGCGGCCTCGGCATCGCCCAGGTAGGCCGGGAAATCGTTGAAGACGGACCAGGACTGGCGGGCCAGCTCCACGTTTTCGCGCACCGAGTAATGGGTGCGAAGAATGCCCGACGACTGCGAGGTGGTGCCTTCGCCGATGCCGCCGCGCTCGATCACGAGGACCTTGCCGGCGCCGAGCCGGGCGAGGTGGAATGCGACCGAGCTACCGATGACGCCAGCGCCGATGACAATCACGTCGTATGTGTTCACGGTTTTCTTTCCTGTTGCAAGTGGTGCTCGGAGTTTCCGCCGGCATTCACGCGTGGCCTTCAATATAAGTAGCCACGATCAATAGCAGCAGCGCCGCCGAATTTGCGCGGCGCGACTGGCTGGGTTCTCAGGGGAACAACACCGCCGGACAGTTCGGCAGTCGGCCGGCCAGCGTGGCCCGGATCTCGCCGTGCAACTGCGACAGGACCTGGCGGCGGATGCGGGGAAGCTCGGCCTCGAATGTGCCCGCGCGGCAGGCGATGGAAAAGCTGCGGCGGCCACAATCGGCCGGTGGCAGCGCGACGATCTGCAACTCGTCGAAGTGCTGCCGCGATTGCCACAGGCACAGCGGTGTGGTCACGGCATAGCCCAGGCCGGCGGCGGCCAGCGAGAGGATGGGCCGGGAGGTGTCGAAGGCGTAGCGCCAGGGGCTGTCGATGCTGACATGGCGCAGGTAGCGCTCGATCTGGGCGCCCAGTTCGCATTGGTCCGAATAGCGGATCAGGTCGAGCGTCCCGGTGAGGGTGGCCACGGCGGGCGCCGCCGAGCCGGCGGCGGCGAAGTGGCGGGGTGCCGCCAGCAGGAAGACTTCGGAGAACAGCGGCTCGATGACCAGGTCGGCGCGGTCCTGGGGGTTTTCGGGCTCGACGGTGAAGATGGCGATGTCGATCGCGCGGGCGCGCAATTGGTCGTGTAGCGTGGCCGAGGCGCCGCAGACGAAGGCGATGTCGTGGAAGCCCTCGCGCAGCGCGTCGAGCAGGCCGGCGGCGAAGGTGCCGCAGAAGGTTTCGGTGGAGCCGACCCGCAGCGCCGGTTGCGAGGCCGCCGCTGCGCGCACGTGGCGGATGACGGCCTCGGCGTGGTCGAGCAGCGGACCGGCCTGCTTGAGCAGCGCCGCGCCAGCGGCGTTGGGCCGGGGCGGCCGCACGCGCCGGTCGAACAGCGCCAGCCCGTGTTCCTTTTCCAGCGAGGCCATGAACTGGCTGATGGCCGCTGGTGTGACCCCGAGCGTGCGCGCTGCCTCGGTGGCGGAGCCGCACTGGCAGACGAGGGTGAAGGCCCGCAAGGCCCGCAGGTTCAGGCCTTCGAGGGGGGTGCGTGACGCTGGGTTCATGTTGCGCATGATGCGAGCGCCGGCGCCGCCGGCGCGCCAACACCGGTGGCGCTGTTGATTTGCATCAGGCGGATTGATCCTGGATGTTCAGCGGTGTTGTGTTGGCAGGCTCTTGAGTTCATTCGCTTTAGCCTCGTGCCGCGTTTTCCCCGACCCCAAGGATGTCCCCCCGATGACCCCACAAGCACTGCTCGAACAATACGGCCCGCGCGAGTCCATGGAATACGACGTGGTCGTCGTCGGCGCCGGCCCGGGCGGGCTGGCGACCGCCATCCGCCTCAAGCAACTCGCCGCCGA
>JASGEH010000201.1:0-12126 GCA_047606565.1 Comamonas sp.
AGGCGCATGCCGCCGGGCGGGTTGGGCATGCGGCGTTGCGGCGCGGCGCTGCCGGCCATGGAGCCGTCGCCCAGCACCACGCGGTCGCCCTCGGCCAGGCCTTCCTTGACCTCGGCGGTGACGTTGTTGTTGAGCCCCACGGTGATGCGGCGCTCCTGCGGCTGGCCCTGGGCGTCGAGCACGCGCACGGTGTATTGGCCGTTTTGACTGCGCCGGCCCAGCGCGGCCGAGGGCAGCATCAGCGCGTCGCGCGCCTCGCCGCGCACGATGTAGACCTGCGCGGTCATGGAGATGCGCAGCTTGCGTTCGGGGTTGGGCACGTCAAACAGGCCGTTGTAGTAGATCGCCGTGCTCGACGACGAACTCGACGAGGAGCTCGACGAACTGGAGCTGCTGGAGCTCGACGAGCTGTCGCTGAGCGAGTCGGGGCCGGGTTCGATGGCGCGCAGTTGGGCGTTGTAGCGGTTGTCGGGCTCGCCCAGGATGGTGAAGTAGACCTTCTGGCCGGGTTGCACGCTGGGCACGTCGGCCTCGGAGATCTGCGCCTTGACCGTCATGGTGCCGACGTTGGCGACCTTGATGATGGTCGGAATCGACTGGTTGGCGTTCACCGTGGTGCCTTCCTCGGTCACGATGGCGACGACCTGGCCGTCCATCGGCGAGGTGATGCGGGTGTAGCCCAGGTTCACGCGCGCGGTGTCGGCGACGATGCCGGCCTGCGTGACTTGTGCCTTGCCGGTGTTGACGGCGGCCTGCGCCGATTCGTAGTCGGCCTGCGCCGATTCGAAGTCGGCTTGCGAGATGGCGTCCTGCGCGCGCAACTGCTGCTGGCGCTGGAGGACCAGCCGGGCCTGCTTGAGCGCGACCTGCGCGGCCTGCAGTTGCGCCTGGGCGCTGGCCAGCGCGGCCTCAGTGTTGCGCACGTTGTTCTGTTGGGTCACCGAGTCGATCTCGGCCACCAACTGCCCGGCCTTGACCATGTCGCCCAGCTGCACCTTCAGTGACTTGACCTGCCCCGAGACCTGGGAGCCGACGTTCACCAGCTTGTAGGCCTCCAGGGTGCCCGTGGCCAGCACCGTGTCTTCGATGTTGCCGCGCCGAACCTCGGTGGTGATGTAGTTCTGCACCGGAGCGGCCGGGAAGAAATAGGATTTGATGCCCCAGGCGACGAGTACAAGCACCAGGAGGGCCAGCACGAGCTTGGCAAGGCGGGCGGGACGGATCACGAGGGTCATGGAAATCGCTGGACGAGGAAGGCGGAACCGGGCGGGGCTGGTGCGGCAGCGGCTTCAAATGCCGGGCAGCGCCTGCTATCGGTTTGTAAAGATGTTGTGCGAGACGCAGTATGACGGAGCGCCTGTGGGGAGATTTGTGTCGCGTGTCTTTTTGTTTGTAAATTGGCGCTCATGTTAATGCGTGGAGAAGGGGGGACTGCGGACGCCTGGGTTTGATCTGCGACAAGCGGGTGCGAAATACCGGCGCGCCTGCCGGCCGGCCCGGCATTGCGTCGGTGAATGCCGTTAGATTGGGGGCGGGCACGGCCTTGCCGGTCCTGACGTTTTTGACAAACCGAAAGCGGCTCGGCACGATGTCAGCAGCGCGGGCCACCGCGCGGCGCCCGGTTTTTCGTGACCCTGCATCCAAGGAGTACGCCATGTCTTTCAAGAACATCCTGCTGCCGGTCGACGGCTCCGCCACGGCCCTGCAGGCCGCCGCCCGGGCCGTCGAGCTGGTCAAGGCCTTCGATGGCACGCTGACGCTGGTCTGCGTGGTCGACAGCTATCCGTTCACGGGCGTGGGCGCCGACTTCGCCTATGGGCAGGTCGAGTACCTGGCCGCCGCCAACGCCAACGCCAAGGCCGCGCTCGACAAGGCCGAGGCGCTGGTGCAGTCGCTGGGGGTGACGCCGCAGCGCCGGGTGGTGGAGCAGCACGTGGTGCACGAGGGCATCCTGGACACCGCGCGCGAGATCGGCGCCGACCTCATCGTGATGTCCTCGCACGGCCGCCAGGGCCTGGAAAAGCTGCTGCTGGGCAGCGAGACGCTGCGGGTGCTGGGCCGCGCCAGCATTCCGGTGCTGGTGGTGCGCGGCCAGAAGGCCGAGCGCGGCGAAAGCGCTTCGACGGTCTGAAGCCCGTCGTCCTTTTCAGAGTTCAGAGTTCGCGGATGTCGGCCACCGGCCGCGAGCCGAAGTCGGCCCGCTCCAGGTAGGCCAGGATCTGGCGGGCGGCTTCGCCGGGCGCCGTCAGCAGGCCTTCATGCTTGAGTTGCTCGAAGCGCGCACGGTCGGGAAAGGGGCCGCTGGCCTCGCTGCGCATCTGCACCTGCATGTCGGTGTCGATCACGCCCGGCGCCAGCGCGCAGACCTGGGCGCCGTTGGGGCGCAGCACTTCCTCCAGCGCGACGCAGCGGGTGAAATGGTCGAGCGCCGCCTTGGCCGCGCAGTAGGCGGCCTGCGAGGCCATGGGCCGCCGCCCCAGCCCCGAAGAAATGTTGAGTACCCGCCGCCGCGTGGCGTCCCAGCCCTGCGTGGCGCGCAGGAAGGCGGCCGTCAGTTGCATGGGCGCCTCGATGCCCACGCGCAGCGCCAGGGCGATGTCGTTGGCCGGAAGCTCACCGAGCGGACCAATGTGCGGGACCATGCCCGCGTTGTTGATGAGGGTGGCGCTTTGCAGCGGCGGGTGCGGCAGCGCCGCCAGCCAGCCCTCCAGCCGCACGGCGGCCTCGCCGCCCAGCGACAGGTCCTGCGGCCACTGCTCCAGGCCCACCTCGGCCTGGGCGGCGGCGAGTTGCAGGGCCTCGCTGGTCTTGCGCGACAGGCACAGCAACTGGTGGCCAGGGCGCAGCAACTGCTCGGCCAGCGCCAGACCCAATCCGCGCGAGGCGCCGGTGATGATGAAGAGATGCGGGGCCATGGTTGCGCTGCTTCCTTAAGCGACGCCGTGCTGCCGGAACCACGCCAGCGCGCGCTGCCAGCCATCCTGCGCGGCTTCGGCGCGGTAGCTGGGTCGGTAGTCGGCATGGAAGGCGTGTGGCGCCTGCGGGTAGAGCACGAAGGTGGAGGCGGCGGCGGCCGGGTTGCCGGAGGCGGCCAGCGCGTCCTTGAAGGCGTTGATGCTGGTCACCGGGATGCCGGTGTCGGCGCCGCCGTACAGGCCCAGCACCGGCGCCTTCAGCTCGCCGGCCACGTCGATGGGGTGGCGCGGCGTCTGCGGCGTGGCGTTGCCCTGCAGGCGGCCATACCAGGCCACGCCGGCCTTCACCGCGGGGTTGTGTGCGGCATACAGCCAGACCTGGCGGCCGCCCCAGCAAAAGCCGGTGATGCCGAGCTTGCGCGGGTTGCCGCCGTCGCTGGCGGACCAGCGCACGGCGGCGTCGAGGTCGCCCAGCACCTGCGCGTCGGGCACCTTGGCGACCAGTTCGGCCGACAGGCGGGCGATCTCGGTGTATTGCGTGGGGTCGCCCTGGCGCTGGAACAGGTCGGGCGCGATCGCCAGGTAGCCTTGCCGGGCCAGCCGGCGCGTGACGTCGGCGATGTAGGCGTGTACGCCGAAGATTTCCTGCAGCACCAGCACCACCGGCAGGCCGGTTTTGCCGGCGGGTTTGGAACGGTAGGCGCGCAGGGCGAAGCCGTCCACGTCGATGGTCACGGGGCCGCTTTCCAGCCCTTGCGCATCGGTCTGGATGGCGGACTGCGCCAGCGCGGGCAGCACGCTGGCGGCATAGCCCACGCCCAGCGCCAGGTGCAGCGCGCTGCGTCGGGTGCTGCCGGCGGGCGTGGCTTTTCCGGGGACCAGGGCCTGAAGGTCGGACGCGAGATCATCGGGCAAGGGCATGGAAGACTCCTGTCGATGGGGAATCGGAAGGCGGCGCTGGGGCCGAGCCATGGATGACATGCCCTGGGCTGGCGCGCCGGGGCCAGCATAGCAGAGCGGTTTTCAGCGGTATCACGCCAGATCTGGTGGAGCGCCGGCCCAGCGATCAGGCGGCCGGCGCGGCGTGCAGCACTTGCGGCAGTTGAGCTGCGTCCAGCCCCAGCCAGCGTCGGGCGGCGGTCTGCACGACGTGCAGCGGCCCGCTGCTGGCCAGCACGACGGTGCCGGCGTGGCGCGTGTCGGGCTGCAGCAGGCCCTGCGCCGCGAGCAGGCGCTGCGTTTGCCGGGCGACCGGCGCGCCGGTCTCCAGCAGCAGCGTCTGGCCGCCGGCCAGCGCCTGGAAGCGCTGGTGCGCGAAAGGGTAGTGGGTGCAGCCCAGCACCAGGGTGTCGATCTGGCCGGGGGCGGCACCGAACGGGCCCATGTCGGCGAGGTTCTGCCGGATCAGCGCGTCGATCTCGCGCGCGCTGGCGGCCAGGGCATCCGGGTCGCGCGCATCGACGGCCACGCTGCGCTCGAGCGCCAGCGCCAGGCCGGTGAAGGGCTGGAGCACGAAGTCGGCCTGGCCGGCCAGGCTGGCAAGCAGGCGCTGGAGTTTCTCGCTGCGCAAGGTGCCCTGGGTGGCCGCCACGCCCACGCGGCGGGTGCGGCTGGCGGCGACGGCGGGCTTGAGCGCGGGCTCCACACCCACCAGCGGCAGCGCGGGGTGGCGGGCGCGCAGGTCCTCGATCGCCGCCGCCGTGGCGGTGTTGCAGGCCACCACCAGGGCCTTGATGCCGTGCGACTCGGCCAGTTGCCGCGCGACGGCCGTGCTGCGCGCCAGCACGAAGTCGTCGCCGCGCTCGCCATAGGGCGCGTGGGCGCCGTCGGAGAAATAGACGAAATCCTCGTGCGGCAGCGCGGCGCGCAGCGCCTGCAGCACGCTCAGGCCGCCGATGCCGCTGTCGAAGACGCCGATGGGGGCGGGGCGTTCGGGGGAATCCGGTAACGGCAAAGGGGCGAGCGGCGTGGGCATGGTGGGCGGCGGCAATCGGGTGGGGAGCGTGGAACGCTATTGTGCATCCGTGCCGCAGTGCTTGCGTCCATGCTAGTCATCCTCTCTCGCTCAGTCCGCGTAGCTGTCCAGTCCGCAGGCAACGCCTGGCCGCAGGGGGCGGTGGCCGGGGGCTGCTCGCGCAGCGCCTGTTCGAGCGTCTCTTCCAGGCTTGCGGGCGCCCCAGGACGGGGACCAGTTCCCGTGTGCGCGCTGGGGTGGCGTGGCGCTGGCCTAGCGTGCGTTACTCGACCACCTGGCCGGGATGTTCGGCTAGGTTGTCACCACGTTCTTACTCGCAGCCGCACCAGCCGCCGCCGAGCTTGCGGGCGATGGCGAGTTCGAGCGCGTCGCGGCCGCCGCGCGTCATCTCCTGCGTCAGGCGGATCTCGACGCCGTGGCCGAGCAGCGATTCGAAGCACTGCCGCGCCAGTTCGTCGCAGTCGGCGCCGATGGTGACGGGGTGCGGCGCCAGCATGTTCAGCAGTGTTTCCTCGCGCCAGGTCAGCAGCGGCATGCCCAGCAGCGGCTGCTCCATGGCGGGGTCGCGGCCGTAGGCCTTGTACAGGGCCAGCAGGCGGTCGATCAGCGCGTGCAGCCGGTCGTGGCGCAGCAGGCCGGAGAGCCGGTGCTCGGTGATGTAGGGGGTGGGCTCGTTGTGCTGCCAGCAGCGGTAGAGCCAGACGATGAAGGCCTCGTCGTCCCTCAGGTCCTGGAAGCCCAGGTCGCTCCAGCGCGAGCGCGGGCGGCCGCAGGCGGTGTACTGCTCGTCCACGTCCAGCCGCATGCCGTGGCGGGTGGGCGTGGCGCGGCCGGCGTATCCGCTGGGGGTCAGGTTGGGGCTGCTCTGCTCGTTCATGGCCATGAAGCGCGTCCTTGTGAGGGGTCCGGAAACAGCGCAAGATCATGCCAGTTATTGCAAATCATATGCAATACGACATTGTCGCCGACAGGGTTTCCGCCCGCGCCGGGCCGGGGGCGGCCCGCGCGCGCTTCATGGCCGAAGCTCAGGCCGGGGCCAGGTCCAGCACCTTGTACTCGCCGGAGGCGATCTTCTGCTGCCAGAGCGCGGGGCCGGCGATGTGGGCGCTGGTGCCGCCGGCGTCCACCGCCACGGTGACGGGCATGTCGACCACGTCGAACTCGTAGATGGCTTCCATGCCGAGGTCGGCAAAACCCACCACCTGGGCGTTCTTGATCGCCTTGCTGACCAGGTAGGCGGCGCCGCCCACGGCCATCAGGTAGGCCGACTTGTGGTTCTTGATGCTCTCGATGGCGATGGCGCCGCGTTCGGCCTTGCCGATCATGGCGATCAGGCCGGTCTGCTCCAGCATCATGTCGGTGAACTTGTCCATGCGCGTGGCGGTGGTCGGGCCGGCCGGGCCGACGGCTTCGTCCTTGACCGGGTCCACCGGGCCGACGTAGTAGATCACGCGGTTGGTGAAGTCCACCGGCAGCGGCTCGCCCTTGGCCAGCATGTCCTGGATGCGCTTGTGCGCGGCGTCGCGGCCGGTCAGCATCTTGCCGTTGAGCAGCAAGGTGTCGCCGGGCTTCCAGCTGGCGACTTGTTCCTTGGTGAGGGTGTCGAGGTCGACCCGCTGGCTCTTGTTGTAGTCGGGCGCCCAGTTGACGTCGGGCCACAGGTCCAGGCTGGGCGCGGGCAGGTAGACGGGGCCTGTGCCGTCCATCACGAAATGGGCGTGGCGCGTGGCCGCGCAGTTGGGGATCATGGCGACCGGCTTGCTGGCCGCGTGGGTGGGGTACATCTGGATCTTGACGTCGAGCACCGTGGTCAGGCCGCCCAGGCCCTGGGCGCCGATGCCCAGCGCGTTGACCTTCTCGTAGAGTTCCAGGCGCAGTTCCTCGACCTGCGTGAGGGTCTCGCGCTTGCCGGCTTTTTCCAGCAGCTGGTACATGTCGAGGTCGTCCATCAGCGACTCCTTGGCCATCAGCACGGCCTTCTCGGCGGTGCCGCCGATGCCGATGCCGAGCATGCCCGGCGGGCACCAGCCGGCGCCCATGGTGGGCACGGTCTTGAGCACCCAGTCGACGATGGAGTCGCTCGGGTTGAGCATGGCCATCTTGCTTTTGTTCTCGCTGCCGCCGCCCTTGGCCGCGACGGTGATGTCGAGCTTGTCGCCCGGCACCAGCTCGGTGAAGATCACCGCCGGGGTGTTGTCCTTGGTGTTCTTGCGGGCGAACTGCGGGTCGGCCACGACCGAGGCGCGCAGGGTGTTGTCCGGGTGGTTGTAGCCGCGCCGCACGCCTTCGTTGATGGCCGCGTCCAGGCCGTCGGCAAAGCCCTCGAAGCGCACGTCCAGGCCGACCTTGAGGAAGACGTTGACGATGCCGGTGTCCTGGCAGATCGGGCGCTGGCCGGTGGCGCTCATGCGCGAGTTGGTCAGGATCTGCGCCATGGCGTCCTTGGCCGCCGGGCTCTGCTCGCGCGCGTAGGCGCGGGCGAGGTGGGCGATGTAGTCGGCGGGGTGGTAGTAGCTGATGTACTGCAGGGCCGCGGCGATGCTCTCGATGAGGTCGTCGCGCTTGATCGTGGTGGTCATCGTGGGGTCTTTTGAAGGTCTGTAGAGTGGACACCGCCGCTGGCGGAGGCCTCGTGCCCGGAAAAAGCGCCGGCCGAGTTTAGTGAAATCGCCCGCCTGCGTCGGCAATAACATTTGTTGGGTTTGAAGATGCGTATGATTCCTTTTTTCGCGCTTTAACAACCCATCCCATCAGGTAACGAGAGAAGGCAAGCGACCCATGTCCACACGGATCGAGAAAGACACTTTTGGCCCCATCGAAGTCCCGGCTGACAAGCTGTGGGGCGCGCAGACCCAGCGTTCGCTGCAGAACTTCGACATCTCGGGCGAGCGGCAGCCGCAGGAGATCATCCGCGCGCTGGCGCTGGTCAAGCGCGCCTCTGCCAAGGTCAACCACGCGCTGGGCCTGCAGGACGAGAAGAAGACCAACGCCATCATCGCCGCCGCCGACGAGGTGCTGGCCGGCAAGCACCCGGACGAGTTCCCGCTGGTGGTCTGGCAGACCGGCTCGGGCACGCAGACCAATATGAACGTCAACGAGGTGCTGGCCAACCGCGCCAGCGAACTGCTGGGCGGCGAGCGCGGCGAGGCCCGCGTGGTGCACCCCAACGACGACGTCAACCGCAGCCAGTCCAGCAACGACGTGTTCCCGACCGCCATGCACGTCGCCGCCGTGGAGGCGCTCACGCACAAGCTGCTGCCGGCCATCGCCAAGCTCAAGGGCACGCTGGAGCAGAAGGCGCAGGCCTTCGACGGCATCGTCAAGATCGGCCGCACCCACTTGCAGGACGCCACGCCGCTGACGCTGGGCCAGGAGTTCTCGGGCTGGGTCGCGCAGTTGGCGCATGGCGAGAAGCACGTGCGCGACGCGCTGCCGCATCTGTACGAACTGGCGCTGGGCGGCACGGCGGTGGGCACCGGCCTGAACGCGCCCAAGGGCTATGCCGAGGGCGTGGCGCAGGAGCTGGCGGCGCTGACCGGCCTGCCTTTCGTGACCTCGCCCAACAAGTTCGAGTCGCTGGCCTCGGTCGACGCGCTGGTGCACGCGCACGGCGCGCTCAAGACGCTGGCGGCCAGCTTCACCAAGATCGCCAACGACGTGCGCTGGCTGGCCAGCGGCCCGCGCAGCGGCATCGGCGAACTCAGCATCCCCGAGAACGAGCCCGGCTCGTCCATCATGCCCGGCAAGGTCAACCCCACGCAGAGCGAGGCGGCCACCATGCTGTCGGCGCAAGTGTTCGGCAACGACGTGGCGATCAACTTCGGCGGCGCCTCGGGCAACTTCGAGCTCAACGTGTTCCGCCCGCTGGTCGCGCACAACTTCCTGCAGAGCGTGCGCCTGCTGGCCGACGGCTTCGTCAGCTTCAACGACCACTGCGCCGTCGGCATCGAGCCCAACCGCGAGCGCATCACGCAACTGGTGCAAAGCTCGCTCATGCTGGTGACCGCGCTCAACACCCACATCGGCTACGACAAGGCCGCCTTCATCGCCAAGAAGGCGCACAAGGAAGGCACTAGCCTGCGCGAAGCCGCCATCGCCTCCGGCCACCTCACGGCCGAGCAGTTCGACCAATGGGTGGTGCCGGAGAACATGGTGGGGCGCTGAAGAGCCATTCAAGGCTAGTTCATGCTGCTGGCGTGCTTGCGTGCGCGCCGCCGCTCTCCTGCGCAAGCATGGACCGTATGCTGCGCTCCAGCGTGGGCAGGTGCGTGTCGATGACGGCAGCTACGGTCCGGGCGTCGATGTCGCCCATGTAGTTGTGGACCAGGATGTTGCGAAAGCCGCTGATGTCGCGCCACGGTATTTGAGGGTAGGCGGCCTTTTGCGCCGGCGGCAGGTGCTGCGTGGCTTCGGAAAGAGTCTGCAGGTTGCGCAGCGCGGCGTCGTAGAGGACTTCGTCCTGGGTGAGGTCGCCCCGCGCCTGGATGCGTCTGATCCTGGCGATGGCATCGAGGATGTGCAAGGCATGGGCTTGCCAGCGCTGGGCTGGCCTATTCATAGCGCCACGGCTTCCTTGAGGATGTGGTCGCGCAGGCGCGGATTGAGTTCGTGCTCGGGCAGCAAGTCGACGGGGCGGCCCAGCAGTTCGGCCAGTTTTCGAGCCAAGGGCAGGCGTTGTGAAAAAAGGTCGTAGCCCGGATCGAACTCGACGAGGAAATCCACATCGCTGTCCGGCCGGTCCTCGCCCCGCGCCACCGATCCGAACACCCGGATATGTCGCGCGCCGTATCGTTCGCCCAGTTGGGTGATGGCGATTCTGCGGGCGGTCAGTTCATCGAGCAACATGGATGTGGCGCGGTGTGGGGAGGG
Source organism: Comamonas sp. (assembly GCA_047606565.1). GTDB lineage: Bacteria > Pseudomonadota > Gammaproteobacteria > Burkholderiales > Burkholderiaceae_C > Comamonas_F. The sequence goes on from JASGEH010000201.1 coordinate 9,760, forward strand.
GGCGGCGGGTCGCGTGCAGGCGACTCGGATCAAGTATCCATCCAAAAAGACCCGGTGGCAATGCCGAGCCAAGCCTGCGCGTGCGCTCGTGCGAACCGCGGCCATGGCCCCGGTTCAATCCAGGGGATTCAACCGGCGAAATAGCGCCCCAGGCTGGTGATGTCCACATTGCCGCCACTCACCAGCACGCCCACGCGCTTGCCGCGCAACTGTTCCTTGAGCTGCACAGCTGCGGCGGCGCCCAGGCAGCCGGTGGGCTCGACGATGAGCTTCATGCGCTCGGCGAAGAAGCGCATGCGCTCGACGAGCTGCGCGTCGGTGGCGGTGAGCACGTCGGTGACTTCGCGCTGGATGATGGGGAAGGTGAGCTGGCCCAGGTGCTGGGTCTGCGCGCCGTCGGCGATGGTGCGCGGCGGCTCGATGTGGACGATGGCGCCGCTGCGCAGCGACTGCTGGCCGTCGTTGCCGGCCTCGGGCTCGACGCCGTACAGGGCGCAGGCGGGCGAGCGGCCCGACTTGGCCAGCGCCGTGCCGGCCAGCAGGCCGCCGCCGCCCAGCGGCACGAACAGCGCGTCGAGTTCGCCGACTTCCTCGAACAGTTCCAGCGCCGCCGTGCCCTGGCCGGCGATGACGTCCGGGTGGTCGTAGGGCGGGATCAGCGTGTAGCCGTGCTGGGCGGCCAGTTCGCGGCCGATGGCTTCACGGTCCTGGGTGTAGCGGTCGTAGAGCACGAGGGTGGCGCCGTATTCGCGCGTGGCGGCGACTTTCATGGCCGGCGCGTCCTCGGGCATGACGATGGTGGCGGGGATGCCCAGCAGCCGCGCCGACAGCGCGATGGCCTGCGCGTGGTTGCCCGATGAGAAGGCGATGACGCCGGCCTTGCGCTGTGCCTCGCTGAAGCGCGAGAGCGCGTTGAAGGCGCCTCGGAACTTGAAGGCGCCCATGCGTTGCAGGTTCTCGCACTTGAAGAAGACCTGGGCGTCGAGCTGGGCATCGAGGGTGCGCGAGCTCAGGACCGGCGTGCGGTGGGCCACGCCCTCGATCCGCTGGGCCGCGGCGGCCACGTCGTCGAAGGTGGGCAAGGTCGGTGCGTTCATGGTGTCGATGCGCAGGCGCTGGAGGCGGGAGGCTGGATAAGGCCGCATCGTACATCCCGCATCGGCCCGGTATATCAGAGATGGCATTTCCAGGCGGGCCAGCGGGCGCGTCCGCGTTTAAATTCGCGCCAGGCGGCGGCCGCGCCGTTCCATCATTCACGAGACACGAGGCAAATCCCATGGCATCTCCCCTGCGCATCATTTCTTCCATGGCCACGCGCCAGTTGCTGACCGAGCTGGTCGAGCGCTACCGCCGCGACGCGGGCGTCGAGGTCGCGCTGGAGTCGGTGGGCGGCGTCGATGCCGCCCGGCGAGTCGAGGCGGGCGAGGCCTTCGATGCGGTGATCCTGGCGTCCAACGCGATCGACAAGCTGGTCGCCTCGGGCCACGTGGTGGCCGGCAGCCGGGTCGACCTGGTGAAGTCCGGCGTCGCCGTGGCGGTGCGCGAAGGCGCGCCGGTGCCCGATATCGGCAGCGAGGAGGCGGTCCGGCAGGCCGTGCAGGCCGCCCGCACGCTGAGCTATTCGACCGGGCCCAGCGGCGTCTATCTGGCCAAATTGTTCGAGCGCTGGGGCCTGGCCGACGAGATCCAGGGCCGTATCGTGCAGGCGCCCCCGGGCGTGCCGGTGGGCTCGCTGGTTGCCAGGGGCGAGGTCGAGCTGGGTTTCCAGCAGCTCAGCGAACTGCTGAACCTGCCGGGCATCCGCGTGGTCGGCCCGCTGCCCGAGGCGATCCAGGTCGTGACGCTGTTTTCCGCTGGCCTGGCCGCCACCAGCCAGCAGCCGCAGGCGGTGCGCGCGCTGGTCGACTTTCTGGCCTCGCCCGAGGCCGCGGCCATCAAGCGGGGGCAGGGGATGGAGCCGGCCTGAGAGGCTTGTTGATGTTCTTTGAGCAGGTGTTGAGTCGACACATTCTCCCCTCTCCCCAACCTTCCCCCGCGAGGGGGGAGGGGGCAAGACAGGCCATCGTCCACGCACCGCCAAGAACCAGCGGCGCGGGTGCCAGCGAGTCTGGCATGATCGCGGGTTCCATTTTTTCGTGCCTTGGTCGCGGCCAGGGCCATCCGCCATGAGCGATTTCCCTTCTTCTTCCGAAGCCTCTCCCGTCCAGGCGGCCGTGGCGTCGACCGACCCCGTGGCCGCCGCGCCGGCTGCGGGCCCCGGCACGGGCGGCAATGCGCGCCGTGCCGGTGCGCATTGCCGCCCGTGCCGGGGCCCGCAGCCGGCGCGGCGGCCACGGGGTCGGTCGACGCCACGGCCGCCTGGACGGG
>JASGEH010000202.1:0-7800 GCA_047606565.1 Comamonas sp.
CGGCCTGTTCGCGCTGCACGCGCAACTGGGTACGCATGCGCCGCAGGTGGCGCAGGTAGGCCGGTGAATCGATGCTGCGGGCGGCCAGCAATTGCGACCAGGACTGGATATTGCGGGTGCGCGCGAAGCCCAGCATCTGGACCCGCGACTGCCAGCGCGCCGCGCTGATCCAGCCCTGCCGCAGACCGGGCGCGAAGCTCTTGCTGAGCGAGGCGCAGTAGATCACGCAGCCCTGCCCGCCCGGCGCGTCCCAGGCCTTGGCGGGGCGCAGCGTCTGGTCGGTCTCGACAAATTCGCGGTAGATGTCGTCCTCGATCAGCGCGATGCCGTTCGCGGCGCACAGTCGCACCAGCTTTTCCTTGTGCGCATCGGGCATGCTGCAGCCCAGCGGCATCTGCAGGTGCGGCACCACCACGACCGCCTTCAGCCGCGGCTCGGTGCGGATGGCCAGCTCCAGCGCCTCCAGCGAGATGCCGGTCTGCGGGCTGCACGGGATCTCCAGCGCGCGCATGCGCTGCACCTCGATGGTCTGCAGGACGCCGTAGAAGGTGGGCGACTCCACCGCGATGACGTCGCCGGGCTGTGCCACCGCCTCCAGCGCCAGGTTGACGGCCTCGGAGTTGCCGTGGGTGGCGGCGACTTCATGCGGGGCGATCGCCATGCCGAAGCCCAGCGCATGGTGGGCCATGGCGTGCTGGAACTCGGTGTGCGTGGTCGGCGTGGAGAAACCGTGCACCAGGATGTCGGGCTGTTCGCGCAGCAGGGCCGTCGCCAGCCGGTTGAGCGCGGTGGCGTCGAACAGGCTGGGCGCGGGCATCGCGTTGCCCAGGTCGACCGCGTGCGGCGCGGCCAGCCGGGCTTTCTCGAGGATGACGGAAATGCGCTCGTTGATGCCGGTGAACACCTGCGCGTCCGGCGGCAGCGGCCGGCGCAGGTCCGGTTCGCGCGCAGCCGGCAAATGCGCCATGGCCGACTCGACCGGCACCCGCACGAAGTAGCCGACCCGCTCGCGGGCCTCGACCAGGCCCCGTTCTTCCAGGTGGCGCAGCATCTGCAGCGCGGTCGACAGGCTCACGCCGTGGCGCTGCCGCAGCTCGCGCACCGAGGGCATCTGCATGCCGGGGCGCAGGCTGCCGCTGGCCATGGCCTGTTCGTAGTGACGGGCGATCTGGCGGTACAGCGGCAATGTGCCGACGTCTTGCGGGCTGAGCATGGAACAGAGAAGGCAAAGGCTGGAGAGAGAGCAGCATGATGCCCCGGTCCGGGCAGGGCTGACAGATACAGTTGGACCGCAATCGGGGCATGACAGCCGCCCCGTCAATCGACCTGTTACGGTTCAGGCGCCCGCGGGCTGTGCCTGTTCGGTCGAGACGGCATTTTCTAAGCTTTCGGTCATTGTCGTCACCTGACCGGAGTCCCCCATGTCCCGCGCTTTTCTGGCCGCATCGAGCCCCCTTTCAGTCCGCCGCGCAGCCCGCCCGCCATCCGGCATCGCAAAGGCCGAAGCCGTACCCACCGCCCAGTCCTGGCAGGCCCGGCTGGCCCCTGGCGCGCGTGCCACCGTCCTCGCCATCGGGACCGACCCCACCCCGCTGTGCCTGGTGCCGGGCCAATGGCTGCTGGGCGTGGAGGGTTGCGTCGCCATCGAATCCGGTCCGCAGGTCTGGGGCCAGGTGCTGGTCCGGGCGCGGCACCGGCTGGAAGCGGGCGATGTGATCGAAGGCGGCGAGGACGGCCTGCCCACCTGGCTGCGGCTGAGCAGCGAGGCTGGCGCCGCGCGCATCGCGGTGGTCGAAGCCGCGCCCAGGCCCGGGGTCTTGCGGCAGCTGCTGGCGTGGCTGGGCTAGAACCTGTTCACGATCTTTTCAAGTCTGCACCGACCGCAGCCGCAGCGAGAACTCCTTGAGCGCCGCGATGCCGCTGGCCTCGGCGCGGTGGCACCAGGCCTGCAGGTCGGCCGCCAGTTGCTCGCGGCTGCGCGTGGTGCTTTGCCACAGGGTGCGCAGTTCCTCGCGCATGGCGTGCATCTGGTCGAGCACGGGGTGCTCGGCGCGGGCCTGGATCAGGCGCGGCCGCACGGCGGCGGGCACCTTGTCGTCGTCGCGGTGCAGCCAGCGGCGCGCCACCTTCAGCAGCGCGATGTCGGCGCCCCGGGCCTTGAGCACGGCGATCTCGGCCTGGCAGGCGCGCCGCATGTCGCGCGCATAGTGGGCCATGACCTCGTAGCGGTGCGCGATGACGGCCTCCAGCGTCTTCTCGTCGGCCACCGGCTGGGCCTGGCCGAGCTTGAGGCGCGGCGGCGTCTTGCGCACCCGGGCCAGGCCCAGCTTCTGCAGCACCGCGATGTAGCCCCAGGCGATGTCGAACTCGTAGGGCTTGACCGAGAACTTGGCCGAGGTCGGGTAGGTGTGGTGGTTGTTGTGCAGTTCCTCGCCGCCGATCACGATGCCCCAGGGCACGAGGTTGGTGCTGGCGTCGGCCGCCTCGAAGTTGCGGTAGCCCACGTAGTGGCCCAGGCCGTTGACCACGCCGGCAGCCCAGAACGGGATCCAGACCATCTGGATGGCCCAGACCGTGAGGCCGATGGCGCCGAACAGCGCCACGTTCAGGATCAGCATCAGGCTCACGCCCAGCACGGCGTGGCGGCTGTAGACCTGGCGCTCCAGCCAGTCGTCGGGCGTGCCGTGGCCGAACTTCTTCAGCGTCTCGGCATTGCCGGCCTCGGCGCGGTAGAGCTCGGCGCCGCGCCAGAACACTTCGTCGATGCCCCGGGTCTGCGGGCTGTGCGGGTCGTCCTCGGTCTCGCACTTGGCGTGGTGCTTGCGGTGGATGGCGACCCACTCCTTGGTGACCATGCCGGTGCCGATCCACAGCCAGAAGCGAAAGAAGTGCGCCACCGCCGGGTGCAGGTCAACCGAGCGGTGCGCCTGCGCGCGGTGCAGGAAGAGGGTGACCGAGACGATGGTGAGGTGGGTCGTCACCAGCACATAAAGCACGATCTGCCACCAGCTGAAGTTCAGCAAGCCATCGGCCAGCCATTCCAGGACGGTGTGGAAAACGGGGGAATCGATCACGAACATGGCAGCCAGGCTTCCAGACAAACAGGTTCCCAGGGCACCCGCGTCCGGGGGGCGGCCTGGCTCAAGACATGCACTCGGAACTGCCGTGCGGGAAAACGTCCGCCCGGCACCCGGGCGCCGGAAGGAACGGTCATTTTATGCAGCCTGCGTCAGTCTTTGCGCTGCCACACGGCGGCGAAGAAACCGTCGGTGCCGTGGCGCTGCGGCCACAGGCGCAGGTACTCGCCGTTCTCGCCGGCGCACAGGCTGCTGGCGTTTTCGACCTTGAGCTGGCCCAGGAGTTCAGCCGCGTGGAGCGGCTCGAAGTCGCCGTGCGCAGCCGCAAAAGCTTGCGCAATGGTCTCGTTTTCGGCCGGCAGCACGCTGCAGGTGGCGTAGACCAGCCGGCCGCCGGCCTTCACCAGCCGCGCGGCGCTGGCCAGGATGGCGGCTTGCTTGGCCGTCAGTTCCTCGACCGCCTGCGGCGACTGGCGCCACTTCAGGTCGGGGTTGCGGCGCAGCGTGCCCAGGCCCGAGCACGGTGCATCGACCAGCACGCGGTCCATCTTGCCGGCCAGCCGCTTGATGCGCTCGTCGCGCTCGTGGGCGATGGCCGCCGGGTGCACGTTGGACAGGCCGCTGCGCGCCAGCCGGGGCTTGAGCGCGTCGAGCCGGTGCGCCGAGGTGTCGAAGGCGTAGAGCCGGCCGGTGCTGCGCATGGCCGCGCCGATAGCCAGCGTCTTGCCGCCCGCGCCGGCGCAGAAGTCGGCCACCATCTCGCCGCGCTTGGCGTCGAGCAGCAGCGCCAGCAGTTGCGAGCCCTCGTCCTGCACCTCGATGGCGCCGCGCGTGAAGGCATCGAGCTTGGTCAACGCCGGTTTGCCGTCGATGCGCAAGCCCCAGGGCGAATACGGCGTGGCGCTGCTCTGGATGCCGGCCTTGGCCAGTTCCTTCTGCACCTCGGCACGCTTGGCCTTGAAGGTGTTGACGCGCAGGTCCAGCGGCGCCGGCGTGTTGACCACATCGGCATAGGCCCAGAACCCCTCGCCGCCGAGCTGCGCCTTGATCGGCTGCACCAGCCAGTCCGGCAGGTTGTGGCGGTGCAGATCCATGAGCGAGTTGTCGTTCTTGACATCGACCTTGTCGCAGGCATCGACCCAGGCCCGCTCGGCGTCGGTCAGGCCGCTTTTCAGGAAGTCGCGCGGGCCGTGGAAGGCGAGGATGGCCAGCCGCCGCCACTTGGAGCCCGAGCCCTTGGGCGCGCCCAGTACCAGTGCCTCGTACAGCGTCTTGCGGCGCAACACGTTGAAGGCCGTCTCGGCCAGCGTGGCGCGCTCGCGCGGGCCGAGCGCGCGGTGTTCGCGGAAGTAGCGGGAGACCACGGCGTCGGCCGGGTGGTCGAATTTGAGGACGAGCTCGACGAGCTCGCCACAGGCGTCAATCAGAACTTTGGGATGCATGGCGGGTATTGTGGGTCAGAGCGCGCGCAGTTTCTCGCGCACGGCTTGCGGATAGAGGAGGTGCTCCTGCGTCAGCACGCGCGCGGCCAGGGTCTCGCGCGTGTCGCCGGGCAGGATGGGCACGGCGGCCTGCGCCAGGATGGGGCCGTGGTCGAGCACGGGGGTGACCTCGTGCACCGTGGCGCCGGCAAACTTGCAGCCGGCGTCGATGGCGCGCTGGTGCGTGTCCAGCCCGGCGAAGGCCGGCAGCAGCGACGGGTGGATGTTGAGCAGGCGCCCCGCGTAATGCGAGACGAAGCCCGGCGTCAGGATGCGCATGAAGCCGGCCAGCAGCACCAGCGCGGGCGCATGCGCATCGACCGCCTCGCGCAGCGCGGCGTCGAAGGACGCACGGCTGGGGTGGGGCCGGTGGTCCACCACGGCGGTGGCAATGCCGCGCGCGCGCGCCCAGTCCAGGCCAGCGGCGTCGGCGCGATTGCTGATGACGGCGGCCACGCGCGCGCCCAGCCGGCCGGCCCAGTCCTCCCGCTCGGCGCAAGCGGCGATGGCGGCCATGTTGCTGCCGGTGCCGGAGATCAGGATGACGATGTTTTTCATGGCATGCTTGGGCGGAAACGCGCGCCGGCCGAAGCGGCGGCCGGGCCGGAAATCGCGGCCGCCCACGGCGGGCCGCCTGGCGCGGAGGGCGGATTATCCCAGCCTTGGGGCCACCCGCCCGCTTGACCCCCGCGCACCAGGCCCAAGCGCTGGCCGCCCTGCCCTCCAAAACCCACCCGGAACCGCCCATGCCCGCCCTGCGCCCCCTGACCGCCCACGAAGCCCGCGTGCTCGCCACGCTGATGGAAAAAGCCCGCACCGTCCCCGACAGCTATCCGCTCACGCTCAACAGCCTGCTGGCCGGCTGCAACCAGAAAAGCAGCCGCGCGCCGCTGCTCAACCTGGGCGAGGACGAGGCGCAGGAGGCGCTGGCCGCGCTGCGCCAGCTCGACCTGGTGATCGAGAGCAGCGGCGGGCGCACCACGCGCTACGAGCACAACTTCACGCGCGTGGTTGGCGTGCCCTCGCAATCGGCGGCGCTGCTGGGTCTGCTGATGCTGCGCGGCCCGCAGACCGCCGGCGAACTGCGGCTCAACGCCGAGCGTTGGCACCGCTTCGCCGACATCTCGTCGGTGGAGGCTTTCCTCGACGAACTGGCCGAGCGCGCCGAGGACAAGGGCGGCCCGCTGGTGGTACGGCTGCCGCGTGCGCCGGGCGCGCGCGAGCAGCGCTGGGCGCACCTGCTGTGCGGCCCGGTCGATATGGCGGCAGCGCCGGCCGATGAAAGCCCAGCCACCGCGCCGGGCCCCGAGGACGCCAACCTGCGGCAGCGCCTCGCCGCCCTGGAAGCCCAGGTACAGGCGCTGCAGGACACCGTCGAGGCGCTGTGCGCGCAAAGGGGCGTGGCGCCAGGCGCCGTTGCGCCGGTGGAATGAGACCTGGCGTGGCCGGGCAGAACCGCCCGGTCCGGATTACAGGCTGGCCGCCGAGAAGGTGTCGCAGCTCTTCATGCTGCCGCTCTGGTAGCCCTGGCTGAACCAGCGCTGGCGCTGCGCGCTGCTGCCGTGGGTGAAGCTGTCGGGCACGACCTGGCCGGTCTGGGCGCGCTGCAGCGCATCGTCGCCGATCTTGGCGGCCGCGTTCAGCGCCTCTTCCAGGTCGCCCTGCTCCAACGTGATGTGGCTGTGCTTGGCCCACAGGCCGGCGAAGCAGTCGGCCTGCAGTTCGAGCTTGACCGACAAGGCGTTGTAGTCCTTCTCGCTGACGCGGCCGCGCATCTGGTCCACCTTGCCAGTGATGCCCAGCAGGTTTTGCACGTGGTGGCCCACTTCGTGGGCAATCACATAGGCCTGGGCGAAGTCGCCCGGCGCGCCGAGCTGGTTCTTGAGCTGGTCATAGAACGACAGGTCGATGTAGACGCGCTGGTCGCCCGGGCAGTAGAACGGCCCCATGGCCGACTGGCCGGTGCCGCAGGCGGTGCTGGTGGCGCCGCTGAACAGCACCAGGCGCGGATCGCTGTAGGTGCCGCCCTGGGCGCTGAACTGTTCTTTCCAGACGTCTTCGGTGTCGGCCAGCACGGTGGAGACGAACTGCGCCATCTGGTCGCTACCGGCCGGCGCCTGCGCGGGGGTGTTCTGCTGCTGCACCACCGGCGTGCCGCCGCTGAGCAGGCTGAGGATGGTCAGCGGATTGACCCCCAGCACCCAGCCGCCCACCAGCGCGATCACGATGGTGCCGATGCCGATGCTGCGTCCGCCGATCACCGGCCCACCGCCACCGCTGCCACGCCTGTCCTCGACGTTGTCGGAGCGGCGGTTGTCTTCCCATTTCATGGCGTGTCTTCCTTATTCAATTCGACCGGCCCACTGGCGAGACAGCGCGCGTGTTCCCAATCTGTTCATGGCAGGCGCGCCGACCAGCGATCACCCCAGGCATCGCGCCCGCCGGGCTGGCTGCCATTGTCGCGCAGCCGCTCGATCTCGCGGCGGTCGCGCTTGGTGGGACGGCCCTCGGTGCGCGCTTGCGCCGGCTCGGGCGCTAGGCGGCGCTGCTGCGCGGCCTGCTCGCGCGCGGCGATGCTCTCGGGCGTCTCGGCATAGAGCTGCTGCGCCACCGGCGCCGGCCCGCGCTGGCCGCTGACGCCCAGCACCGTGACGACGCGCGTCACGCCGGCCTGCACCAGGCTGACCTGGTCGCCCGCGCGGACCTCGCGCGAGGGCTTGGCCGCCACGCCGTTGACCCGCACCCGGCCATGGTCGAGTTCCTCGACCGCCAGCCTGCGGGTCTTGCAAAAACGCGCCGCCCACAGCCACTTGTCGATGCGCTGGCGCGGCGCGCCGCTTGCCTCGCCGCTCATGCCAGCAGGGCCGCCAGCACCAGCAGCAGGCCCAGCAGCGAAATGCCCCAGGCCAGCGAACGCACCTTGGGCACGCCGAAGGCATAGAGCGGCACATAGACCACGCGCGCGGCCAGGTACAGCAGCGCGCCCCAGTGCGTGAGCTCGCCATTGCGGCCCGCCACATGCGCGATCAGGATCGCCGCGGCAAACAGCGGCAGCGTCTCGAACAGGTTGGCCTGTGCGCGCCGCAGCCGGCCGGTGACGCGGCCGACCGGCGGCCCGGGGTCGTCGCGCGGGCCGGCGTTGTAGTCCAGGCCGGTTTCCCGGTTGCGCAGCATGGCCGGAAGAAAGATCTGCACCAGGGCCAGCACCAGGGTCCAGGCCAGCACGGTCAACTCAAAAGTCA
>JASGEH010000203.1:0-3087 GCA_047606565.1 Comamonas sp.
CGGCGATCGAGCGGGTGATGGCCTGGCGGATCCACCACGTGGCGTAGGTCGAGAACTTGTAGCCGCGGCGGTATTCGAACTTGTCGACCGCCTTCATCAGGCCGATGTTGCCTTCCTGGATCAGGTAGGAACTGAAGGCCGCGGTTGGTGTACTTCTTGGCGATCGAGATGACCAGGCGCAGGTTGGCCTCGATCATTTCCTTCTTGGCGTCGCGCGAGGACATTTCGCCCGCGTTCATGCGCTTGTTGATGGCCTTGAGTTCGTCGAGCGGCACCACCACGCGCGCCTGCAGGTCGATCAGGCGCTGCTGCAGTTCCTGGATCGGCGGGATGTTGCGGCTCATGATGGCGCTCCACGCCTTGTTCGCGTCGGCCTGCACCTCGGACCACGCCAGGTCGAGCAGGTGCGAGCGCACCACGTTGCCCTTGGCGTCGCGGCCGCTGAACTCGGCGATGAAGGTGTCCTGCGGGTAGCCGCACTTGTCGACGATGATCTTGCGCAGCTCGCGTTCGTTGCGACGCACCTCGTCGACCTGCGCGCGCACCATGTCGCACAGGCGCTCAATGGTCTTGGCGGTGAAGCGGATCGTCATCAGCTCTTCGCTGAGCGCCTTCTGGGCCTTGTGGTAGTTGGCCGAGCCGTAGCCTTCGCGGTCGTAGGCCTTGTGCAGCTTCTCGAACCACTCGGCGATGTTGCCGAAGCGGCGCAGCGCCTCGTTCTTGAGCTCTTCGAGCTTCTTGGTCAGCGCCTTCGAGCCGCCCTTGCCATCGTCGTCGTCATCTTCGTCGAACTCGTCGAAGTCCTCTTCGGCCACGTAGTCGTCGGCCTCGTTGGGGTTGGAGAAGCCGTCGACGATGGTGGAGATGACGACCTTGCCCTCGCGGATTTCCTCGGACATCTTGAGGATCTCGGCGATGGTGGCGGGCGAGCCGGAGATCGCCTCCATCATGTCCATCAGGCCGCCTTCGATGCGCTTGGCGATCTCGATCTCGCCTTCGCGCGTGAGCAGCTCGACCGTGCCCATCTCGCGCATGTACATGCGCACCGGGTCGGTGGTGCGGCCGAATTCGTTGTCAACGTTGGAGAGGGCAGCCTCGGCTTCTTCCTCGGCTTCCTCTTCCGTGGTGGCGCTGGCGCTGCTGCTGTTGAGCAGCAGGGTGTCGGCATCAGGCGTCTGTTCGTAGACCGACACGCCCATGTCGTTGAGCATGCTGACCACGACTTCCAGCGTCTCGGCGTCGACCAGCTTGTCGGGCAGGTGGTCGTTGATCTCGGCGTGGGTGAGGTAGCCGCGCGTCTTGCCCAGCTTGATGAGCAGCTTGAGGCGGTTGCGGCGCTCCTGCATTTCTTCCTCGCCCAGGACGGTCTCGTCCAGGCCGAATTCCTTCATCAGCGCGCGTTCCTTGGCCTTGCTGACCTTGATGCGCAGCGGCTTGGCCTTGACGGTTTCCTCGCTGGCGGCGGCCTCGGGCGCAGGGCTTTCTTCTTCGGCGAACTCAGCCTCGACGTCGGCGTCGACATCGACGAAATCGTCCTCGGCATCGGCCTCCTTGGCCTTGGGCTTGCGGCCGGGCTTCTTCTTGGCCGGCGCTTCCTTCTCGGCGGCCGCGGTCTTGGCGGGGCGCGCGGCGGTGGCCTTGGCCGGCTTGGCGGTGGTTTCCTTGGCGGCTTCTTTGACGGGTTTCTCGGCCTTGGGCGCGGCGGCGACTTGTTCAGCGGCGGCGGGCTGGCCGGGCTTGACGGCCTTGACCACACGAACGGTGCGGGGTTTCTTGACGGCAGCAGCCTTCAGCAGTTCGTCGGCGGCGGCTTTGAGGTCTTTTTTGGAAAGTTCGGTCACGGAATTGGAATCAAGGGCTGGGGCGGAGGTCGTCTTGCGCGGGGTGGCTGCCTTGGCGGCCGGCTTGGCCGTGGCGGCCGCGCGGGCTTTGGCCGGTGCGTCGCTGGATTTGCTGGGCTTCTGGGCTGGCATGGACTGACCTCTCCGGTGAAACGACAAACAGACAATACGCCGGCCGCTCGCGCGGGCAGGCAGCGCCGTACGACGACGGCACGGCCCGCAGCTTTGCAGGACGACGGATTCAAACAAACATCAACATGGCGATGGATGGGCGGCGTTCAAGACGGCACCACCCGGCCAGGACGAGGGCCGGGGCATCGCGGGGCAAGATGGAGGGCGATCATTTGGCGTGCAGTCCTTGCGGTAAAGGTGGCCCGCACCGAAGGGTGCTGTCGCAGTGTCGCTGCGAGGGCCGGGCCGGAGGTGCTGCTGTCGCTCTTGCCGGAAAAGCCCTGAAATTATAAGAGAAAAATCCGTTGGCGATGATTCCGATTTTGTCAAGAAAACCGTATTTCCCGCGCTGTCAATAGCTCTTGAGCCGCTGCTGCAGCGATTTGCGCTCGGCATTGAGTGCGCGGTAGCGGCCCAGCGCCTGTGGGTCGCTGCCTACGGCCTGCAGGGCTTCGCTTTCCTGGCGCTTGAGTTGTTCGTCGCGGATTCGCAACAGCACGCCCTGCAATTCGCGGCGGATTTCCTCGGGCGGTGTTTCGTCCACGGCCGGCAGATTGGCCATCAGCTGCAGCGCCAGAGCCGCGAAGGCCTGACCTTCGATGGCCTGCTGCAAGGCGGCCCAGGGCTGCGGACCGTGCTCGTGCCACTGCTCTTCCAGCCAGGCGAAGAAGGCGCCATGCGGCGTGGGCAGGTCCATCAGCATCTGCCGCTCCAGCGGCGCCAGCCGGTCCCAGGCGGCCGGGTCGGTCAGCATCAGGCGCAGCGCGTGGTCTTCGCGGGTGATGGGTTTCTGCCGTGAGCGCGGCGGGGCGTAGGGGGCGGCATCCGCCCATTCGCGGCCGCGCGCCGCGCGCCAGCCGTTACGGCCAAAACTGCCAATGCCCGCGCCACCGCCGCCACCACTGCGCGCGCGGCCGTCGAAGCGGCCCGCGGGCATGCCCGGGGCGGCATGGCCCTCGTCGAACCAGGCCGGCGGTCCGCCATCGTCGTGCGGCGCGGGGGCGGCATCGCCGGGCGCGGCGGGGCCGGCGGGACCCGCGTGCAGGCGGCCGCCCTCCAGGCGGGCGGCTTGACG
>JASGEH010000204.1:0-12398 GCA_047606565.1 Comamonas sp.
GCAGGTCGAGCGCGGCATAGGGCAGGTCCACCTGCCACTGGCCCTGCACGCGCGAGACGCTGTCGGCCATGGACAGCGCCGAAGCCTGCAGCAGGTGGTCGTAGCTGCGGTCGGCCGCGCGCGCGCCATAGCCGCGCGCCACGAAGAACAGCGCCACCCCCGCCAGCACGAACAGCCCCCCCAGGGCCAGCAGCAGATTGCGCCGCAGCGAGCCCGCGTGGCGCGGTGGCATCAGCAGCCGCTCCCGACCGCCCCGCCGGCCGGTTCAGCCGGTTCAACGGTCGCGGGCACTGCGGCGGCTTCGGCGGCCTCGGCCACTTCGGCGCGGTAGCCCGCGCTGCGCACGGTGGTGATACGCAGGCGGCTGCCCGCGAGCTTGCGGCGCAGCCGGCCGACGTAGACCTCGACCGCATTGAGGCCAACTTCCTCGTCGAAGCTGAACAGCCGGCGCGCGATGTCGTCCTTGCCGACCACGCGCCCAAGGCTGCCGGCCAGGATTTCCAGCAGGCTGTACTCGCGGTTGGGCAGCTCGATGCCGGCACCATTCAGGCTGACGCGGCGCGCCGCCGTGTCGATGGCCAGGCCGCCCAGCAGCCACAGGCCCGAGGCCTGCCCCTGCGGCCGCCGCAGCAGCGCGCGGCAGCGGGCGTCGAGCTCGCGGAAGTCGAAGGGCTTGTCGAGGTAATCGTCGGCGCCGACGTCGAGCGCGTGCACGCGGTCCTCGATCTCGGCGCGCGCGGTCAGCATCAGCACCGGCGTCTTGTCGCCGCGCGCGCGCAGCTGGCGCAGGATCGCCAGGCCGTCGAGCCCCGGCAGGCCGATGTCGAGCAACAGCAGGTCGAAAGCCTCGTAGCCCAGCACGCGCCAGGCGGCGGCGCCATCGCCCTGCCAGTCCACCGCATGGCCCTGCCGGCGCAGCCGCCTGAGCAGCGCGTCGGCCAGGTCCGGATCGTCCTCGACCACCAATATCCGCATCGTCTTTTTTCCAGAAATCGCCCCGCCACGGCGGCGGGCCGTGGGCACGGCCGCCGCGATGGGGGCGATTGTGCCGTGCGGCTTCGGGTGAGCTGGGGTAAATCAGGGTTTACCCGATCAGAACATACCCCGAAAACCGCGCCCCGGCCGCGCCGCGACAGGTGCATGACAGGCGCCAAAACGAGCATCCGCTTCCATTGCACAGGATGGCCGCGCGAGCGGCTCCCCATAACGACCGCCCACGGAGCTTTCCATGACCCTGACCCCCGCTTTCCGCCCCGCCCAGGAGACCGCGCCATGCTGCTGACGCTCCTGGGATTCGGCATGGTCATCACCTTCATGACCCTGATCATGACCAAGCGGCTGTCGCCGCTGGTCGCGCTGATCGTGGTGCCCATCGTGTTCGCGCTGGCCGGCGGTTTCGCCGCCGGCATGGGCAACATGATGCTCGACGGCATCCGCAAGATCGCGCCCACCGGCGTGATGCTGATGTTCGCCATCCTCTACTTCGGCGTGATGATCAACGCCGGCATGTTCGACCCGGTGGTGGGCATCATCCTCAAGCTGGTCAAGGGCGACCCGCTGCGCATCGTGGTCGGCTCGGCCGCGCTGGCCGCGCTGATCTCGCTCGACGGCGACGGCTCGACCACCTACATGATCACCATCGCCGCCATGCTGCCGCTCTACCGCCGGCTCAAGATGAACCCGCTGAACCTGACCTGCGTGGCCATCCTGGCCTCCGGCATCATGAACCTGACGCCCTGGGGCGGCCCGACCGCGCGCGCGGCCAGCGCCCTGCACGTGGACCCGGGCGAGGTCTTCGTGCCCATGGTCCCGGCCATGGTGGTCGCGCTGGCCGGCCTGATGGCCATCGCCTTCTGGCTCGGCCTGCGCGAGCGCCGCCGCCTCGGCCGCGTCAGCCTGCCCGGCACCCCCGAGGCTGCCAGCCCCTTCGACAGCCAGCGCGACGAGGACGCCGCCCGCGAGCACCTGCCGCTCGAAGGCGAGAACGCCGAGAACAAGGAACACTGGCGCCGCCCGCGCCTGTTGTGGGTCAACCTGGCGCTGACCACGGCGCTGATGGCCGCCCTCATCTTCGGCCTGCTGCCGCTGTCGGTGCTGTTCATGGTCGGCTTCGCCATCGCCCTGCTCATCAACTACCCCGACCTGACGCAGCAGCGCCAGCTGGTGGGCGAATACGCGCCCAACGCGCTGGCCGTGGTCGCGCTGATCTTCGCGGCCGGCATCTTCACCGGCCTGCTCTCGGGCACCGGCATGGTCGAGGCGATGTCGCGCGGGCTGCTGGCGGCGATCCCGCACTCGATGGGCCCCTACATGCCCACCATCACCGCCGTGCTCAGCCTGCCGCTGACCTTCTTCATGTCCAACGACGCCTTCTACTACGGCGTGCTGCCCATCCTCAACGAAGCCGCCCAGGCCTACGGCGTCTCGGCCGTGGAGATGGCGCGCGCCTCGCTGGTCGGCCAGCCGGTGCACCTGCTCAGCCCGCTGGTGCCCTCGACTTATCTGCTGGTCGGCCTGGCCGGCGTCGACTTCGGCGACCACCAGCGCTTCACCCTCAAGTGGGCCACGCTGGTCTGCCTGATCCTGGCGCTGGCCGCGCTGGCGCTGGGCCTGTTCCCGCTGATGGGGCAGGCGGGCGGCTGACGAGATCAGCCGGCGTCGCCGGGGCGCAATCCCCGCGCGGCGTCACCCGAATCACCCCGACATGACATAAGAGAAACGGATGGCCCAGGGATAATGCATCCAGTGTTGGCTTATGAATCCCTGCGGCATGACAAGACTACTTCCGAAGACCGTCGTGGAGACGACGCTGGCCCAGCGGATGGCCTCGCGCTTGAGGATGAAGCACTTGCTGGTGCTCCAGGCCATCCACGAGCATCGCTCATTGACCCGCGTGGCCCATCAGATGGCGACCAGCCAGCCGGCGGTGACGCAGCTCCTGGCGGATCTGGAGGCCCTGTTTGGCGCCCCCCTGTTCCTGCGCACCTCGCGCGGGATGGACCCCACCGAACTGGGACGCCTGGTACTCTCCCGCGCCCAGACGATGCTCGCCGACCTGGGACACTGGGCCCAGGACATCGAGTCGTCCGGCCAGGGCCGGGCCGCCCACCTCCATGTGGGCGTCATCCCCTTCCTGCCCGGCAAGCTGCTGGCCCACGCCATCAACCAGACCCGGCCCAGCGGCAAGCGCCTCACCGTGACCTTGCACGAAGACACCAGCGACCACCTGCTGGCGCGCTTGCGCGGCCATGAACTCGACTGCGTCATCGGCCGCACCTCCGCCATCCTCGACATGAGCGATCTGCGCCACGACGTGCTCTACCCGCAAGAGCCCCGCCTGATCGCCCACCAGCGCCTGGCCGCGCGGCTCGATCGCCAGCCCCTGCGCTGGGCTGAACTGACCGAACTGGACTGGGTGCTCGGGGCCCGGCAAACGCCGATGCGCGAGCAGATCACGGATTTCTTCCTGCGCGCGGGCGTGGCGCCGCCACCGCCCTTCGTGGAAAGCCTCTCGTCCAAAGTCATCGGGGAACTGGTGGCCGCCAATGACCGGGCCATCTCGATCGTGCCCGCCGATGTCGCCACCGAGCTGGCGCGCATCGCGGGCGTGGGCATCGTGCGCCATCGATTCGGATGGACGCTGCCGCCGATCACGCTGTTCCAGCGCATCGAGGGCGCGCAGTACGAGGAACAGGACCTCTTCGCCCAGGCCCTCAAGCAGGCCGCACAGGACATCGCCACGGCGAGCGCATGATCAGCGCCAGCCCAGCAGCACGGGCAGCGACGAGGCCAGCAGGGCAATCCCGGAAGCGGTGAGCAAGCCCAGCACGATCTGCCGAAAACGCAGGTCGCTGATGCCGATGTAGAGGCGGGTCCCCAAGAACGTGGGAATCAGCATGGCCGGCGCGACGATGGCGAACAGCGGCAGCATCTCGCGGCTGGCGATCCCCGTGCCCCAATAAGTCGCCAGGGTCACCAGCAGCATGGCCAGGTTGAAGTTCTGGATGATGGCGCGCTGCACGTCGCGCTCGTAGCCGCGCAAGGTGCACCAAAGCGTCGGCAGCGTTCCCGTGAAGCCGCCGAGCCCGCCCATCACCCCACCGGCCAACCCGACCAAGCCGTCGGCCGCATGGCCGCCCCGGGCTATCCTGGGCAGGCGCTTCGACAGCAGCATGGCGGGACACCACAGCACCAGCAGCGTGCCCAGAATGGCCTTGAACCAATCCATGTCCAGCCGGGGCAGCAAGGCCACGCCAAGGGGAATGCCGACCAGCCCGCCCAGGATGAAAGGCAGCAAGGTCCGCACATCAAAGCCACGGCGCACCGAGAATGCCGCGACCAACTGCCCGGTCAGCGCCCCGAAAACCGCCAGCGTGGCCGCCAACCGGGGGTCCAGGACCCAGGCCCAGAAAGACATGGCCACCAGGCCGAAGGCAAACCCCGAAAGGCCCTGCACAAAGCCCGCGACCACGGCGCCCAGCGCGACGACGACATAAATGGACAGCACTTGCATCTCCTCTTTGTTGGAACGTGTTTGCACCATTATGGAGATGACCCATCAGGATTAAATTTGAAATAAATATCCATCAATATCAAAAAACTTATACCAAGATCAGGCAACAGGTTCTTGTGCTGGACCAGAACGACGCGGCACCGAGCAGGATTTCTCGGGCATTCCGGCTGCGCATATTGATCCACCAAAAAACCTCACTTGGTGGATGAGACTGAGGTTTCGAGAAATCCCATTCAAGGCTGAACTCATCATCCTGATCGTGCAGGAGCCGAGACTTCGCGCATCCAGTCGAGAAATGTTCTCACCCGTGAAGAGTCTCCCCCCCGTCCAATCGCAAACGAATAGCTCCCGGTCTCGATACGATCCGTGAGTGCAAGTCGGAGTGTGCGACTTTCCAGCAGTGCCATCACAAAAATTTCCGGAACCACACATACTCCCAAGCCCTGGGCGGCAGCCTGTATTGCCAGCACGGTATTGTCAAAAAGAAGCGTAGGCTCTAGATTCGCTCCACTCAAAATATGGAACTCCCTCCAGCGTGACCATAGATCCAATCTTGAATTCGCACCGATGCGTGGCGCTCCCTCAATCCACTTGCGCATAGCGTCGTCGCCGTGGATGGCGGATGGAAGCAGATGAGGACTGGCGACCATGACCGAGCGCTCGGTCATGAAGGTCTCATGGGGTAGGCTTCTCAGCTCGGATACTTCCCGACGGATAAAGACATGCGCCGGGGTTGCTAAGTCAATATCCCCATCAACGGTTCGTACCTGCACTTGAATGTAGGGATGGCGTTCGTTAAACCCGCGCAACTTCGGAATGAGCCAGTGCATCGCGAGGGTGACACTCGTATCCACCAAGACGGTCGTATGTCGAGGAACTTTACTCCCGTCCAGCGCAGCAATGATCGCTGCCACCTTGTCGGCCACCCGTCCGTATAAGTGCCGTCCGGCAGGAGTTGGCATGCAGACGACACCAGCACCGCGTTCAAGCACGTGGTAGCCGAGCTGCTCCTCCAAGACTTGGATCTGTCGGCTCACAGCGCCTGGGGTCACACAAAGGCTCTGGGCTGCTTGGCGGATCCCTCCCTCTCGCACAGCAACACAGAAGACATACAGTGAATTGAGTGGTGGTCGTGACGGCATGTTGAGAGTGTTGACTAGATGTCAACACATGATGGCAGAAAAGTCGCTTTCTGAACCACACACAGTGTCACAAAATTGAATCATGTCGATTCATCCAGCCGTCTCAAAGGCACTCATCCTTCCAAGCTTGGCACTCAGCCAACTTGTGTCGTGGGGCACTTTGTACTATGCCTTCGCAGTCCTTTCCACAGGCATACAACAAGATCTAGGAGGAAGTGCAGAGGCCGTCAACGGGGCGTTCTCTTTGTCATTTTTGCTCTGGGGGTTGACCACCTACCCTGTGGGCTTGCTGGCACAACGCTATGGCGCCCGATCCGTGCTGCTGCTCGGTATGTTTCTGACCGCAGGTCTATTCTTCTTCTTGCGTGGCATTGACTCCCTCGTCGGGCTCTATATCACGTGGGCCTGGCTTGGCGCAGCCATGGCTATGACTTTATACGAGCCAGCTTTTGCGGCCATCGTGCAAAGTTTCCCAGAAGGGCATCGACGGCGCATCGGCTGGATCACCGTGGTCGGTGGTCTGGCGAGTACCACATTCTGGCCTCTCAGTCATCTTCTTGAGACGACCATTGGATGGCGGAACACGTTCGCAGTGTTCGGTGGCATGCACTTGGTCGCAGGCCTCTTCTTGCTGTGCTTCCTACCGGTGCCACGTCTTGAGACATCGAAGGGACATTCTGAAAAACGTGGTTCCAACGCAGTCGACACGACGCTGCTGCGATTGACTGCTTGCTTCGCGATATACGGATTCATCACTGCTGCGGTTCCAGTTCAGCTCATCGCGATTCTTCGTGCCCAGGGTCTCGATGCCGTACCAGCGTTAGCCTGGGCGGCTCTGGTCGGCCCAATGCAAGCCATGGCACGTGGTGCCGATCTGCTCCTTGCCAACCGATGGAAGCCGCGGTGGGTCGGTGTGCTTACTTTCACGCTGATGCCGTTTTCATTGGTCGCGCTCTGGTTGGCAGAGGGGCAAAGTATCTTGAATGGCGCCTTTGTCACCGCTTATGGGATTGGCCTGGGGCTCTTGACCATCGTTCGGGCCAGCGCACCACTTGAACTGTTCGGCCCTCATGCCTATGCCCGTCACAGCGGTGCACTGAACGTCCCGTGGGTGCTCGCACGTTCAGCAGGCCCCATCGGCTCTACCTTGGTGCTTGGGATGGTCGGCAGTCAGCAATCCCTCGTTGTCGTGATGACCATCGCAGCGCTACTGGGCAGTGCTCTGTATATCAGTGCAAATACATCGAACAGAGGAGCAGCATGAACACCACGATGACCCGATTCGGCTACCCAAACTCGCTGATCCGAGATTATCGCCATTGGGTTGTATTGATCCGGCCAGTCCAACCCACGCCGCTGAGTTGTGTGATCACTGCCCGCTCGAATGCCACAAGCTTGGGTGAACTCGACAAGGATGCCGGCGCGGAACTCCCCAAAGTGATCCACGATTACGAAACGACGGTCCGTAAGATCGCGTCCGCGAAGAGATTCAACTATCTCGCTTTGATGATGGTTGACCCCAATCCCCACTTCCACGCCATTCCCCGCTATGCCGAGCCAATTCAGTTCTCTCGCGTCGAGTACGTTGACACGATGTTCCCGAAACCGTGCGATGTGCTCACCGGCCTGGAACTCACCGCCGACACCCTGGAGGAGTGGCGAGCTTTGCTTGCAGCCCATTGGACCACCTCCGACGGATAAAATAGACGGGCCGAAAAACCCTGATTGAATCGCCCAAAAACGCTTACGCAAATATCTTTCCACACAATCGAAAACACCAGACCTTGAATACCATCCCTTTTATTCTATCATTGTTGTTCTATGTTGCAGTTGCGGCAGGCATACGCAAGACAATCGAAGCCATCGACATATTTCTCATCATCAACATCAGATATGTTTTTCATTTTTCAATTGCAGCAGCACTCGCCGCCCTTATTGGATGGAGAGCGAATGGCGATTGGTCATTTCTGCTAAGACCTAAGGACTGGAAGATTCAGTCTCTACGAAGCATCAGCGCATTTGGCGGAACAACTTCCTTCTTGTTCACCGGCTATTTCTTGCCCATTAGCTTAACGAATTGCCTTGCCCTAGCATTTAGGCCAATCATCATTTTACTACTTGGCCTTATACCAAGATTCAGAGAGAAGATATATAAAAAGAAGTGGGTCATTGCATCATGCGCAACAACCATCGTTGGCGTATTTATTATGTTTCACGCGCACAACAAAAATCCGCAGGCAACACCAATGGGGAGCATCAGTCTTCGCGAAATGATATTAGGCACACTGGTAATATTGACGAACGAGCTATTTACCACATTTGGCTACCATCTTAATAGAGCCGCCGCCAAGAGCGGCGAATCAAAGTGGACGACATTGACATTTTCCGCTTTGTTTGGTGCATTATTTTCAGGCTTTTTATTATTGCTTCTCCCCCAAGAACCATCTCCACAAAACAACTCATCAAATGGCATATTCGCAAATGGCACCATCTGGCTCTGGCTGAGCGTGGTTATAGTTCTTTCGATCGGCGCACAATTATTGCAGCAAATCTCCTCCGGAAAGCTTCCAACATCAACCCTATCCTATCTAAGCGTACTACAGCCTGTTATTGGCGGCGTTTTTGATTTGATTTTCTTTGGGGTACTGCCAACGCCATGGATGTTCACGGCCATGCTGGTACTGATGAGCGCGTCATTTTTAGGAATCCCTTCGCTATTGGAATCCAAAAGACAGGCTGCGATTGAGTCAATGAATTCAACATACAGGCATGAGGACAGCGAAAGAACTCTGGAGTCTCATAGCGAGGTACTCCGACCCGTAAACGCATCAGCCAAGAAGACAGTTGACTCCTAAAGGGCGTTTCTCGAGACCTCAGCCTCCCCCACCGAGGTGATAGTGCGGCTGTTGTTCACCCAAGCGTTCTACAACATCAGCGACGAGGACTGCGAGTACAAGGCCCTCGACCGCATGAGCTTCCAGCGCTTTTGCCGCTTCGATGGAGCGCCGAACATCTCAGTGTCTAAAAACGGGGTAACGCGAAGTGCCCACGCGCCATGCCAGTGCATGCCCGCACGACCCTGTGCCTTTCTGCACCACGACGGCCTGAACCCGGCTTGCGCGTCCGCCCGGCGGCCGCCGGTTTTTCTCCATCAGACTGTTTTTGTCCATTTGGTCCAACTGGCATGGACATTGCACGCGCGCCGACAGGTCATTCCCTTCCTTGATCCTCACGCGCGGAGCCCGCCCATGTCGACACTGAATGTTCCGGTCATCGATCTGCTGCCCTGGTTCGACGGCACACCCTCGGGCAAGCGCGCGGTGGCCGAGGCGATCGGCCGCGCCTGCCGCGACATCGGTTTCCTGGTGATCACCCACCATGGCATCGATCCGGCGCTGATCCAGCGCGTGAGCGAGGTCTCGCGGCAGTTCTTCGCCCGCCCGCTGCCGGAAAAGCGCCGGGTCGACCGGCCGCGCGACGACGCCGTGCGCGGCTACAGCGCGGTCTGCGAGGAAGGCCTGTCGTACAGCCTGGAGGAGGCCGCGCCGGGCGACCTGAAGGAATCGTTTTCCATCGGCCCCTCGGGCGTTCCGGATGACGAATACCACCGGGGCCCGGCCGCCGGTCCGCACTTCGAGCCCAATGCCTGGCCCCAGGGCATCGACGGCTTCGAGCAAGCCTACACCGCCTATTTCGGCGTCATGAGCGATCTGGCGCGCGAGCTGATGCGCATGTTCGCACTGGCGCTCGACCTGCCCGAGCGTTTCTTCGACGACAAGATCGCGCGCCACATCAGCATGTTCCGCGTGCTGAGCTACCCGCCCCAGCGCGAGCAGCCCGAGCCCGGCCAGATGCGCGCCGGCGTCCACAGCGACTACGGCAGCCTGACCATCGTGCTGCCCGACGGCCCCGGCCTGCAGGTCTTCAACAAGGCCGGCCAGTGGGTGGACGTGCCGCTGGTCGAAGGCGGCCTGGCCGTCAACATCGGCGACCTGATGATGCAGTGGACCAACGACGCCTGGGTCTCCACGCTGCACCGCGTGATCAATCCGCCGCTCGACGACACCCTGCGCAACACGCGCCGCCAGTCGCTGGTGTTCTTCCACCAGCCCGACTACGACACCGTCATCGAATGCCTGCCCAGTTGCCTGGCCGATGGCGAGCCGCCCAAGTACGCGCCCGTCACCTCGGGCGACCACCTGCAGTCCAAGTTCCTCAAGCAGACCACCTTCGGCGGCACCAAGACCGAGGCCTGAGCCCATGGCCACGCTGTCCTACGTCAACATCTTCGCGCGCGATGTCGTCGCGCTCAGCGGCTTTTACCAACAGGTTTTTGGCTTTGCCGAGATCGAGGCGATCCGCTCGCCGATCTTCCGGGGCCTGGACACCGGCCGCAGTTGCCTGGGCTTCAACGCGCCCGACGCCTACGGCCTGCTGCAGCTCGGCCCCGGCGCCGATGAGGTGAGTGGCGACAGCTTCCTGCTGAACTTCGATGTCGACAGTCCGGCCGAGGTCGAGCGCAGGGTGCCGCTGGCCGTCGCGGCCGGCGCCACGCTCGTCAAGCCGCCCTATGAAACCTACTACCACTGGTACCAGGCCGTGCTGCGCGACCCCGAAGGCAACGTCTTTCGCATCAACCACATGCTGGCCTGACGAGCCCGAGCCGCCCCCTTTCCCACTTTCCCCACCCGAGCCGAGCGCCACCATGAAGCCACCTCTTCACGCACGTCAAGCACATCAAGCACGCCCCGCCCTTCTCGCCAGCCTGGCCGGCAGTGCCGCGCTTATGACCGCGCTTGTGGCCGCCCTGCCCGCCACGGCCCAGGACGCCGGCTTCACGCTCAAGGGCCCGCCCAAGATCGCCATGCTCTACTTCGGCCCCAAGAACGACGGCGGCTGGACGCAGGCCTTCGACGAAGCCCGCGTCAAGGTCGAGCAGGCGCTGGGCCAGAAGATCCCGTTCGTCGAGCAGGTGCCCGAGGACGCCTCGGCCATCAAGCCCGCCGCCGAGCGCTTCATCCAGCGCGGCGCCAACATCGTCATCGGCACGGCCTTCGGCTACTCGGACGCCTTCAAGGACCTGTCCGAGAAGTACCCGGACGTGGCCTTCCTCAACGCCTCGGGCACCACCAACGGCAAGAACCTCGAATCCTTCTACGGCCGCACGTATGAGAGCCAGTACCTGTGCGGCATGGCCGCCGGCGCGGCCAGCAAGACCGGCAAGCTGGGCTTCGTGGCGGCCAACCCCTTCGGCGTGGTCAACTGGACGGTCAATGCCTACGCCCTGGGCGCCCGCAAGATGAACCCCAACGCCACCGTCACGGTGATCTACACCGGCGCGTGGAACGACCCGGTCAAGGAACGCGCCGCCGCCTCGGCCCTGATCGACCAGGGCGCCGACGTGATCGGCCAGCACGTCGACACCCCGACGCCGCAGATCGTGGCGCAGGAGCGCGGCAAGCTCGGCACCGGCCACCACCGCGACCTCAGCCAGTTCGCGCCCAAGGCCACGATCTGCTCCTCGGTCTGGGTCTGGGACCGCTTCCTGATCCCGGAACTCAAGAAGGTCATCGCCGGCAACTGGCAACCCGCGCCCTACGGCGCCTTCATCGAGATGAAGGATGGCGGCACCGACATCTCCAAGCTCGGCAGCCCGATCCCCAAGGACCAGCAGGCCGCCATCCTGGCCGAGCGCGACGCCATCCTCAAGGGCAAGCAGGTCTACGCCGGCCCGCTGGCCGACCGCGAAGGCAAGCCGCGCGTCGCGGCGGGCCAGGTGCTCGACGATGCGGCGCTGTGGAAGATGGATTGGTACGTCCCAGGCGTGATCACGCAGAAATGAGCCCGCGCCGCCCGGATCGTTCAGCCCGGAGGCGGGATTGGCCATGAAGCACGCGCTCGAATTGCAAGGCATCGACAAGCGCTTCGGTGGCTTCCAGGCGCTGGCGGGGGCGGACTTCGCCGCGCGCTGGGGCGAGGTGCATGCCCTGCTGGGCGAAAACGGGGCCGGCAAGTCCTCGCTCATGAACATCGCCGCCGGCCTCTACGCGCCCGAGGCCGGCACGCTGCGGGTCGACGACAACCCCGTGCGCCTGGCCGGCCCGCGCGATGCGGCACGCCACCACATCGGCATGGTGCACCAGCACTTCAAGCTGGTCGGCCCCTTCAGCGTGGCGGAGAACATCCTGCTGAGCCTGCCCGATCCCGCGCACGAAGCCCCCGCCCAGGGCTACCGCGCCCGCCTGCAGGCCGTGCGCCGCGCCATCGCCCAACAAGCGCAGGCCCTGGGCTTCGGCATCGACGCCGAGGCGCGGGTCGGCGCGCTGTCGGTGGCCGAGCAGCAGCGCGTGGAAATCCTCAAGGTGCTGCTGGCCGGCGCGCGCATCCTGATCCTGGACGAGCCCACCGCCGTGCTGACCGATGCCGAAGCCCTGCGGCTGCTGCAAACCGTGCGCTCGCTCGCGCGCCAGGGCGCGGCGGTGGTGCTGGTCACGCACAAGATGGCCGACGTCAAGGCCTACGCCGACCGCGTGACCATCATGCGCGGCGGCAAGACCATCGCCACGCTGGCCCCGCACGAGGCCACCGAGGCCGAGCTGGTCCGCATGACCGTGGGCGAGACCGCCGCCGCAACGCCGGCCCGGCCTCTCGCGCCCACCCCGAGGACCGCCCCGGGCGCCACGGGCGCCCCTGCGCGGCCCGACGCCATCCGCCTGGCCGCCCGCGGCCTGCGCAGCGCGCAC
>JASGEH010000205.1:0-3799 GCA_047606565.1 Comamonas sp.
GACTGGTGGCTGCCGCGCGACGCGCTGGTCGGCACCGATGCCGCCGTGGCCGGCGTGCCCGCCGCCTACACCCGCTCGGCATGGGAAAACGTAGTTCAACCCTTCCTCGACACCTTGCCCGATGCCGGCGTGCCAAAGGATCGCGTGGCCGCGTTGCGCAAGCAGTATTTCGACGACTACTTCGCCGCGTGGGGCGGGCTGCAAACCCATTTCGGTGATGGCTTCACGCTGTGGAAGGGCCGCGAGAATGCGCTGCTCGCGCGCGCCGCCGGCAACGACAATCCGTATGCACTGTATTTCGCCAGCGCCGACGAGCAGATCTACGGCTTGCCGCTGAAACTCCCCGCCGGCCTGCGCTGGAGCGAATGCTGGGTGCGGATGAAGTCGCACTGGCTGTCCGCGTGGCGGCCATTGGGCCATTTCATCGGCGACGGCTTCGCGTTGTGGCGCACCCGCATCGAACCCCCGCCGTGGGTGCCGGCGCTGCGCGCGACCCAGTTGAAGGTGCTCGCGCCGCAAACGCCGGAGCTGGCGCAGGCATGGCTGCGCCTGCAAGGCCCGAGCGCCGGGCAGGATGCGTGGCACATCGCCAGCGACCTGTTTGCCGGCCACGGCAGCAGCGACAAGCCGCCCGCCAGCGAATACGCCACGCTGCTCGCCGCCACCGACAAGCCGCCGACCGGCTACGGCGACGGCTTCAGCCCGCAGGATCAGAGCGCATGGGCCATCGCGCGCGGGCCGGCGCGCCTGCTGTGGCAGGTGACAGTGGCGATGGCGGCGAAAACCCTGCAACAAAGCTGGCAGGACACCGTGTTCAAGCCGCTGGCCACCTTGCCCGCCGAAGCACGCCAAGGCGCCTTGCTCGGCCCGCAAGGCAAGCTCGAAGCCTTCGTCGGCGACTGGCTCAAGCCGTTCGTCAGCGAGCGCGAACGCAGCCCGATCGGCGTGGCCGGCGTGGCGATGCCGCTGGCGCCGGCCTTCACTGCGCTGATCGCCGCCGGCCATGCCGCCCCGGCAATCAATGCGCCGGTGCCGGCCGGCATTTTCACCCTGGAAAGCCCGTCGGATTTGTCGCCGCTGGACGAAGGCGCGCAAGGCACCACCTTCGAGTTGGCCTGCGCCGGGCAAACCGCCAGCATCAACAGCAAGGGCGAATCGCTCAGCGACGCGCAGATGCAGCCGCAATGGTCGGCGCAGACCTGCACCGAGGCGCGCATCCGCATCGGCCTGCCACCGTTGCCGGTGCTGCCCGACGCGATTCCGTCGGCGGACACGCCGGCTCCCGCACCCGTTGCATCCGCGCCCGCATCTCCCGCACCTGCGCCTGCGGGCGACAGCCCGCGCCTGGTGCTGCTGTACCGCGGCAAGGACGGCATGGCCAAGCTGTTGCAGGATTTCGCCAACGGCAGCCACGCCTTCGGCATGGCCGATTTCCGCGATTCGTACAGCCCCGGCCAATGGCAGGAACTGCAACCGCGATTGAGCGCCGCCGGCTTCCGCCAGGCGCGCGTCTATCTGCGCATCGAACCTTCGCCGCAACTCGTGCAGGCCGTCAGCGGCGCAGCGAGCGGCCCGAGCGAACTGCCCGGGCAAATCATCAACTGATCCTCATCCACGGAGCGTACCCACATGGCCCTCGACGTCAACCTGCTGCTGGCCCCGATCAGCGCCGACTCGCCCTGCGGCGAAGACGCCAGCTTCTCGGATCTGTTCGACCGCATCCGCGAAGCGCGCCGCTTCGATGACCCCAACCTGTCGCAAGGCGACTGGGCCACCGAACTGAAAACCGCCGACTGGCGCAGCGCACTGGATTTGTCAGTCAAGGTGCTCACCACCGTCAGCAAGGATTTGCAGGCCGCCGGCTGGCTGGCCGAAGCGGCGATCAACCGCCACGGCCTCGAAGGCGCGACCGACGGTTTGAACGTGATCGCCGGCCTGCTCGAACAGTACTGGGACGGCCTGTATCCGGAACTGGACGGCGACGACGCGGACGAACGCGCCGGCAAGATTGCCTGGCTCAACACCAACCTCGCCGCCGCGTTGCAGACCCTGCCGCTGGGCGCGGACACCGCCAAGCCGGTCAACCTCAACGACTGGCAGAGTTCGCGCGAGGTGGACAACCTGCAGCGCCAGAACAACGACGCGTGGCAGGCTGCGCTGGCCGAAGGCCGGATGACCGGCGAAGCCTTCGATGCCGCCGTCGCCGCCACACCCAATGACGCGCTGAGCGAACGGCTGGCCGCATCCAATGCCGCCAGCGCCGCGCTGCAACGGCTCAAGGCCACCGCCGACGAACGCCTCGGTCGCGCCTCGCCGAGCCTGGCCGCCGTCGAAACCGCGCTCAAGCGCATCGGCCAGATCCTGCTCAAGACCGCCCAGGCCAAGGGTCTGGCCGAAGGCGCAAGCGCCGGCGATACCGGCGATGCGGACGCCACGCCTTCGGCCGCCGCGACGGCCAGCCGCGGCGGCACACTCGGCACGCTCAACCTGTCCGGGGACAGCGCCGCCAGCAAGCAGGCTGCACTGAAGGCGCTCGGCGAAATCGCCGGCTACTTCCGCCGCACCGAACCGCACAGTCCCGTCTCCACCCTGCTCGACCAGGCCGTGCGCTGGGCCGACATGCCGCTGGCCGACTTCCTGCAGGAAGTGGTGCGCGACGACAGCGTGCTCAACGCCATCCGCGCCCGCGTCGGCCTGCCGCAGCAGTAGCGCGCCCGAAAGGCATATGCCGTTTTCTGGCCTTCCGGCGGATTTCACGGATGCGCCGGGCCGCACAGACTCGATTCCGCCGAATCCGCCGCGCACCCGATCGCGGCTCCATCTCAACCAGCACCGAGAGCACCGTCATGGCCAAGGAAAGTACCCAGCACAAGCTCGACCGCGTGCGCGCGCCGCGCGTGCAACTCACCTACGACGTCGAAGTGGGCGACGCCATCGAGAAGAAGGAGCTGCCGTTCGTCGCCGGCGTGGTCGGCGATTTCACCGGCAAGAGCGACGAGCCGTTGCCCAAGCTGAAGGACCGCAAGTTCGTCAACATCGACAAGGACAACTTCAACGACGTGCTGAAGGCGATGAAGCCGCGCATCGCCGGGCAGGTGGAGAACACCCTCGCCGGCGACGGCTCCAAGCTCGGCGTGGACATCACCTTCTCCAGCCTGGCCGACTTCGAGCCGGAAAACGTGGTGCAGAAAGTCGAACCGCTGCGCAAGCTGCTGGAAGCGCGGCAGAAGCTGGCCGACCTGCGCAACAAGGCCGCCGGCAACGACAAGTTCGAGGACTTGCTCAACGACGTCCTGCGCAACACCGACAAGATCGCTCAACTGGGCCGCGAAATCGGCTCGGGCAAGGACGGCGCGTCCGAGTGACGCGTCCGGGCGTTCACGCGCCGCCGCCGATTTCCTCCTCAACCGCGAGCACCCACTCATGGCAACGACCCAAACCGAAGCGGCTCCGGCCGCCACCGCGCAAGCAGGCGAGGACAGCCTGTTCGACCAGATCCTCTCGCAAAGCCGCATCGCCCGGACCGACAGCGAAAAGGATCGTGCCAAGGATCTGATGGCGGAACTGGTCAACCAAGTCACCGAAGGCGCGCTGGTGATGTCCAAGGACGCGATCACCTCGCTGGACGCGCGCATCGCCGATCTCGACAAGCTGATCTCCGACCAGCTCTCGGCGATCATGCACCTGGCCGACTTCCAGCAGATGGAAGGCAGCTGGCGCGGCCTGAA
The DNA here is from genome assembly GCA_047606565.1 of Comamonas sp. Lineage (GTDB taxonomy): Bacteria > Pseudomonadota > Gammaproteobacteria > Burkholderiales > Burkholderiaceae_C > Comamonas_F. The sequence continues at coordinate 3,729 of JASGEH010000205.1, forward strand.
ATACCTGGTGGACAATTCCGAGACCAGCACCACGCTGAAGATCAAGGTCTTCAACGTCACCAAGAAGGAAC
>JASGEH010000206.1:0-3291 GCA_047606565.1 Comamonas sp.
CAGCAGTTCGGCCGCACGGATGCCGATGCGCAGGTGCTGGTCCACGCGCTCGCGGTAGAAGTGGTTGGCCATGCCGGGCAGCTTGATTTCGCCGTGCAGGGGCTTGTCGCTGACGCACAGCAGGGTGCCGTAGGGCACGCGGAAGCGAAAGCCGTTGGCGGCGATGGTGGCGCTTTCCATGTCGAGCGCGACGGCACGGCTTTGCGAGAAGCGCTGTTCGGGGCCGGGGTAGGGCAGCAGTTCCCAGTTGCGGTTGTCGGTGCTGGCGACGGTGCCGGTGCGCAGCACGCGCTTCAAGTCGTGGCGCGGCAGTTGCGTGACGTCGGCCACGGCTTGTTCCAGCGCGACCTGGATTTCGGCCAGCGCGGGGATGGGCACCCACAGCGGCAGTTCTTCGTCGAGCACGTGGTCTTCGCGCACGTAGGCGTGGGCCAGCACGTAGTCGCCCAGCTCCTGCGTGGTGCGCAGGCCGGCGCAGTGGCCGAGCATGAGCCAGGCGTGCGGGCGCAGCACGGCGATGTGGTCGGTGATGGTCTTGGCGTTGGCCGGGCCGACGCCGATGTTGACCATGGTGATGCCGGCGCGGCCGGGCCGGATCAGATGGTAGGCGGGCATTTGCGGCAGGCGCGGGGGGGCCACGCCCAGGACGTCGCGGTCTTCGGCGGGCAGGCCGGCGCGGCGGGTGATGACGTTGCCGGGCTCGACGAAGGCGCTGAATTCGCCGTCGGCGTTGGCCATGGCCTCGTGGCCCTGGCGCACGAATTCGTCGATGTAGAACTGGTAGTTGGTGAACAGCACGAAGTTCTGGAAGTGCTCGGGTGCGGTGCCGGTGTAGTGGCGCAGGCGCTGCAGCGAGTAGTCCACGCGCTGGGCCGGGAACAGCGACAGCGGGCCGGGGTGGCCGGGCGGGGGTGTCCAGGTGCCGTTGGCGATGCCGTCGTCCATGGCGGCGAGGTCGGGCAGGTCGAAGACTTCGCGCATCTGGCGGCGGCGTTCGGCGCTCATGCTGCCTTCGATGTGGTCGTTGTCGGCGAAGGAGAAATGCACGGGGATGGGTTGGGTGCTGGTGCCGATTTCCAGTTTCACGTCGCCATGGCGGCCGTGGTTGAGCAGCAGCAGGCGGAATTGCTCGCGGTAGTAGTGGGCGAACAGGTCGGGCCGCGTGAGGGTGGTTTCGTAGATGCCGGGCCCGGCCACGAAGCCGAACGACAGGGTGGTGGCCTCGCGCGCGCCGGTGGTGGTCTGCAGCCGCACAAAGGGGTAGAAGGCGCGTACGTGGCTAGCTTGCAAGGTGCCGGCGACGAAGGCCTGCAGCGACTGGCGCAGGTGGGCGATGCTTTGGTCGTAGATGTGGCGGGCCTGGGCCAGGGCGGCGTCGGCGTCGGTGTAGGCGGTGGGGGCGATGAATGCGGGTTTGGATGTGCTGGGCATGGTGTGCGCAAAGGGGCAAGGTGGCGTGCGGGGTCAGCGGGCCGGGGGCGCGCCATCGCAGTGCATGCATCCTTTATAGCGTGGTGGGAAGACAATGACGCGCTGGGGCCTTGAGCACGCGCTCATGATTTCATCGGCAGGCCTGCGCGGTGCAAAATGAAGGCATGACGACCTCACATTTTTCTCTTTCCAACGCCCCCGGCGACACCGTGCATGCTGCCGAGGGTTACGCGGGCGATGTCTCGCCTGAATTAGCCTGGCAATGGGTGCAGGCGGGCCAGGCCGTGCTGGTGGACGTGCGCTCCGATGCCGAGCGCGCCTGGGTCGGCCAGGTGCCTGGCGCCGTGGCCGTCGCCTGGAAGCAGTGGCCGGGCATGGTGACCAATGCGCGCTTCGACGAAGAGCTCGCCGCCGCAGTGCCAGCTGGTCAAAAGGTGGTGCTGCTGTGCCGCAGCGGCGTGCGCTCGGTGGCGGCGGCGCGGCGGGCGACCGAGCTGGGTCTGCAGGCCTTCAATATCCTGGAGGGCTTCGAAGGCGACCGCGATGCGGCCGGCCACCGGGGCACGGTCGGCGGCTGGCGCCAGCATGGCTTGCCCTGGGAACAGTCCTGAGTCTGGGTGAGAGGGCCGGGGCGATAATCCGCGCCTGGGAGGCCCTGGGGACATGAGCTTTTTGGCGATCGACATTGGCAATACGCGCCTCAAGTGGACGCTGTATGACGCGCCGCGCGTGGGCGCCACGCTGCTGGCGCATGGCGCGATCTTTCTGGAGAACATCGACCGCCTGGCGGAAAGTGACTGGCGCTCGCTGCCGGTGCCGGCCCGCATGCTGGGTTGCAACGTGGCGGGTGAAGCGGTGCGCCACCGGGTCGAGGAACAGCTCGAACTGTGGGACTTGCAACCCTCGTGGGTGCATTCGTCGGCGCAGGAAGGTGATCTGGTCAATGGCTATGACCACCCGACGCGGCTGGGTGCCGACCGTTGGGTCGCCATGATCGGGGCGCGCCAGCGCATGCTCGACGCCACCCGGGGGCAGGCGGTCCGGCCGCTGATCCTGGTCATGGTCGGGACCGCCGTCACGGTCGAGGCCATCGATGCCGACGGCCGCTTTCTGGGCGGCCTCATCCTGCCTGGCCACGGCATGATGCTGAGGGCACTGGAGTCGGGCACCGCCGGGCTGCGCGTGCCCACCGGCGACGTCGTCCCCTTTCCCACGAACACCAGCGATGCGCTGACATCTGGCGGTACTTATGCGATCGCCGGCGCCGTGCAGTGCATGACCGCGCACCTGCGGCAGCACAGCCGGGCCGAGCCCCTGCTCTATATGACAGGCGGCGCGGGGTGGAAGATGCTGCCGCACCTGCAAGGCCAGTTCGATCTGGTCGAGAGCCTGGTCTTTGACGGCCTGCTCGCGGTGGCCCAGCGCCGTTACGGCGGCTTGGTCACCGTGCCCTGATGGGCTTCGAAAATTTTTCCCCGGGAGTTGCGTCCGTGCGAAACGCTGTGTCATAATTCGCCTCCCGCTGCACTGCAGTCCTGGCGAAAGCGAAGGGTGGAAGTGTTGAGGGGGTCTTCGGGCTGGCGCTTTTTGGCTTGTTTGGGGAGTTGGGAATTGAGAGATTTCTGATTTTCTGGATGATGGGTTGGAAAGTGTGTTACAGTAGAGGGCTTCGCTGATCGGAGGTGCTGCAGGAATGCGGTGCTGGGGTTGGCGGGAAGATGGAGGCGGTTGATGCTGACAAAATCTTCGAAAGTTTGGCGAAACTTCAAAAAAACGTGCTAGAATTCAAGGCTTCGCTGATCGCAGCGAGGTTAGCAAAAGAAAGCGGCAAGCTGCTGATTTTGCAGGGAATCTTTAAAA
>JASGEH010000207.1:0-30759 GCA_047606565.1 Comamonas sp.
AGGGCTATCCCGACTACGTGCTGCACACCATGGTGCGCGTGGTCAAGGGCGGCGAGGAGGTCAAGATCAGCAAGCGCGCCGGCAGCTACGTCACGCTGCGCGACCTGATCGAGTGGACCAGCCAGGACGCGGTGCGCTTCTTCCTGCTCTCGCGCAAGCCCGACACCGAATACACCTTCGACGTCGACCTGGCCGTGGCGCAGAACAACGACAACCCGGTCTACTACGTACAGTACGCCCACGCCCGCATCTGCTCGGTGCTGGCCAGTTGGGGCGGCGACGCCGCGCAACTGGCCTCGGCCGACCTGTCGGCGCTGCAAAGCCCACAGGCCCAGGCGCTGATGCTGCAACTGGCCAAGTACCCGGCCATGCTGAGCGCGGCGGCGCAGGACTTCGCGCCGCACGACGTCACCTTCTACCTGCGCGAGCTGGCCGCCAGCTACCACAGCTACTACGACGCCGAGCGCATCCTGGTCGACGACGAGGCCGTGCGGCTGGCGCGCCTGGCCCTGGTCGCTGCCACCGCCCAGGTGCTGCACAATGGCCTCGCCACGCTGGGCGTGAGCGCGCCATCCAAGATGTGAGCCACGTGAGCACCCTTCCCCCGACCGTACAGGAGTCGCCCCTCGACATGGTTTCCCACTTCGAATCCCCTTCCTCCGTCGGCCTCGCCCGCCCCGCCAACCGCCAGCGCGGCGGCACCGTGCTCGGTCTGATCCTGGGCCTGGTCGTCGGCTTGGCCGTGGCGCTGGTGCTGGCTGTCTACGTCAACAACGTGCCGGTGCCCTTCCTCAAGCGCGGCCCCGCACCGGCCGACACATCGCCCAGCTCGACCGCCATCACGCCCGTCACGCCTTCGCCTTCGGCCTCGGCCGGCAGCACCGCCAACACCCCCAACTGGGACCCCAACTCGCCGCTCTACGGCCGCCAGCCGGCCCCACCCAGCACCAGCGTCACCCCCGCCACACCGGCTCCGGACTCGGCCCCGGCTGCCGCCAGCGCAGCGCCCGCGACCGCCGGCAGCGCGGCACGGCCACCCGCCGCGCGCGGGGATGAGGACCCGCTGGGTCGGCTGGCCCTGGCACGCTCGGGCCAGGCCCCAACCGACACGGCCGACCAGGCGGCGGCCTACAGCTACTTCGTCCAGGCCGGCGCCTTCAGCAGCACCCAGGACGCCGAGGCGCAGAAAGCCAAGCTCTCGTTCTCCGGCATCACCAGCCGCGTCACACAGCGCGAGCAAAACGGCCGCCCGGTCTACCGCGTGCGCAGCGGCCCCTACACGTCGCAGCAGGAAGCCGAAGCCCTCAAGGCCAGGCTCGCGCAGCTCGGCGTCGAGGCCGCCCTGGTGCGCGTGCAGCGCTGACCTCTGACGGGCTTGGCCGCCGCGAGAACACGCGCCGGCCACCGAAACTTTTTCCATGCCGAGGCGTTCTGACGACCTCAAGGAGTTTTACCCATGATCAACCGCCGCGACTTCGCCGCCACGCTCGCCCTCCCCGCCATCGCCTCGGGCAGCCTGCTCGGTGCCGCCAGCGCCTACGCCCAGGGCAATGCGCCCAAGGAAGGCAAGGAATACATCGCCCTGTCCAAGCCCGCCCCCATCGACGCGCCCCAGGGCCAGATCGAAGTGGTCGAGTTCTTCTGGTACAACTGCCCGCACTGCAACGCCTTCGAACCGCGCCTGGAAGCCTGGGTCAAGAACCTGCCCAAGGACGTCGCCTTCCGCCGCGCACCGGTCGCCTTCCGCTCCGATTTCGAGCCGCAGCAGCGCCTCTACTTCGTACTGGAAGCCCTGGGCCTGATCGACACCCTGCACGCCAAGGTGTTCTACGCCATCCACGTCGAGCGCAAGAACCTCGCCACCAAGGACGCCATCGCCGACTGGATCGCCACCCAGAACGTCGACAAGGCCAAGTTCCTGGCCACCTACGACTCCTTCTCCGTCGTCTCCAAGGCGCGCCGCGCCGCGCAGCTGCAGGACGCCTACCAGGTCGAGGGCGTGCCCTCGATCGGCATCGGCGGCCGCTTCTACACCGACGGCCAGCTCACCGGCAGCATGGAGCGCGTGCTGCAGACCACCGACTACCTGGTGGCCGAGCTGCGCAAGGGACGCTGATCTCCGCATCGCCAGCCAGGCAGTCTTGACCGGTGCCGCCCGCGTTCCAGCGCGCGTGGCCCACGACGTGCTGTGCGCACGCCGCCCAGGCACCGTCATCCGGGGCCAGACAAGCTGGCCCGAAAACCCAGCCGCGATGGTCATCCGGCCCGCGAATCTTCACCGTTTGCTGGCTACAATGGCCGGATCAGCAAGATTCATGCCTCATGACCTCAGCCCGCCTTCCACTCTCCTCCGCCCTGCTCGCGGCCGCCTTGCTGGGCGCGGGTTTCGCCCATGCCGAGCAAGCTGACCGCCAGAAGCCCATGAACGTCGAAGCCGATGCGCTGCGCGTCGACGACGCCAAGCAGACCAGCCGCTTCACGGGCAACGTGGTCGTCACGCAAGGCACGCTGGTGCTGCGCGCCGACCACATGGACGTGAGCCAGGACGAGCAAGGCGAACAATTCGGCATCGCCTACGGCACCAAGGCCAAGCGCGCCTTCTTCCGGCAAAAGCGCGACGGCGTCGATGAATACATCGAGGGCGAAGGCAACCGCATCGAATACGACAGCAAGGCCGCCGAGATGCGCCTGATCGGCAATGCCGAGATGCGCCGCTACGTGGGCGCCAAGCTCAGCGACACCACCAACGGCCAGCGCATCGTCTACCGCACCGACACCGAGGTCTTCACGGTCGACGGCTCGACCACAGGCAAGGGCGGCGGCAGTCGCGTGCGCGCCACCCTCAGCCCGCGTAACAAGGGCGCCGCGGCCAGCCCGACGGACGCCGATCCGGCCAACACGCCGGCGAACGCCGGCAGCGCCCCCGCCACCGCCCAGCCATCGGCCTCCGCGCCGGCCGACAACGCCGGCACCACCTTGCGCGGCAGCACCCGACTGTCGGAGCCGCGCTGATGAGTGGCGCCACCCCGAACCCGACCAGCACAGCCCCGGTGCAAACGCCCGGCCAAACGCCCAGCCGCCTGGTCGCGCAAGGCCTGCAGAAATCCTACGGCAGCCGCAAGGTGGTCAAGGACGTCTCGATCGACGTCAACAAGGGCGAGGTCGTCGGCCTGCTCGGGCCCAATGGCGCGGGCAAGACGACCTCGTTCTACATGATCGTCGGCCTGGTACGCGCCAATGCCGGCCACATTTCCATCGACGGCCAGCCCGTCCACGACCTGCCCATCCACCGCCGCTCGCGCATGGGCCTGTCCTACCTGCCGCAGGAAGCCTCGATCTTCCGCAAGCTCTCGGTCGAGGACAACGTGCGCGCCGTGCTCGAACTGCAGCAGGACGAGCACGGCCAGCCGCTGGCCAAGGCCGAACTGACGCAGCGCCTCGATGGCCTGCTGCAGGATCTGCGCGTCGACCACCTGCGCCAGTCGCCCGCGCTGGCGCTGTCCGGCGGCGAGCGTCGCCGGGTGGAAATCGCCCGGGCGCTGGCCAGCCAGCCGCGCTTCATCCTGCTCGACGAACCCTTCGCCGGCATCGACCCGATCGCCGTCATCGAGATCCAGCGCATCATCAGCTTCCTTAAGTCGCGCGGCATCGGCGTGCTCATCACCGACCACAACGTACGCGAGACACTGGGCATCTGCGACCGCTCCTTCATCATCAACGACGGTCACGTGCTGGCCAGCGGCACACCGGCCGAAATCGTCGAGAACACCGACGTCCGCCGCGTCTATCTCGGCGAACACTTCCGCATGTAAACGCCGGCCGCACGGGAAGCACCACCTTGAAGCAGAGCCTGTCGCTACGCGTCTCGCAACACCTTGCGCTCACGCCCCAACTGCAGCAGTCGATCCGGCTGCTGCAGCTGTCGACGCTCGAACTCAACCAGGAAGTCGAGCAGATGCTCGACGAAAACCCCTTTCTCGAAGTCAGTGACGACAGCGCCGGCCCGGCCGAAGCGTCGGGCAGCGCCGACGCGCCGACCGACTCCGCCAGCGCCGATCGCCATGACAGCCAGGAGTCATCCGCTACCGAAGGCGGCGACGGCAGCGAGGACGACAGCCCGGCCGAGGCCGACAGCATCTCCGACTGGGAAGGCGACGGCAGCGTCGACCCCGCCGACGACGGCGACTGGAGCGGCGAGACCGGCGCGCGCAACGGTGGCGGCGACGACGAGGTCAGCGCCTCCGACCTCGCCCGCAGCCACGAGTCGCTGCAAGACCACCTGCACCGCCAGGCGCTCGGCCTGCGGCTGGACGAAACCGGTCGCCAGGCCCTGTATTTCCTCATCGAATCGCTCAACGACGACGGCTACCTCGAAGACCCGCTCGACGAACTGGCCCTGAGCCTGACCGGGCCCGACCCGGACCCCGAACAGTTCGAGGAACTGGTCGAGCAGTTCCGCATCGCGCTCAAGCTGCTGCAAAGCCTGGAGCCAGTCGGCGTGGGCGCGCGCGACCTGGCCGAATGCCTGCAGTTGCAGCTCGCTCAACTGCCAGCCAGCGACGCGCGCAGCGTGGCCCAGCGCCTGTGCCGCCAGCCCATGGACCTGCTGGCGCGGCGCGACATCAAGAAGCTGGTCCAGCTCTGCGAGGCGAGCGACGCGCAGGTCCGCGCGGCCATCGGCCTGATCGGCCGGCTCGAACCCAAGCCGGGCCGCCGCTTCGCCAACGTCGAGCGCAACATCATCGTGCCCGACGTGCTGGTCACCAGCAGCGGCAGCGGCCCCACCATCAAGTTCCGCGCCCAGCTCAACCCGGACGTCATGCCCCGGCTGCGCGTGCACGACGTCTATGCCAACGCTCTCAAGGGCTACAAGGGCGACGGCAGCCTGCAACAACGCCTGCAGGAGGCGCGCTGGTTCATCAAGAACATCCAGCAGCGCTTCGACACCATCCTGCGCGTGAGCAGCGCCATCGTCGAGCGCCAGCGCAACTTCTTCATCCACGGCGAGCTGGCCATGCGCCCGCTGGTGCTGCGCGAGATCGCCGACGAACTCGGCCTGCACGAATCGACCATCAGCCGCGTGACCACGGCCAAATACATCGCCACGCCCTACGGCACCTTCGAGCTCAAGTACTTCTTCGGCTCGGCGCTGGGCACGGAAACCGGCGGCAACGCCTCCAGCACGGCCGTGCGCGCGCTGATCAAGCAATTCGTCGCCTCGGAAAGTCCCAAGAAGCCGCTGTCGGACAACCAGCTCTCCGAGATGCTGCGCGAGCAAGGCATCGAATGCGCGCGCCGCACCGTCGCCAAGTACCGCGAGGCCCTGCGCATCGCCCCCGCCAACCTGCGCCGCGCGCTGTGACCGCCATCGGCCACGGGAGCCGGCGCCCCCGGCGGTAGAATTCCGGCGACTTCCGGGAGAGCCATGAAATACCTCTTGTGGCTGCTGAAGGCAGCCATCTTCTTCACCCTCTTCGCCTTCGCGCTGAACAACCAGCAGGAAGCCGCGGTCCATTTCTTCTTCGGCTACCAGTGGCGCGCGCCCATGGTGCTGATCGTGCTGTTGGCCTTCGCCTTCGGCATGGCTGCGGGCGCCCTGGGCATGCTGCCGCACTGGCTGCGCGGGCGTCGCCAGCGCCAGGCGCCGCAGGCCTCACCGACGTCCGCCCCACCACAACGGCTCGACGACAGCGTGCCCGAAGCCGTCGCCGAGCCCGTCTTCGTGCAGCCCGACGCCCCGGCCGACGACCCCGAAGCCGCCAGCAAACACCGCGAAAGCCGCTGAGTCCGCTGCCGCCCCACGCTCCGCGCCCACGCGGTCCGTCCACCCCGCGCTTGCCGCGCCTGATTTCGCCATGGACTTCAACCTCAACTGGATCCTGCTGGGCCTGCCCATCGCCTTCGCGCTGGGCTGGCTGGCCTCGCGCTGGGACTTCCGCCAGCTGCGCATCGACAACCGGCAAGCGCCGCGCGCCTACTTCAAGGGGCTCAACTTCCTGCTCAACGAGCAGCAGGACCAGGCCATCGACGCCTTCATCGAGGCCGTGCGCAGCGACCCCGATACTTCGGAACTGCACTTCGCGCTGGGCAACCTGTTTCGCCGCCGCGGCGAATACGAGCGGGCCGTGCGCGTGCACGAACACCTGCTCAGCCGCGCCGACCTCGGGCGCCAGGACCGCGAGCGCGCCCAGCACGCACTGGCGCTGGACTTCCTGAAAGCCGGCCTGCTCGACCGCGCCGAGGACGCCCTGCACAAGCTCGAGGGCACGCCCTTCGAGACCCAGGCCCGGCTGGCCCTGCTGGCGATCTACGAACGCTCGCGCGAATGGCCGCAGGCCACCGAGATCACCCGCAAGCTGCAGGCCGCCGGCCAGGGCGACTTCAGCGTGCGCCAGGCCCATTACCTGTGCGAACAGGCCCAGGCCGCGCTGGCCGCCCAGAAGACTGCCGACGCCGAGGATCTGCTGCGCCAGGCCATCGCCGCCGCCCCCGGCGCGGCGCGCCCGCGCATCGACCTCGCCGCCCTGCAAGCGCGCCAGCAGCACCCAGAGCAGGCCTATGCGACGCTGGAAGAATTGGTCGCGCTGGCCCCCGCCGCGCTGCCGCTGGTGGCGCAGGCCCTGGCCCAGGCCGCCTTGGCCTGCGGAGCAGCCGACGCGGCCCGCCAACTGCTCGTCCAGCACTACGGCGAGCAGCCTTCGCTCGATGTGGTCGAGGCGCTGGTGCTGCTCGACGGCGTGCTCGATGCACCGCAGCAGGACTGGTACATCCAGCACCTGCACCACCAGCCCTCGCTGATCGCCGTCAGCCGTTGGCTGCGTGCCGACCGGCTGGCCGACCCGGCGCCCTACCCCGAGATCCAGCGCGCGCTGGAGGCCAGGGCACGGCCGCTCAAGCGCTACCGTTGCGCGGCCTGCGGCTTCGAGGCCCAGACCCACTTCTGGCACTGCCCGGGCTGCCAGGCCTGGGACAGCTATCCGCCGGCCCGCGTCGAGGAGCTGTGACGGCTCAGAACGGATGGAACTGGTAGAGCCAGGTCTCCGTCAGCGTCTGCTCGCCGTTCTTGAGGAACAGGCGCAAGTCGACCGGTCCATGGCCCTCGGGCGTGAAGTCGAACTGCGCCCGCCAATGCCCGGCCACGCCATCGGGAATGGCCTCGGAAAACACATAGGAAAACTTGCCCGAGCCGGCTGACAGCACCACCTCCGGCTTCACGCCGAAGGGGATGGACGCCAGCGGGCCGCCCTTGAAATCGACCATGAACTTGCGGATGCCCGGTGGCCGGGGCTGGCCCGGCTGGCCGCCGCGCCCGATGCGGGTGGCCGTGCAACGCGCCAGCTCGGTCGGGTAGGGTTCGTCGGCGCTCCAGTGCAGGCGGTAGCCCAGGCGGTAGCTCTTGCCGGCCTTGGCCGCTTCCTTGGGCACCCAGAAAGCGACGGTGTTGTCGTGGATCTCGTCGTCGGTCGGAATCTCGATCAGTTGCACCGAACCCTCGCCCCAGTCGCCCAGCGGCTCCACCCACAGGCTGGGACGCCGCTCGTAGTGGACGCCGTCGAGGTAATGGCCGAAATCGCGGTCGCGCTGCAGCAGGCCGAAGCCGCGCGGCTTGGCGTCGCCAAAGGCCGAGGCCACGGTGGCCGCGGGGTTGTTGAGCGGCCGCCAGATGCGCTCGCCGCCGCCCGTCCAGATCGCCAGGCCGTCCGAATCGTGCACCTCGGGACGCCAGTCGATGCCGGTCGGCTTGACCGTCTCCGAATACCAGTACATCGAGGTCAGCGGCGCGATACCCAGCCGGCCCACGTCCTTGCGCAGGAATATCTGCGCATCGATGTCCATGATGACCGCCTTCTCGCGCTTCATCACAAACTTGTAGGCGCCCGTCAGGCTGGGCCCCTGCAGCAGCGCGTAGACCACCACGGTGCTACTGTTGCCGGCCGCCGGCGGCTCGAAATAGAAGTGCGTGAAGGTGGGGAACTCCTCGGGCCGGTCGGCCATCGCCACATCGATGGCGATGCCGCGCGCCGACAGGCCGTACTGGTAGAGCTCGCCAATCGCGCGGAAGTAGGAGGCGCCCAGGAAGGCCACCCAGTCGTTTTGCCGCCAGCCCAGCTTGTTCTGGTCGCCCAGCCGGCTTTCCTGGAAGCGGAAGCCGGCGAAGCCCGCGCCCTTGGGCAGTTGGCGCGCCGGGCTGTCGGCCGGCATGTCGAAATAAGCCGGGTCATACAGCACCTCGCGCGCGAACCAGTTGCCATCCGAGGCCACCAGCGCATGCATGTGCACCGGCTCCTGGAAGAAACGGCCCAGGTGGAAGAAAGTCACGGGAAACTGGCCCGGGCCGTCTCGGAACAGGGCCTGGTCGGTCTTGTACTTGAGCTTGCCGTGCTGCTCGTAGTCGATGCGCTCGAGCACGTTCTTGGGCAGGCTGTTGCTGCTGTTGTAGGGCCGGGCCGCCAGGCTCCTGGCCCGGGCGATCAGCCGGTCGAAGGAAAACGGGGCGGGCGGACTGAGTTCGAGGCCAGCCTGTGCCAGCGCGGCAGCCGGCAGGCCCAGGGCGGCCAGGGCCAGGCCGGCGCTGGCCTTCGAGAGAAATTCACGGCGATCCTGCATACACTTCCTTCCAACGGTTCATTCTTGTCATGGCGCGGCTGGCAGCGCCCAGGCGACATCCATCGTGGCCCGGATGCTACAGGGCCCCTCACCGGCCTCGCGTCGGACGGCAGGCTATGCGCCCCCGGCCCGGCACCGATGGGCGGCTCTCCGACTGCCATGCGGCAACACCGGGGACGGCAGAGCCCGACGTCTCGCCCTACACTGGCGACAGGCTGGATGAGAGGCGAGAGGCGCGCGCGAGAGGTGCCCTTGCGAGAACATCTATCAAAAAGAGAGTTCCCCAGCGCCGACAGTCTGGACTGGCGGAGAACCCCTTGCCGCAGTCCCGGCCCGGGCAGGAAAGCCAGGGAACCCTACCTTCAGCACTCGATCAGACGGAGTGCTAACATATTCATCTTGGACCGCGATCGCATCGCGGTCACGAAAGGAGTTTCTGGTATGACCCTACGCACTGGAGCCCCTGCGAACACACTGACGGTTGCCAACCCCTGGGCCGTCGTGCCCCCGCTGGGCAACCTCGATGCCTACATCTCGGCGGTCAACCGCCTGCCCCTGCTGTCGCAGGAAGAAGAGCAGCGCTTCGCGCGCGCGCTGCGCGACCACAACGACCTCGAAGCCGCCGGCCGGCTGGTGCTTTCGCACCTGCGGCTGGTGGTCTCCGTCTCGCGCCAGTACCTGGGCTATGGCCTGCCGCACGGCGACCTGATCCAGGAAGGCAACGTCGGCCTGATGAAGGCCGTCAAGCGCTTCGACCCCGACCAGGGCGTGCGGCTGGTGAGCTACGCGCTGCACTGGATCAAGGCCGAGATCCACGAGTACATCCTCAAGAACTGGCGCATGGTCAAGGTCGCCACGACCAAGGCCCAGCGCAAGCTGTTCTTCAACCTGCGCTCGATGAAGCAGGGCCTGAAGGCCGACGCCGCCGACGCCGACACCCACCGCACCACGCTGACCGAGCAGGAGATCGACCTGGTCGCCAGCCAGCTCAACGTCAAGCGCGAGGAGGTGATGGAGATGGAAACCCGCCTGTCCGGCGGCGACGTGGTGCTCGACCCCGCGCCCAACGCCGACGGCGAGGAAACCTTCGGCCCGATCGGCTACCTGGCCGACCTGCACGACGAGCCCACCGCCCGCCTGGAGGCGACCCAGCGCGACGCCATGGCCAGCGAGGGCCTGGGCGTGGCGCTGGACACGCTGGATGCGCGCAGCCGCCGCATCGTCGAGGAACGCTGGCTCAAGGTCAACGACGACGGCTCGGGCGGCATGACGCTGCACGAACTGGCCGCCGACTACAAGGTCAGCGCCGAGCGCATCCGCCAGATCGAAGTCGCGGCCATGAAGAAGATGCGCAAGGCCCTGGCGGCCTACGCCTGAAGCGCGGTCACCACCCCGCCATCCTGTTCACTCGCCCCGCCGGTTGGCCGACCCGCGGGGCTTTTCATCGCCACGGCGCCCACCTTCTCTCCCCTCTTCCGCCATGCAACGCAGACCCTTCATGCTGGCCCTCCCTGGCCTGATCGCCGCCGCCGCTTCGCCGCTGGCCGCCTCCCCCGCCCTGGCGCAGGCCGCCGCCGGCTCGACCGCGCCCGATGCCTGGCCGACCCGGCCGGTGCGGCTGCTGGTCGGCTTTCCCGGCGGCTCGTCGCCGGACCTCACGGCGCGTCTGATCGCCGAGCCGCTGGCCCAGGCCCTGGGCCAGCCGGTCTACGTCGAGAACAAGCCCGGCGCCAGCGGCAACATCGCCACCGACGCCGTCGCCAAGGCCACGGACGGCCACACGCTGGGGCTGATGATCAACGGCAACATGACCATCGCCCGGCTGCTCAACCCGCACACGCCCTACGACCCGCTCAAGGATCTCGCGCCCATCAGCCTGATCGGCTCCGCGCCGCTGGTGCTGACCGCCACCCATGGCGTCGCCTTCCGCGACATCGCGGATTTCTTCGTCGCCGCGCGCCAGGCCGGCGACCGCTGGAGCTACGGCTCGCCGGGCATCGGCACCGTCTCGCACCTGGGCATGGAGCTGCTGGCGGCCAAAAGCGGCATCCAGCCGGTGCACGTGCCTTACGCCGGCAACCCGCAGGTCGTCAACGCACTGATCACGGGCGAGCTGCAACTGGCGCTGGTGCCGCCCGGCCTGGCGCTGCCGCAGGCACAGGCCGGCAAGGTCAGGCTGGTCGGCATCACCTCCAAGGGCCGCAGCGCCGTCGCGCCAGGCGTGCCCAGCCTGGCCGAAGGCGGCATCCCGGATTACCAGGTCGAGGTCTGGAATGCCGTCGCCGGCCCGGCCGCCATGCCAGCCGCCCGCGCGCAGCGGCTGTCGCGGCTGGTCAACGACATCCTGCGGCGCCCCGAGATCCGCGAGAAACTGCTGGCCCAGGGCTGGCAGACCATCGCCGGCTCGCCCGAGGCGCTGCGCCTGCGCATGCAGGCCGACACCGCGCAGATGGGCGAGGTGATCCACTCGCGCCACATCCACGTGGATTGACGGGCCAAGGCCCTGGCGGCAGCGGCCCCGTCAGCAATCAGAACAGCGGCGCCTGCCGCTGCGACACCGCGTCGGCGCCGGCCAGCAGCCGGCCGACCGGCGCGGGCAGGCCGAGCGCCACGCGCTCGGCCGGCAGCACCCAGCGGCCCGGCACGGGCGGATCGCCGACATCGGGCCAGGCCAGCTCGACCGGGTGCAGGTGCAAGTCCTTGTGCGTGAGCACGTGCAAAAAGGCCGGATGGAAACGCCAGACCGTATCGCCCAGCGCGCGCCCGAGGCTGGCGGCCAGATCGGCCGCCGTGTCGAACAAAGGTAGGCAGAACAGCCCGGCCCAGACGCCGGGCACTGGCCGCTGGCTCAGCCACACGGCGCCGTCGCCGCGCCGCAGCCACAGCAGCCACAGGCTTTGCGCGCTGCGCTTGAGCTTGCGGCTCTTGACCGGGAAACGCAAAGGCTCGCCCAGCCGCCAGGCCTGGCACAGGTCCTGCACCGGGCACTGGCCGCAGGCGGGCTTGCGCGGCGTGCAGACGGTGGCGCCCAGATCCATCTGCGCCTGGGTGTAGGCGGGCATGTCCTCGGCGCGCGCGGGTAGCAGGGCCGTCGCCTGCTCCCACAGCCAGCGCGTCGGCCGGGCCTCGGCGAGGTCGCCTTCGTAGGCCAGCACGCGCGCCAGAACACGCTTGACGTTGCCATCCAGAATGGCGGCGCGCTCGCCAAAGCAGAAGGCGGCAATCGCCGCCGCCGTCGAGCGGCCGATGCCTGGCAACGTCTCCAGCAGCTCGACCGAGGCCGGGAAGGCGCCGCCGAAGCGGTCTACCACCTCCTGCGCGCAGCGGTGCAGGTTGCGTGCGCGGCTGTAGTAGCCCAGCCCGGCCCACAGCGCCAGCACGTCATCGAGCGGCGCGGCGGCCAGCTCGGCCACCGACGGGAAGCGCTGCAGAAAGCGCGGGTAGTAGTCCAGCACCGTCGCCACCTGCGTTTGCTGCAGCATGATTTCCGACAGCCACACCCGGTAGGGATCGCGCGTGTGCTGCCACGGCAGGCCGTGGCGGCCATGGCTGCGCTGCCAGGCGACCAACCGCCCGGCCCAGCCGGACGGCAGGGCCGGGGCGGATGCGTCCGGCTCCCGCGTGCGGCCGGCGCTGGCCGAGACGTCCTCGTCCTCGGCTTCGGCCTTGCGCGGACGCCCGCGCCGGCGAGCCCCCGCATCGGCACGCAAGGGGGCGGCTTCGGTCGCGGCTTCAGGAGCCGGCTCGGCCGTGGCGACGGCGGCATCCGGCGGGAATTCGGAGATGGCGGGACTCAAGGTGGGATCTGGCAAGGAATGAAGGGCCGACGGGGCGGCCAGGATGGATCAGGTCTGGCAGGTCGGGCAGAAGAAAGTCGAGCGCTGGCCCTGGCGGATCTGCCGGATCGGCGTGCCGCAGACGCGGCAGGGCTGGCCGGCGCGATCGTAGACCATGGCCTCGAGCTGGAAATAACCGCTCTGCCCCTCGGCGCTGACGAAGTCGCGCAGCGTGCTGCCGCCGCGCGCCACGGCGCGGGCCAGCACGTCGCGGATAGCCGCGTGCAGGCGCGCGGTGCGCGCCGGCGCGATGCGGTTGGCCGCGCGCGTCGGCCGGATGCCGGCCAGGAACAGCGCCTCGGAAGCATAGATGTTGCCCACGCCCACCACGATGTCGCCCGCCAGCAGCACCAGCTTGATCGGTGCCTTGCGCTGGCGCAGCGCGGCATGGAAAGCGGCGGCCTCGAAGGCCTCGGTCAGCGGCTCCACCCCCAGCGCCCCCAGCAGCTTGAGCGCCACCGGGTCGGCCTCGCCGCGCTCGGCCCACACCACGGCGCCGAAGCGGCGCGGATCGTGCAGGCGCAGCCAGCCCTGGTCGGTGTGGAGGTCGAAATGGTCGTGCACGCCCGGCGGCGGCAGTTGCCGGGCAAAGCTCAAACTGCCCGACATGCCCAGGTGCAGCAGCAGCACCGCACCGGGCACACCGCCCGCTGGCGCCTCGTCGCGCACGACATCCAGCAACAGGTATTTGCCGCGCCGCCGGACCTGCAGCACGCGCGCGCCGACCAGCAGGCCGGGCTCGCAGCCCAGCGGCCAGCGCAGCGGCTTGCCCAGGCGCACGCCCAGCACGCGCGCGCCGGCGATGCGGTCGGCAAAACTCAGGCGCGTGACTTCGACTTCGGGCAACTCGGGCATGCGGCATTGTCGCCGCCTTTGCCGCCTCTCCGCCCCAGCTTCACCCCGACTTCGCGCGGCCCGGCCATGCCGCCGGACCGCGTTCGCGGCGGCCCACCGTCCTACGGCGGTGCGCCTGAAAACCTGGAGGCCTTCATTTATCATGAGCGGATGAATTGGTCCACGATCCGTACGCTGGTTCTCATCGCCCCGTGGGCCAGTCTCGCCGTCCACGCGCAGGAGCCTCCACCGCAGTCCCGCCCGGTCCCGGCCAACACGCCGGCCTTGAGCACCGAAGCGGCCACCACGCCGCCGGCCAACTCCAATCTGGACGGCCGCCTCATGTACGAACTGCTGCTGGGCGAGTTCAGCGTGCGCGACGGCGCTGTCTCGCGCGGCTACGCCATCTTGCTCGACGCCGCCCGCCGCACCGGCGACGCGAGCCTGTACCAGCGCGCCACCGACGTGGCGCTGGAGTCGCGCTCGGGCGACGCCGCCCTGCAAGCCATCGACGCCTGGCGCAAGGCCTACCCGCAGTCGCGCGAAGCCAACCGCTACCTGCTGCAGACGCTGCTGGCACTCAACCGCACCGCCGAAACCCAGGAGCCGCTGCGCCGCGAAATCGAGGCCACGCCGCTGCCCGAACGACCCATAGCCATCCTGGCCATCCCCCAGCTCTACACGCGCAGCAGCGAGCGCGCGCTGGCCGCGCGCGTGGTCGAGTCCGCCCTGCAGCCCAGCGTGGCGAGCAAGGAAGACGGCCTGGCCACCGCCGCCTGGACCACCATCGGCCGCCTGCGGCTGCAGGCCGGCAACACCGCCGGCGCGCGGGAAGCCGCCGAGTCGGCGCAGCAGCGCACCCCCACGGCCGAGGGCCCTGCCCTGCTGGCGCTCGAACTCAGCGGCTCGGACCAGCGCGGCGCCGCCATCGCGCTGCTCGAACGCTATCTGCAACAGCCGCAGGCGCGGCCGGAAATCCGGCTGGACTACGCCCGCGTGCTGCTGCAGGACGAACGCTTCGACGACGTCCGCACCCAGCTCAAGCAAGTCACCGCGGTGCAACCGACACCCGACGACAAGGGACTCGAAGCCCTGGGCCTGGGCCTGCCCACGGCCGTGGCAGAAGCCTGGCTGCTGTTGGGCCTGGTCGACCTGCAGCAGCAACAGACCACCGAGGCCGAGCCCGCGCTGCAACGCTATCTGGAACTCAGCCAGAACGAGACCGACTCGGCACGCCGCAGCGCCAACCGCCGCCAAGCCTATATCGCGCTGGCGCAGATCGCCGCGGACCGCCAAGACTACGCGGCAGCCGACCAGTGGCTCACCCGCATCGACGACACCGGCGCCGCACCCGACACCCTGGTGCGGCGCGCCAACCTGCTGGCCCGGCAAAACCGCCTCGACGATGCGCTGCGGTTGATCCGCGAGGCGCCGCTGCCCGCCGTGCCCACTACCCAGGAGGCCGACCGCGTGCGCACGCTCGCCGAAATCCAGGTGCTGCGTGACAACGGCCAGCCACGGCAGGCCTACGCCCGGCTCAACGCCTTGAACCGGGCTGCCACGCAAACCGGCCAGCCCGACCCCGGCCTGCTCTACGACCAGGCCATGCTGGCCGAGGAAATCGGCCACACGGCCGACATCGAACCGCTGCTGCGCAAAGTCATCGCCCTGAGCCCGGACAACGCCCACGCCTACAACGCCTTGGGCTATTCCCTCGCCGATCGCGGCGAGCGCCTGCCCGAGGCACGCGAACTGATCCTGAAGGCGCTGGCGCTGGCGCCACAAGACCCCTACATCACCGACAGCCTGGGCTGGGTGGAATACCGGCTGGGCAACCTGGCCGAGGCCCGGCGCGTGCTGCAGCAGGCCTACGACCTCAAGCCTGATGCCGAAATCGCCGTCCACCTGGGCGAAGTGCTGTGGAAAGCCGGTCAACCCGAGGAAGCGCGCGCGGCCTGGCGCAACGCCCAGCGCCTCGACGGCAATCACCCCGCCCTGCAAAAAACGCTGCAGCGGCTGGGCGTGGGCCCGCTGTGATGCGGCGACGCACCTGCTGCCTGGCGGCTTGGGCCGGCACCGCCAGCGCGCTGCTGGCGGCCTGCGCCACGCCCACGCGCACCCTGCCGCCCAGCACCGACCGCTACTGGATGGGCCGGCTGTCGCTGCAAACCCGCGAAGAGCGCCCGCAGGGCTTTTCGGCCAGTTTCGAGCTCTCGGGCCAGCCGCAGCGCGGCGAGCTGGTGCTGACCTCGCCCATCGGCAACCGCATCGCCGAAGTCCAGTGGACACGGCAGCAGGCCATCCTCAGGCAAGGCAGCCGCAGCCAGACCTACGCCTCACTCGACGAGTTGATCGAGCAGTTGACCGGCACCGCCATTCCCGTAGCCGCACTGTTCGACTGGCTGGCTGGCACGCCGACTGCCGTGCCGGGATGGAACGTGGACCTCAGCCGACAGCCCGACGGCCGCCTGCTGGCCACCCGCCTATGGCCCGCGCCCGCCACCGAGCTGCGCGTCGTACTGCAATCGCCGTCCTGACCCCGCCATTTTTCGTCCTTCTCTCCGACCCCGACATGCGCGCCGCATGCCCGCGCGCCAGCGTTCCGCCGTGAAAAGCCTCTACGACTTACCCGCCCCGGCCAAGCTCAACCTGTTCCTGCACGTCACGGGACGGCGCGCCGACGGCTACCACCTGCTGCAATCGGTCTTCATGCTGCTGGACTGGTGCGACACCCTGCACATCGAAAAGCGCCCGGGCGGCGCCATCAGCCGCGAGGACCTGAGTGTGCCGCTGCCCGCCGACGACCTGAGCACCCGCGCCGCGCGACTGCTCCAGCAGCGCACCGGCTGCACGCTCGGTGCCCACATCGCCATCGACAAGCGCATCCCGTCGCAAGCCGGCATGGGCGGTGGCTCCTCGGACGCGGCGACCTGCCTGCTCGCGCTCAACCAGCTCTGGCGAACCGGCCTGAGCCGCGCGCAGTTGCAAGAGCTGGCGCTGGAACTGGGCGCCGACGTGCCCTTCTTCGTGGGCGGCCGCAATGCCTGGGTCGAGGGCATCGGCGAGCAACTCACCCCGCTGGAACTGCCGCCGGCGCGCTTCGTCGTGCTCAAACCGCCCGTGGGCGTCGAGACAGGCCCCATTTTTTCGTCGCCACTTTTGAAACGCGATTCGATCCCTGCTACAATGGCGGTCTTTGCTGCAAACCACTACGGTTTCGGTCACAACGATTTGCAAGCCGCCGCGAGCGCATGCCACGCGGAAATCCGGCAGGCAATCGATGCACTGGAATCGTTGGGGCTCCAAGGCAGAATGACAGGTTCGGGAAGCGCGGTATTCGCCCATATCCCTCCTGAAAAAGAAGCGGTCATCGCCACTTTTTTTTCAAAAAAACCTGGCATTTTCGCCGATTGGGATCTGAAAGTTTGCGACAATATGGCGCTTCACCCGATGGCTGGGTGGAATGTCAGCGACAGTTCATCGGTGGTTGTCAAGGCTTGATGCCCGGACAGCAACCCGTGTAGGGGAGTCGCCAAGTTGGTTAAGGCACCGGATTTTGATTCCGGCATTCGAGGGTTCGAGTCCTTCCTCCCCTGCCAAAACATCACGATCGATCAGAATAGAAGCACGCTCATCAAGAAGCTCCTCTGTTCTGGTCGATTTTGCTTTTGGACCCACCACTTTCCACGAACGTCATCGCCGGAACCCACGAGATGAGCGCGCACCACCCCGACTTCATGGTTTTCACAGGCAACGCCAATCCCGCGTTCGCCGCAGAAATCGCCCAATACCTCCACATCACGCTGGGTGCCGCCACCGTCGGCCACTTCTCCGATGGCGAGGTGACCGTCGAAATCAACCAGAACGTGCGTGCGCGCGACGTCTTCGTGGTGCAGTCCACCTGCGCCCCGACCAACGAGAACCTGATGGAGCTGCTCATCATGGTCGACGCGCTCAAACGCGCCTCGGCCGAGCGCATCAGCGCCGTCATCCCCTACTTCGGCTATGCCCGCCAGGACCGCCGCCCGCGCTCCTCGCGCGTGCCGATCTCGGCCAAGGTGGTGGCCAATCTGCTGCAGACCGTGGGCGTCTCGCGCGTGCTGACCATGGACTTGCACGCCGACCAGATCCAGGGCTTCTTCGACATTCCGGTCGACAACATCTACGCCTCGCCCATTCTGCTGGGCGACCTGCGCCAGAAGAACTACGAGAACCTGATCGTGGTCAGCCCCGACGTCGGCGGCGTGGTGCGCGCGCGCGCCCTGGCCAAGCAGCTCGGCTGCGACCTGGCCATCATCGACAAGCGCCGGCCCAAGGCCAACGTGAGCGAGGTGATGCACGTCATCGGCGAAATCGAGGGCCGCAACTGCGTCATCATGGACGACATGATCGACACCGCCGGCACGCTGGTGAAGGCCGCCGAGGTCCTCAAGGAGCGCGGCGCCAAGAGCGTGTACGCCTATTGCACGCACGCCATCCTCTCGGGCCCGGCCATCGACCGCATCGGCAGCGGCGACGCGCTCGACGAAGTCGTGGTCACCAACACCATTCCGCTGAGCGACGCCGCGCGCGCCTGTCCCAAGGTACGCCAGCTGTCGGTCGCCCCCCTGTTCGCCGAGACCATCCAGCGCATCTCGCGCGGTGACTCGGTCATGAGTTTGTTTGCCGAACAGAACCAGACGTTCTGAGCGGCAGACATGCCAGCCGGCCATCCTCACCGAGGACGGCCTTTTTTGTGAAACGGAAACCGCTGGTCGCGGCAGGTTTCCATTGGAGAACGTTATGAAATTCGTCGCATTTGAGCGCACAAAGCAGGGTACGGGTGCGAGCCGCCGTCTGCGTAATTCGGGCAAGACCCCCGGCATCGTCTACGGCGGCGCCGAGGCGCCCCTGGCCATCGAACTCGACCACAACGCCCTGTGGCACGCCCTGAAGAAGGAAGCCTTCCACGCCTCCATCCTCGAGATGGAACTGGGCGGCCAGAGCAGCTCGGTGCTGCTGCGCGATGTGCAGTACCACCCCTACAAGCAGCTCGTGCTGCACGTCGACTTCCAGCGCGTGAACGCCAACGAGCGCATCACCGTCAAGGTGCCGGTGCACTTCAAGGGCGAGGAAGAATCCCCCGCCGTGAAGCTGGCCCACAACCTGGTCACGCACGTCGTCACTGAACTGGAAATCTCCAGCCTGCCGGGCGACCTGCCCGAGTTCGTCGAAGTCGACCTGTCCGAGCTGGCCGATGGCGCCACCGTGTTCGCCAAGGACCTGAAGCTGCCCAAGGGCGTTCAACTGGCGACCGCCGCCGACACCGTGGTGGTGAGCGCCGTGGCGCCCGCCGCCGAGGACAGCGCCGAAGGCGAAGCCAAGTAAGCCCACCCGGGCCGGCGCCCAGGCGCCATCCCACCCCGCACAAAGCCCACTTCGGTGGGCTTTGTGCTTTTCGGGCCGCGCCTGGCGCGCCGCCCGCGATTTGTTTGCTACGCTGGCGCCATCATGTTCAATCCCTCGCAGGACGACGTCCGCCGCTTCTTCTGTTCGGTCTACGCCAAGGCGCGCGCCGGCTCGCCCATGGAGGCCATCGAAACCCTGGCCGCGCTGTGGATCGAGGAACACCCCGAATACCACGCCGACCTGGCCGACGCCGACGCCGCGCTGCTGCGCCGCTACGACGAAAGCAACGGCCAGGCCAACCCCTTCCTGCACCTGGCCATGCATTTGTCGATCAGCGAACAATGCTCGATCGACCAGCCGCGCGGCATCCGCCAGGCCGTCGAGCTGCTGGCCGCGCGGCTCGACTCGCTGCACGAGGCACACCACGCCGCCATGGACTGCCTGGGCACCATGCTGTGGGAAAGCCAGCGCTCGGGCCGCCCGCCCGATGGCCTGGCCTACATCGACTGCGTGCAGCGCAAGGCCACACGCGGTCTTTGAGCCCTTCCCTCCCCTGTTGCCCGAGACCCGACCATGCCCTTCAAAACCCCCATCGCCCCGCTGCACCTGCGCGGCCGCCACGTCAGCCTGGAGCCGCTCGCCCCCACGCACGCCGCCGAGGTGGCCGAAGCCGCGGCCGAGGGGGAGATCTGGCGCACCTGGTACACGCTGATCCCGCCGCCCGACCAAGCCGCCGCCGAGATCCAGCGGCGCCTCGACCTGCAGGCGCGCGGCAGCATGCTGCCCTTCGCCGTGCGCGACGCCCAGGATCGCTTCGCGGGCATGACGACGTTCATGAACATCGACGCCGCCCATGCGCGCGTCGAGATCGGCAGCACCTGGTACCGTCCCAGCGTGCAGCGCACCGCCCTCAACACCGAGGCCAAGCGCCTGCTGCTCGGCCACGCCTTCGAGACGCTGGGCTGCATCGCCGTCGAGTTCCGCACCAACTGGTTCAACCATGCCAGCCGCGCCGCCATCGCCCGGCTCGGCGCCAAACAGGACGGCGTGCTGCGCAACCACCAGCGCCTGCCCGACGGCTCGCTGCGCGACACGGTGGTCTTCAGCATCATCGAAAGCGAATGGCCGGCCGTGCGGCGGCACCTGGACTGGCAGCTCGAAAAACCGCGCGCCACCGTCCCATGAAAAGCCCCATGGAAAGGCTTTGAACACATTCCGAAAGGGCTGATGGCCGACACGCCGGCAGCGCACGGGACGGCAGAATGAAGGAGACGAGCCACGCCGCCGGCCCTGTCCCACCTCCTCTGGCCCCGTTGCAACCCGTAGCCTCCACAGCATGCCCTCTATCGATCCGGGAAGACGACTCCGCCTTTTGACCCTCGCCGCCACCGCCTGGACGCTGGTGGGCTGCCAGGCCCTCAAGCCCAGCGAAAGCGCAGCGGCCAAACCCGCCTTCGAACTCGAAGTCCAGGCCCCGGACGACGTGCGCGAGCTGCTGCAGCAGCAGACCGAGCTGCAGCACTTCCGCAACTTCGAGCGCCTGAGCGACATGGAGATCAACCGGCTGATCGGCATGGCGCCCGACGACATCCGCGAACTGATGGCCACGCAGGGCTATTTCTCGCCTGACATCGAGATCCAGCGCGAAAACCGCACGGGCCAGATCCCCATCATCCGCATCAAGGTGCAGAACGGCCCGGCCACGCAGGTCAGCCAGGTCGACATCCAGTACCAGGGCGACATCGCCGGCCGGCCGGATGCCGACGTAGCGCGCCAGCGCGCGCAGATCCGCGCCGGCTGGAGCCTGCCGGCCGGCCAGCGCTTCGGCCAGTCGGCCTGGAGCAGCGCCAAGACCGGCGCCGTGCGCGCCCTGACGGCCCGGCGCTACCTGGCCGGCCGCGTCGCCGCCAGCCAGGCCGACATCGACCCCGAGGCGCGGCAGGCACGGCTGAGCGTGACGCTGGACTCTGGCCCGGCCTACCACTTCGGCGACTACCAGGTCAGCGGCCTGCAGCGCTACGACCAGACCCTGATGGTCGAACGCTTCGCCCGCATTCCCAAGGGCAGCGACTACAGCCTCGACGAGTTGCTGGCCGCCCAGCAGCGGCTGGCCGCCAGCGGCTACTTCGACTCGGTCTACCTCTACGTCGACCCCGACAGCCCGCCGCAGAGCGCCCCCATCCAGGTCCAGGTCACCGAGGCCAAGATGCAGAAAATCGTGCTCGGCCCCGGCTACAGCACCGACGAAGGCGCGCGGCTGTCGGCCCAGCACATCTACCAGCGCATCCCCGGCCTCGGCTGGAAGGCCACCTCCGAACTCTCCATCAGCCAGGAAACCCGCACCGCGTCGGTCGAACTGCTGTCGCCGCCGGACGCCGGATACTGGCGCAATTCGGTCGCCGCCGCGCTCACCGACACCGACTACGCCGACCTCAACGTCAAGGGCCAGTCGCTCAAGGTCGGCCGCACCCGCACCAGCGACGACGGCAACGACGACCTGAGCTACTTCGTCCAGCTCGAACGCGACGAGGAAAGCAGCACGCTGGGCAGCCAGCTCACCTCGGCCACCATGCTCGGCGGCAGCTGGACGCGGCGGCGCTTCGACAACGCCAGCTTCCCGACGCGCGGCTGGGGCCTGGGCCTGGACGCCGGCGTCGGCTTCACCATGAGCGGCAAGCAATACCCCTTCACCCGCATCGGCGCGCGCGCGCTCGGTTTCGTACCGCTGCCCGGTGACGCCGGCCGCATCGCCCTGCGCGCGCAAGGCGCGGCCGTCACCGCCCGTACCGAGGCGCCAGTGCCCGCCTCGCTCGAGTTCCTGACCGGCGGCGACGCCACCGTGCGCGGCTACAGCTACCGCAGCCTGGGGGTGACCACCGACGGCGTCACCGTGCCCGGTCGCTACCTGGCGCTGGGCAGCGTGGAGTGGCAGCGCCCGATCCGCGTGGGCGGGCGGCCCAGCGACTGGGAATCGCTGGTCTTCATCGACAGCGGCGCGGTCGCCGACAAGCCGCAGGAACTGAGTTTTTCCACCGGCATCGGCGTCGGCGCGCGCTGGCGCAGCCCGATCGGGCCGTTTCAGATCAGCACCGCCTACGGCCTGCAGGCCAAGGAATTCCGGTTGCACCTGGCCGTCGGCTTCGTGTTCTGAGCCGGAACCCCATCGACATGAACGATCAAGCGACCTCCACGACATTGCCAGCCGCCCGTCCCCCGGTTAAGCCGGACCCGATCCCCGCCCTCGCGGCCGAAGACCGTCCGCTGGCGCCCCCCGCGCCCGGCCGCGCGCATGCGCCCACGCCGCCTGCGCCTCCTTCACCGCCCTCGGGCTCGCCGCCCCCGCCTGCGCGCGGCAGCCGCTGGCTGCGCGGGCTGATGTGGACACTGCTCGGCCTGGTGGTTCTGGTGATCGCCGCCGTGCTGGCCCTGTGGCTGTGGGCCGGCAGCGCCAACTCGCTGGCGCAGGCGCTGGCCCTGGTCCAGCGCCACGTGCCCGCCGCCAGCGCGCTCGACACCCAGGGCATCAGCGGCAGCCTGCGCGACGGCGGCCGCATCGCCCACCTGCGCTGGACGCAGCCCGACGGCGTCAGCGTCAGCGCCGACCAGGTCGAGCTGGCCTGGCAGCCGCTGGCGCTGCTCAGCGGCACCGTGCGCATCACCCAGTTGGGCGCCGAACGCGTGCAAGTGGTCAACCGCACGCCCGCGCCCGCCACGCCCGAGCCCAGCCAGCCGCTCGAAAGCCTGGTACTGCCCGTGCGCATCGAACTGGCGCAGGTACGCATCGGCCACTTCGGCTGGGACCAGCCCGAGGCCTTCGCCTTCGACGGCCTCGACGCCCGCTACGGCTACAACGGCTTCGACCACACGCTGGTCATCCAGCGCATCGCGCTGCTCGACGGCGACTTCCAGCTCGACGCCCGCCTGGGCGCCTCGGCCCCCATGCCGCTGCAAGCCCAGTTGCGTGGCACGCTGGCCGCCCGGCTGCCCGAAGGCGAGGCCCCACTGCCGCTGACCCTGCAGGCCACCGCCCAAGGCCCGCTGCAGTTGCTGGAGATCGCCGCCCAAGCCCAAGCCCAAGCCCAAGCCCAGGCTCAGACTCAAGCAACGGCCAGCGCTGAAGCCACGCCATCCTCTCCATCGGCGGCTGCGCCGCCCCCCTCTGCCGAGCCCGCCAGTGCCCTGCCTTCGGCCCGCGTCAACGCACGGCTGGCGATCTGGAAGCAAGGCCTGCCCATCGAGCAGGCCGACGTCGCGCTCGCCAACTTCGACCTGCAGGCCTTCCAGGCCACACTGCCGCGCACCCTGCTCGACGGCACGGCGCGCATCGTGCCGGCCGCCGGCGGCACGATCGGCATCGCGGCCGACCTGCGCAACCGCCTGCCCGGCGCCTGGGACCAGCAGCGCCTGCCCGTGGCACAACTGCAGGTGCAAGGCGACTGGCAGGACGACGCGCAAGGCCGAACCGCCACCCTGAGCCAGTTGCTG
Source organism: Comamonas sp. (assembly GCA_047606565.1). GTDB lineage: Bacteria > Pseudomonadota > Gammaproteobacteria > Burkholderiales > Burkholderiaceae_C > Comamonas_F. The sequence continues at coordinate 23,151 of JASGEH010000207.1, forward strand.
CTGGCCGCGGGCGGCGGCGAATTGCGCGGCAACGGCCGCTTCGCCCTGCCGCCGGCTCCGGCCGCCACGCCAGCCGGGGGGACCGCCAGCACCACGGACACGCCCCCAGCCCCCGGGCCCTGGCAGGCCGATGCCGACCTGACACTCAGCCGCATCAACCCGCAAGCGCTGTACGCCACGCTGGCGGCCGCGCCGATCAGCGGCACGCTGCGCGCCCGGACGCGCGCGCCGCAGGCCGAGGCCCCGAATCCGCAAGCCCCCCCACAAGCCCACCCGCCAGCCGGCGCGAACGCCGCCGCCCTGCCCGCCATCGACTTCGCCCTCGACCTCCAGGGCCAGGCGCCGAAAAGCCGCGCCAACCTGCTGTGGATTCAGCAAGCCGTGGCGCACGGCTCCTGGGCCCAGGAAACGCTCGACCTGAGCCGCCTGCGCCTGGCCAGCAACCAGGCCCAGGTCGAAGGCACGGCCCGCTACCAACTGCCGCAGCAGGCCGCCAGCGCCAAACTGGACCTGGCCATTCCGGGCGCCAGCGGCCGCATCGATGGCCGCATCAGCCCCACGCAAGGCAGCGGCACGGCCCGGCTCGGCCTGGCCGACGCGGCGCGGACCCTGGCCTGGCTGCGCCAGTTGCCGGGCATGAAGGACTTGCTGGCCGGCCAGAACGCCAGCGGATCGGCCCAACTGGCCGCCCAATGGCAAGGCGGCTGGAACGACCCGGCGCTGGACGCCACGCTCGACGTACCGCGCCTGGCGCTCGACCACCCGACCCAGGGCCCCGAGGCCCGCCTGGCCCTGCACGACACCCGCGCCACGCTGCGCGGCCGGCTGGCGCAGGCCGCGCTCGAACTGCGCGCCCAGGCCCAGTCCGGCGCGCAGAACATCGAACTGGCCACACGCCTCAACGGCGGCCAGCAGGCGGCCAGCGGCGCGCCGGCGCGCTGGGTGGTCAACCTCGAACAACTGGCCGCGCGCATCGACGATCCGCTCGCACCAACCGGCCAGCAAGGCCAGCCGCGCGGGCAGTGGACGCTGGAAACCACGCAGCCGCTCACCGCCACCTGGCAGAACCAGACGCTGCAGACCACCGCCGGCGCCGCCCGGCTGGTGCCGCCCGCCGCCATCACCGCCAACAGCCGGGGCGAGTTGCCCATCACCTGGCAAGCCGTGCGCCTGCGCACCGGGGCGCAAGGGCTGGCCGAGCTGTCCACCGCCGGCAACGCGCGCGGCCTGCCTTTTGCCTGGGCCAATGCGCTGTCGGGCGGTGCGCTGGCCCAGGCCGGCATCACGGGCGACCTGAGCCTGGATGCCGAATGGGACGTGCGGCTCAACAGCAATCTGCAAGCCCGCGTGGTGGTCGAGCGCGCGGGCGGCGACATCAACCTGCTGTCCGAGGACGCCGCCAACGACACGCTGGCGCTGTCGGCCGAACAGGTCAAGACGCCACCGGGGCGCGGCACCACCAGGATCACCGTCATCAACCCAGACGGCGCCAGCGGCACCGCCAGTTCCTCGGGCGCAGCCGGCGGCGCCACGGCCGCAAGCACCAGCGGCCGGCGCCTGACGGCCGGCATCCGCGCCCTGCGCCTAGTCGCCAGCGCCAACGACAACCAAGCCAGCGCCACACTGGACTGGGACAGCGAACGGCTGGGCCATGCCCAGGCGCAGGTCAGCAGTCCGCTCGCGCGCACCGAGGGCGGCTGGCAGTGGGCGGCCGACGCGCCGCTGTCGGGCCAGTTGCAGGCCAAGTTCACGCGGCTGGGCATCTGGTCGGTGCTGGCGCCGCCGGGCTGGCGCATGCGCGGCCAACTGGAGGCCGACGCCACCTTCTCCGGCACCCGCAGCGCGCCGCTGCTCAACGGCACGCTGCGCGGCAGCAGCCTGGCGCTGCGCAGCGTGCTCGACGGCGTGGCGCTGCAGAACGGCCGCTTCGAGGCACGCCTGCAGGGCACGCGCATGGTGCTCGAAAGCTTTGCGCTCGAAGGCGCGGGCGGCGGCAGCGTCAGCGCGCAAGGCCAGGTCGACTGGTCCGGCGGCCAGCCCGACATGCGCATGCAAGCGAACATCCGGCAACTGGCGGTCACCACGCGCGCCGACCGCCAGGTCACGGTATCGGGCGACCTGCTCTCGACCCTGGCCGGCCAGAAGCTGGACCTGACAGGCAGCGTCAGCGTGGACCGCGCGCGCATCACGCTGCCCGAATCGAGCCGGCCCACGCTCGACGACGACGTGCAGGTGCGCGACCCCGCCCGGGCCGAGGCACAGGCCGCTGCCAGCCAGCCCGGCAGCACCGCCATCCAGCCGCGCATCGACGTCACGCTGGACATGGGCCGCGACTTCAAGCTGCAGGGCTACGGCATCGACACCGAATTGCGCGGCCAACTCAAGGCCGTGACACCCGAGGGTGGCAGCGCCATCCCCCGCATCACCGGCGAGATCACCACCCACGACGGCGAGTTCCGCGCCTACGGCCAGTGGCTGGACATCGAGCGCGGCGTGATCCGCTTCTCCGGCCCCTACGCCAACCCCTCGCTCGACATCCTGGCGATCCGCCCGCGCCTGACGCAGCGCGTCGGCGTGCAGGTCAGCGGCCCGGCGCTGGCGCCCGTGATCCGCCTTTACTCCGACCCGGATCTGGCCGACAGCGAAAAGCTCGCCTGGCTGCTGCTGGGCCGCTCCGGCGCCACGGGTGGCGCCGAGGCCGCCATGCTGCAGCAAGCCGCCGCCGCCCTGCTGGCTGGCGGATCAGGCGGGCCGGGCATCGCCGGCAAATTTGGGCTGGACCAGCTCTCGGTGGGCGGCAGCAAGAATTCGGACGGCGAAACCGAGGCCTCGCTGACCGTCGGCAAGCAGCTCGCGCGCGACCTCTACGTCACCTACGAACGCAGCCTCTCGGGCGCGCTCGGCACGCTGTACGTGTTCTACGACCTCTCGCGCCGCTGGACCCTGCGCGGCGAAAGCGGCGAGGACAATGCGGTCGACCTGATCTTCACGCTGCCTTATGACTGAACTTCCCCTGCTCAGTCGGAGAACACTTCGCGCAAGCACGCGAGTGCCGCGCCCAGGGTCTTGGCCGGCACCGTGCCCAGCCGTTTGGCCAGGCGTTGCTGGTCGACTGTGCGCACCTGATCGAGCAGGATGAGGCCTTTCGTGCCGGCATGCGTGACCGGCACGCGAAACGGCGCGGCGAAGCCTTTCGAGGTCATGGGCGCCACGATCACCGTGCGCAGGTGATCGTGCAGCTCCGGGGGCGACACGACCACGCACGGCCGGCTTTTCCTGATCTCGCTGCCGACGGTGGGATCGAGGTTGACCAGCCAGATCTCCCCGCGCTGGACCGCGCTCACCACGTCAGTTCGGCATCGCCGTCGTTGCCGAACTCACCCATGAGCAGCGCGTCATCGCCTTGGGCGGCCAGCGCCCGGGCGGCCTCGGCCCAGCCCGTGCGCGCGGGCTGGACCGGCTTGCGCAGAAGGATGGTGCCGTTTTCGACCAGCAACTCGGCATCCGATGCATCGGCCAGGCCAGCCTGTGCCAGGACGGCCTTGGGCAGCACGACGCCCTTGCTGTTGCCTATGGTTCGGATGGTGATGTGCATGTCTGCTCTCCTGCTGGCCGATCACAGTGGGCGCGATCTTGCGCGTCAATTATTACATTGTTGCCACAAGGGCTTCAAACGCCGCCTGAGCAGCCGGCGCTTGCCACTCAGTCCGCGTACTCGGGATACGGCAGCCCCAGCAGTTGCAGCAGGATGTGGAAGTGGTCGTCGAAGAAGCGGTCTTCCAGTTGCGGCAGCTCGGCCAGCGGCAGCCAGACGGCGTTCGCGGCATCGTCGTTGCCTTGCACGGCGGGCAAGTCTGACGCGTCGCCTTGCGCCACTTCCCAGAGAAAGGCATGCGTGATGGTGCGCCCGCGCAGGCTGCGGTCGGGATGGTCGAACACGGCCGAGGCGCGCGGCACGCTATCGGCGCCGATGAGCAGCCCGGTTTCCTCCTGCAGCTCGCGCCGCGCACCTTGCACCAGGGTTTCGTTGACGTCGAGGAAACCGCCCGGCAAGGCGTAGAGTCCGCGCCCCGGCAGTTCGCCGCGCTGCACCAGCAGCACATGGCCGGCGCAGACGACCAGCGCATCGAGGGTGATGAAAGTGGGTGGGTACGGCGCCGCCGACCACGAAGCCCGGTAGGCGCGCAGCATGCGCCACTCCTCGGCCATCTCGGCGAACCAGGGCTGGGTGACGACGCCACGCAGGAAATCCAGCGTGCCCGGCGGCACCTGCTCGCCCAGCGCGTCCCAGACGGCGGTGTCAGCGCGCTCGCCCAGCGCGAACAGGCCGTCGCGCAGTTGCGAGGCATCGTGCAGGGCCCGGGCGCCAGCCTTGATGCGCTCGAGCGAGACCAGCGGCCAGCCCTCGAAGCCGTGCAGGTACTGGCTGCTGACGTCCTTGAAGTGGCCGATCAGCAGCGGCTGCGCACCAGCCAGGCCGTGCCGCGCCAGCGCGCGCTCCACGCCAGCGCGCACCGCCTGTTCCCAGCGCGCGAGGTCGTAGTAGTCGCGCACCGGCACGAAAACGACGCGCGCGCGGTCGGCGGGCGGCAGATTGCGCCGGATCATGTCGGCACGCTCGTGCCAGAAGAAGGGGTTCTTGGGCGTGCGCGCCTGATGCGCCGAGCCGATCACGACCACGCAGCGTTCGGCCCGCTCCAGCGCCGCGCGCAGCATGCCCAGGTGGCCCAGGTGGAAGACCTGGAAGCGGCCGATGTAGACCGCCGCCGCTGCCCGGCCCGCGCCGGACGGCGAGGCCGCCGAAGACACCGGGCTATCGCTGGAGGAAGGAGTCTCGGACTGCACGTCAGGATGGGAAAAGGGGGATGAACGGAAACAAGCCATGCCTGGGCCCCCACGGCAAGCCGCCGTCGAAGCCTCCGGACCAAGCCGTCAGGCCCGGCCCGGGAAAGCGCGCATCATAGTCCGGGCACCACCGCGCCCCAGCGCCCAGCCCTCCGGGTAAACACCGATCAGGCCGACGGCGCGAAGGCCTCCGCCGTGGTCCGCAGCGCCGCGCCGCGCGCCTGCAGGGCCTGCAGGAAGTCGCGCTGCTGGCGCTCGAAGCCGGCGACCGGGCTCATGGCGTCGGCCAGCAGCACGATGCGGCGCGCATCGACGGCCTCGGCGACGTCCTCGACCGTCGCCTTCACGCAGTGGCTGCCGGCTTCGCCCGCGACCAGCAGGCGGCCGCTGGCGCCCAGCCGCGCGAGCAGGGCCGCGTGGGTCTGCGTGTGCGGGTCGTCGTCGATGGGCACCTCGGCGCGCACCGCGCTGTAGTGCTCGGTCCAGGGATTCATGCCCTTGAAGACGCGCAGCGCCTGACGGCCGTGGAAGTCTTCCCACTCGGCGCAGGCGGCGGCAAGCTCGGCATGCAGGTTGTGGCCCCAGGTGCCGATTTCGCAATGCACGGGCCACACCGTGTGGGTGTAGCGGCCGCCGGCTTCGAGCGCATCGAGGTAGGCCAGCACGCGCGGCAAATCACCCGCGCGGCGCGGGCCGTAGGCGCCCTCGCGCACCTGCCGCGCGGTGATGGCGGTGAAGGGCGTCACAGCGCCGGCCGGCGAGCGCCAGAAGCCCGGGTGGGCGATGTCGATGCGGTAGTGGCTGTCGAGGGTGAGCGTGATGGCGTCGATGGCCGCCAGGTTGGCGCGGATCAGGGCGGCCAGCCGCCGCAGATCGGCGTCCGCGCCGGGCACGGGCAAGGCCGCGCCAGCGATGTCGCAGAAGTCGTTCTGGGCGTCGATGACCAGCAGATGGGTGCCGTGCGCCTCGGCCGGCGGGTTCGGGTTCGGGCGGGATGCGAGGGTCATGAATGGCATGATAAGCCGCAGGCCACGCCCTGACACACCAATGCCTTTCCGACCATGACCCATTCGCACACCGACTGCCACGCCCGCCGCACCCGCCCCCAGTTCGCCCGTGCCACCTTCCTGCGCCCCCTCCTCGCCGTGCTGGCGCTGAACGCTGCCGCGCCGCTGCTGGCCGAGGAGATCGGCGACGTCAGCACCGCCTTCAAGCTGGTCGGCCCCAACCACAAGGTGGTGGTCGAGGCCTACGACGACCCCGCCGTCCAGGGCGTGACCTGCTACGTCTCGCGCGCCCGCACCGGCGGCGTCAAGGGCGCCTTCGGACTCGCCGAGGACAAAGCCGAAGCCGCCATCGCCTGCCGCCAGATCGGTCCGGTCAGCTTCGCCGGCCCGCTGCCCCGTCAGGACGAGGTCTTCAACGAGCGTCAGTCCATCCTGTTCAAGCGCCTGCGCGTGGTGCGCATGGTCGACGCCCGGCGCAACACGCTGGTCTACCTGACTTATTCGGACAAGCTGATCGACGGCTCGCCCGCCAATAGCGTGACGGCCGTGCCGATCGACGCCGGCACGACCATCCCGCTCAAGTAAGCGGCCAGGCTGGCTGGCTGGCGGGCCGGCCTCGGCTCGGCTCGGCTCAATACGCGATCGTCACGCGCTGGCGCGGGTGGGCGGTCTTCTCCAGTTCGTCGAGCAGGGCCACCGCAAAGTCGCTGATGCTGATGCGGCTGCGGCCGTTGGCGTCTACCAGCAACTGGTCACCACCGACGCGGTACTGGCCGGTGCGCTCGCCCGGCTCGATCAGCGCGGCCGGGCTGAAGAAAGTCCAGTCCACCGCCGCGCCACTGGTGCGGAACACCTCCAGCGCAGCGGCCTGGCCGGCGGCCTCGGGCTTCCAGGCTTCGGGAAAATCGGGCGTGTCGATCACCCTCACGCCCGGCGCCACCTCCAGGCTGCCGGCGCCGCCCACCCACAGCAGGCGCCGCACGCCGGCCTGGGGCAGCGCCTCTTCCAGCAGCCCGCGCGCGATGCGCGGCACGCTGTCGTGGCCGCTCTTGCGGCCGCTGACCGAAGCCAGCACCGCATCCTGCCCGCGCGCGGCCTCGGCCACAGCCGTGGCATTGCCAGCATCCAGCGGCAACCAGGTCACGCCGTCGATGGCGGGGGCGCTGGCCACGTCGCGCGCGACCGCCGTCACCTGGTGGCCGCGGCTCACCGCCTCGCGGGCCAGTTCGGAACCGATGCGACCGGTGGCGCCCAGAATCAAGACTTTGCTCATGGAAACACTCCTTTGGATTGCAGTTGTCGACAGATCAAGCAAGCGCGGCAGACCAGCAGACCATGAGCCTCGGCACCCGTGCCCATGCAGGCCCTTGCGGGAAAGGCACTGCCGCCCCGCCTCACTTTAGACCGCCTCATCATTCAATAAAATCATATGGGATTAACAAAATCATTCCAATAGAGCAACACCGGCCGTAACAAGCGCCGGCCCGCGCGCTTTCCATGGGGTATGGGACAATCCGCCCTCACTTGCCTCCCCTTATGTCTGCCGGCCAACTCCAACTTTTCCTGCCTTGCGCCGGGGGTGTCGAACCCCTGCTCGCCGCTGAAATCCTGGGCATCTGCCCTGCTTCGCAACCCCACACGCTGCGCGGCGGCGTGCTGCTGGAGGCGTCGTGGCGCGAAGCGCTGCTGCTCAACCTGCACAGCCGGCTGGCGCAGCGCGTGCTGATCCAGCTCGCCCGCGCGCCCTACCGGCAGGA
>JASGEH010000208.1:0-7448 GCA_047606565.1 Comamonas sp.
CGCGCCAGGGCGTGCTGCGCGGGCTGCACTACCAGATCCAGCAGCCCCAGGGCAAGCTGGTGCGGGTGGCGCGCGGCGCGGTCTTCGACGTGGCGGTGGACTTGCGCAAGTCCTCGCCCACCTTCGGAAAATGGGTGGGCGTGGAACTGACGGAAGACAACCAGCGTCAACTGTGGGTGCCCGAGGGCTTCGGCCACGGCTTCGTGGTGACCAGCGAGAGCGCGGACTTCCTCTACAAGACCACTGACTACTATGCCCCTGCCCATGAGCGCTGTGTCAAGTGGGATGATCCGACGCTGGATATCCAATGGCCCAAAAACAATGCGGATATTCAAGTTTCGGCCAAGGATGCCTCAGGTGTATCCTTCCTGAATGCTCAGACCTTCCTCTAACCGAGACAGGTGATCACTCCATCCGAAACAAAGAATACCTCAACAAGGCTTTACACCATGAACTTCAGATAAAAACAAAGAACATCCCACACTCACGCATGAATGAAATCCATTCATTGCATCAAATCAATCTCCAGGAGATCCCCATGAAAGACCAAGACACAACACTACCCGCCACCCAATTGGCATCCTCTCTGCTCAACATCAGCGCCATTCAGCGTGGTCTTTCAGACATCCAGACCAGTCCTTTCACACATTGTGTGATCAATGACTTTTTTCAACCAGACGTCGCCGTCGAACTGGCCAACGAGTTCGACGCCTATGATTCATCCAACTGGTATGTCTACAACAACTCCATTGAACACAAAAAAACGAACAATCGCTGGATCGATTTTCCAGCCAAAACATACGAAGCATTTGCATACCTCAATTCACCTGAATTTGTCCAACTCATGTCGGACAGCTTCGACTCTCATCTTTACCCCGACCCAGGGCTGCACGGTGGAGGCTGGCATATTCATGGCCAAGGCGGCAACCTAAACCCTCACCTCGATTACTCAATGCACCCCAAGATGGGGCTCCAAAGAAAGCTCAACATCATCATCTATCTTTCCCAAGAGCTCAATACTGACAATGGCGGTCACCTTGGATTGTATGGCAACGAAAGCGACGAACGCCCCGGCGAACTCATCCGAGAAGTTGAACCCATTTTTAATCGGGCCATCATCTTTGACACCACCATGAATTCATGGCACGGCATGTCTCGACCACTCAATGTCCCCCCCGGAATTTACCGCAAGAGCTTTGCCGTCTACTACTTGCAGCCCTTCGAAGGCGATGTCAATACACGCAGCCGTGCACTATTCGCTCCGCGTGAACACCAAAAGGGAAACACCGAGGTGCTTGACACCATTCGAGTACGATCCGACGCCAAAGCCTTCCACCAAGCTTACCGAACCCAGAAATAATACACCACACCCCATGGCCTCGTTTCTCACCCGATGGAAGAACTCATTCGCCAAGCGAAAATTCAAGATCAAACAGCATCTTGAAGAGAGTCACTTGGATACATCAAAAAACTCAAACCACATTCTCCAAGCCCACGGAGAAGAATTACCCCAAGGAAAGCGCTTCTGCATCTACTGCATATGGCAAAATGCCGAAATTCCCTGGTATGTACGCAATGCACTGGAAGCCCTGGCCGCCCAGCAAGTCAACGTCATCGTGGTCACCAATGCTCGCCTGAGCCAGGCCGCATTGGACATCCTGCGCCCGTATTGCTGGCGTATTATCGAACGCGCCAATGTGGGGCGCGACATGGGCGCCTACAAGGATGCCACGCTCTACCTGCGCTCGCACAGCACAGCCATCGAGTCCATCCTCTACCTCAACGACAGCATCTACCTGTTTTCCAGAACCACCTCGGATTTATTCCAAAAAATATACACATCCACCAGCGACATTTGCGCACCATTCGAAAGCTGGGACAAAACATACCACATTCAGTCCTACTGCCTACGACTGAATCAACGCATCATTGATACACCTCTATTCTGGGAATTCTGGGAAGACTATCGCCCAGTCAACACACGCGAATGGTCCATTCTAAACGGCGAGATCGGCCTCAGCAATTGCATAAAAAAATGTTCTCCCAGCATAGAGATCATTTATTCAACACACCGCCTGCACCAGCAACTCTCCGCCCTATCACCCTCATGCATTCAAAGTGCAATGAGCCTGATACCGCGTCGCCAACGCACGCCCATTCAAGACAAACATCACACCGAACTCATCAATCACTATCTCCAAGTCATGACAGGAGTGAGTGAGGTTCACTATGGTGCCTTGCTGCACATCGAGTACAATCAATGCCCCATACTAAAGAGAGACATTATATTTACCGGTGTTTTTCTGCCTTTTGAAGTAGCTTCGGTGCTGTACCAGAAATTCGACTCCCATGAGGTCGATCAAGCCCTGGATGAAATACGCTGCAAAGGCATGCTAACCCATCTCCCTCAAATCGAACGCTACAAATTACGCCGCTAACGCCATTCATTTTCACGCACCATCAGATTCAAAAAATAGACCCTGGGACCAGAGCTTCTACATTCCCGCATGGGAAACACAGCAGCCCTTTCGAGCCACGTGAACCACCTGGATGACAGGTCGAGTGATGTTCCTGGAAAAATCCGTCAATGAAATCACAGAAAAATTCGTTCTTCAGGTGGTTGTCGATCAATCGCCATCGGCGGCGAGTGGGGGCTGGCGATGTGATGCGCGACATTCACGAAGCGGACCTCGAGAAAATGCGCACGGCCATCGTGGACGTGCACAATGCATCCATGCCTGGACCAGCTCCCAGTCAAGCGACCAGGGAGATCAAGGCTCACCTCGATCAGCTGCGCAAGGAGTTCCACGGCAAGCCCGAGCTGACCTACCACCACGCGCGCTTGATCGTGCTGATCCGACGCGAAGCAGAAGTCCACGCCAACTACCAGCGTTTCCGCCAGCTTTGGGATCAGTACGCAGATTTTCTACTCCAGCAACTGAGTCTGCGTTGGCTGGTTTCAGCCTGCGACACCTTCATCGATCATGACGACGACCCCGTCGTCCAAAGCCTGATGATGGCGGCCGTTCTTCTCGTCAACACGGTCAAGCTGCAGGAAACCGAGCGCATTCTTGAACGGCCTCATCCCTCCCAGATCGATCCGCAGGTCTTGGCATCCCTCCACACCAGCCAGCTGATCTTCGATGGTCTGAGCCCATTCGCCGTGGGAGATGATGACACCCTGAGAAACATGCGCTGGCGACTGGAACGACTGTGTCGAAGCCATCCGCTCGGGGCCATACCATTGGCGATCTTCGAACGTCTCCAACAGCCGGACAACTCGAATGTCTACTCGAGATTTCGGCGGCTGCCCATGAAACAGAAAACCGAATGGTGGCGTTGAACAAAACCAGAGCCTGCTCTGTGCAAAGGCCCAAAACCGGCCTCAGGCATGCCCCCGCGCCCTCGAAAACCGCTGTGCGTACTCTTGGCAACAGGAGTGGCATTTCCGCTGGGTGACGGTCTTTTGCAACCCAGCCTACGCCACTCGTATCATTTGCCGTAGCAGGTGCGGCAGACTGAATGCCGCGAGCTGCTCCGGTGCCACAGGCTGTAAAGGCGCATCCATGAAGCGGCGCAGACGCTCAGGCGTGAGAGGACGAGCCTCGTCGAACAGCAGAATATTGTCGGGATGGTAGAACGGCAGCGTCCGCACGACAGCACTGTTGGTCAGCAGCTTGCGCTGGTAGAGTGCGGCCTCCAGCGGTCGCAGCGTCAAACCAGCCTGGCCAGGTTTGACGATATCAATGATGCAACGGCCCTGGCATTGCAGGCGCAGATAGTCAGCGTAGGGGATGTTACGGTCGGCGCGACTGGTACGCTTGCGATGCGTGCGGATGTCGATGTGGCAGCGCAGTCCGGCTGCCTCGGCCTGCTGCTGTATGCCTTGCAACAAAGTGCTACGTCCTTTGTCTTGCCCGATAAAAACCAGATCGAAAGGCGTGGAAACGCTGCCACCGATACCCGCCACTCTGGCAACGAATTGCGCATAAGGATGAAAACGGTGGCGCGCACAATCGTCGGGGTCGAACGACCAGACAGGACAACCCGAGTCCCGTGCCGCTAAAACGGCTTGACCGACGCGACTGCCCACTCGCAGGGTGTTGCGCATCAACACATGGATGCACGCGGTGGTCGGACAAACACGCAATGCGCTCTCCAGCAGCGGTGAATCCAGCATCACGAAGATGGCATCCGGGTGCCTTTCAAACTGCTCGCGCAGCAGTCGCCGCTCCAGCAGTCCACGCAGTGGCTTGACCAACACCCTCGGCAGTCCCAGCGGCGGGTGCTCGCGCAGTGCCCGGCTGGGATCGAACTGCCGCACGCGATAGGCATCGTCACAGGCCTGCTGGATGCATAGCACCTCGTAATCCGCCCAGAAGCCCAGGAAAATGAAGGTTTTTACTTCCACGGAGTCATCCCCAGAAACAGGCCGCTCCACGTTTTCAGGACAACAAGAACCACAAGCGCCGCCAAGCGTCGCGCCAGTCGGCTGGTGCACTCATGGCCTGAAGCCAGCGCCATTTGAGACGCAGACCATGCAGGCGTTTGCGCATGCGCTTGAGCCAAGACTTCTGAACTCCGCGCTCCCACCGCAGCATCTGGTCTTGATCCGCGATGGCACATGACGCCGGCAGCCAGTCCGCCGCAACCTGGTGGAAGGCCAGAGCCGCATGCGCCCATTCATGACCGAAAGTGCCGGTAGAAAAATGCAGGAGATCCACGTCATAGACCACGGCCACGCGGTAGCTCCGGTGGCAGCGCAGGCTGAAATCGATGTCGTAAAAGTGGAAACCCGCGATCGATTCGTCAAAGCGAAGCGCCGCCCAGACACTGCGCCGCACGCACAGCCAAACCCCATCCAGAACGCACACCGGCACCCGCGTGGCCCCTGCAAAGGCAGCAGGCCTGGCCATCCAGCGGCGAGCGGCTGCCAAGGTCGCCCCCTCATGAATGTTCCCGCAGTCGAGCTCCTCGTTGCCCTGGGACCAGCCTGAAAGCGTCCGCGACTTGTAGCGGCTGCCCGCCACTCCGATGAGGCCAAGCTCGGCATCCGCAGCAAAGTGCCGCAGCACGCGCTGGCCCCAGCCGGGAGTCAGCATCGCCACATCCTCATGCACAAAGCACAGGATGTCGCCTGTCGCGCCCTGCGCAGCCTTGTTGTAGGCAGCACAGATGCCGAGCCGTTCGATCTGGTTGTGAATGACCCTGAATTCGTGGGCGACACCAATGGTCGCCGCGATGCTCTCGCGCACCTTTTCCAGCCGATCCGGACGGACCGAGCAAATCACGACGGAAATCAAAGGCGCACCGTCCCTTGATGGCTGAACGCTATGCATGCAGAACCCGGCACCCGATTCGTTCAGGCCACCGCCTCATCAGCCGTATCGGCCACGGGGGGCCGGCTGTCCATCGCCATCTGCGCCGCCACCAGCCGCGCGAAAGCGCCATCCTTGCGCATCAGTTCGCCATAGTTGCCTGTTTCGATGATGTGGCCCTGGTCCATCACCACGATGCGGTCGGCGTGCTGGATGGTGGAGAGGCGGTGCGCCACCACGATGGTGGTGCGGCCGGTGGTGAGGTTGCGCAGCGCATCCTGCACCAGCCGTTCCGACTCGGCATCCAGCGCGGAGGTGGCTTCGTCGAGGATGAGCACCGGCGCATCGCGGTACAGCGCGCGCGCGATGGCCATGCGCTGGCGCTGGCCGCCGGAGAAGGTCTGGCCGTTGTGGCCGACGCGGGTTTGCAGTCCACCGGGCAGGCTTTCGACGAAGTGCAGCAAGTGGGCCATCTTCAGCGCATGCCGGACCCGGTCCATGTCGATCGGCGTGCCGTCGCCTTCCATGACCAGGGCCACGTTGGCCGCCACCGTGTCGTTAAACAGCACCACGTCCTGGTTGACCATGGCAATCTGGCGGCGCAGCGCGGCCAGCTTCCAGTCGCCCAGCGGTACGCCGTCCAGACGGATCTGGCCGCCGGTCGGTTCGAGAAAGCGCGGCAGCAGGTTGACCAGCGTGGTCTTGCCCGAGCCGGAATGGCCGACGAAGGCCACGGTCTCGCCGGCCTTGATCTGCAGCGACAGCGCATCGACGGCGGGCCGCTCGGTGTTGGCATAGCGCTTGGTGACCTGGTCAAGCTCGATGTCGCCACGCGCGCGCGCGATATCGAAGGTGCCCTTGTCTTCCTCCAGCTTCTCGTCCATCAGCGCGTAGATGCGCTGCAGCGCGATCGCCCCGCGCTGGATGCCCGGCCACACGTCGCTGAGCGACTTGGCGCGCGGCACGGTCATGAGCATGGTGGTGATGTAGGCCGCGAAGCCGCCGACCGTCAGGTTGCCGTTGCTCGATTGCTGCAGGGCCATGGTGACGATGATGGCCACCGCGACCGAGGTGGCGATCTGGCTCAGCGGCGTGACCAGCGCGCCGGCGGCGTTCATCTTGATCGCCGCGTTGCGCAGGAAGCGGTTGACCTGGCGGAAGCGTGCATGCTGGCTGTCCTGCGTGCCGTAGAGGCGCACCACGCGGTAGGCCAGCACGTTCTCCTCGACCGCATAGGTCATCTGGTCGGTGCCGGTCTGCTGGCTGCGCATGATGGCGAACAGCCGCGTGCGGGTGAAGCGCACGATCAGCACCACCACCGGCAGCACGCACATGGCCACCAGCGTGAGCCGCCAGTTGGTGTAGAACAGGAATCCAATCAACGCAATCAACGACAGGCCTTCCTTCACGAAAGTCTGCACCGAGTTGACCAGCGAGCCCACCGCGTTCTGGGTCTCCAGCGAGATGGTGTTGATGAGCATGCTCGAAGGCTGGCGCTCGAACAAGCTGGGCTCGGCGTGCAGCATGCGGCCGAACAGGCGCGTGCGGATGTCGGCGACCATGCTCTGGACCGAGCGCGTCATCACATACGACGACACGTAGTTGGCCGCCGCGCGCAGCGTGAAGACGCCGACGATGATGAGCGGAATCACCCACACCGGGTAATGGATGCCCTGGGCCGTGTTGGCAACCGAGGTATCGAGCAGCTTGGCCATCATTGCCGGGATGATGGGCTCGATGCCCGCGGAAATGATGGAACAGATCAGGGCAATCCAGAGACCGGCCTGATGCGGTTTGAGATCCCGGAGGAAACGCTTGACGTCGAACGAATATTGCACGGCGGTGTTGACTATTCTTCTGATGGCCCGACCCCAGCGGCCTTCGTGGGCCAGGCGGATGGGCGGATGACTGGACTGGCGAACACGGCCTGCGCCGCGCGGGGAGCATCATAAGCCCCCCGCGCCGGCTGGCCTGAAGCAGCGCTGAGGAAACCCAGGGGGCCAAAAACAAAAAAGGGATAGCCGGTTTTGACGGCTATCCCTCGCAAGAAGTTTCAACAAGTGGCGGAGACGAAGGGATTCGAACCCTTGATGCAGCTCATCACCGCATACTCCCTTAGCAGGGGAGCAC
>JASGEH010000209.1:0-5917 GCA_047606565.1 Comamonas sp.
CGCGCGAGCGCCTGCGCGCGGCGGCCTGGCTGCTGCGCGAGCCGGGCTCGGGCACGCGCGAGGCCATCGTGCAGGCCCTCGCGCCGCACCTGGGCGCACTCTCCGAGGGCATCCAGTTCGGCAATTCGGAGGCCATCAAGCGCGCCGTCGCCCAGGGCCTGGGCATCAGTTGCCTGTCGCGCTGGGTGGTGGCCGACGCGCTGGCCAGCGGCCAACTGGTGGCCCTGAAAACCGACTGGCCGCCGCTGACGCGGCCCTTCAGCCTGGTGCTGCCGCGCGGCAAGCTGCTGCCGCCGGGGCTGGCGCGCTTCGTCGATTTCCTGCGGCAGGCGCCGGGGGCGGTCTTGGTGCCAGATGTACCTGATGAAAAGAGAGCTTGAGTCGTAATGGCGTAAGCGCTCAATAAACCCCGCCTCCTCAGCCGCGACATCCCCACGCCGGGGCGAACCCACCACTGAAGAGAGGCGGCTTAAGCTCTTGACTGTATCTCATGAGAGATACAAAATTGCGCCATTCAGAGGAGTCGATCATGGCGCATTCCACAATGCTGCACGTCCGCGTGGACGATGAAATCAAGACACAGGCCACCGAAGCACTGGCCTCGATGGGGCTATCGGTATCCGATGCCGTGCGCATCCTGCTCAAGCGCGTGATCAACGATCAGGCGTTCCCGCTGGAACTCAAGGTACCCAACGCCGAGACCCGCGCCGCGATGGAAGAAGCGCGTGCGATGATGAAGGCGCGCGCCGCACGCTTCGCCTCTGCCGACGCCTTGTTCGATGACCTCGAAGAAACCCGCCAGCCGTAAGCGGGCCGCACTGCCACGAGCCAGTGATTACGCCAGGAGCTTTGGCAAGGACTGGGAGCGATTGACCCGCTCCGGGCGCTACGACATGAAGCGCCTGAAGGAGGCGATGTTGCTGCTCATCGCCAACGATGAACCGCTCGGCCCCGAATGGCTCGACCACCCGCTCAAAGGCGACTGGGCCGATCACCGTGAATGCCACATCGGCGGCGACTTCCTGCTGATCTACAAGACCGACGGCGACACCCTCATCTTCGTGCGCACGGGCACCCACTCCGAGCTGTTCGAGGAGTAGCGCAACGCCGGTTCACGCGTCAAACCACGCCGGGCCGCGCTGATGGGGATCGTGCAGCGGGAGTGAGAGGGGAGGAGCGAGCGGCAAAAAAATCACCCCCACCCCTAAAGAATCCCCCCTCCTTGCCGTTAACCAGGGCACAGGGCAGGAGCAGCGTGCTGCAAGCCTCTCTGTTACCCCCAATGGCGGGCATCTCGTGCCCCGTTTTGAAGTCAACGAAAGGAGCCGCAAATGGCTGTCATCAATACCAACTCCCTGTCGCTCGTCGCGCAGAACAACCTCGCCAAGTCGCAAGCCTCGCTGGGAACGGCCATCGAGCGCCTGTCGTCGGGTCTGCGCATCAATAGCGCCAAGGACGACGCCGCCGGCCAGGCCATCGCCAACCGCATGTCCTCGCAAATCACCGGCCTGACGCAAGCCGCGCGCAACGCCAACGACGGCATCTCGCTGGCGCAGACGGCCGAAGGCAACCTCGACGAAATCAACACCAACCTGCAGCGCATCCGCGAACTGGCGGTGCAGGCGGCCAACGACTCCAACAGCGAAAGCGACCGCGCCTCCATCGCCGAGGAAATCCAGCAGCGCCTCGAGGAGATCGACCGCATCGCCGGCAGCGCATCGTTCAACGGCACCAGCCTGCTCGACGGCTCGGCCAGCGACGGCCTGACCTTCCAAGTGGGCGCCGGCATCACTGAGTTCGACACCATCACCGTGACCTCGGATTCGCTCGTGAATGCCACGGCTTCCGGTCTCCTGAGCGGAACCACGATTGCGCTGACGACTTCTGCCTCCGGCGCAACGGCTACCACCTTGAGCGATGGCACAACATCTGCGGCTGCTGCTTTTGCCTACGTCTCGGATAATGATGCGGCCCAGGGCTTGATCGAATCCGTTGATGCGGCCCTCTCCACCGTCGACAGCGCCCGCAGTAACCTGGGTGCGTTGCAAAACCGCTTCTCCTCGACGGTCAGCAACATTAACAACACGGTCACCAACCTGTCCGAAGCGCGCTCGCGCATTGAAGACGCCGACTACGCGACCGAAGTGTCGAACATGACGCGCGCCAACATCCTGCAGCAAGCCGGTACGTCCGTGCTGTCGCAGGCCAACCAGGTGCCGCAGACCGTGCTGTCGCTGCTGCAATAAGCCGCGCCGCTCGCTGCAACGCCCCGTGTCCGGGGCGTTCGCCACAAGCCGCCAGTGCCGCAGGGCCTGGCGGCTTTTTTACGCTCGTCATGAGCGGGGAACGGCCATGTGGGCCACCGGGGTGGATTGCCGACGCAACCCTGGGAGCAACCCCGAAATGCTCGGCGTGATCGCCGTTTTGACTGGCACGGCATGGGCGTAAGGTCGGCGGGCCACTCCGACTGACTGCCTGCACGTGACTTCCACCGAAACTCTGCCTTCCTGGCCCGACCTGCACGCCCGCCCCGGGCATCCGTACTACATCCACGCGCCGGACTGGCGCGATGGCGCTTTCGACGTCGCGGCGCTGCACCACTTGTGCCATGCGCTCAACCTGCTCGGGCGCGAGGCCTATGTGGTGGGGGCCAAGGCGACGAGTCCGGCGCTGAAGACGCCGCTGCTCGACGAGGCCGTGCGCAAGCGGCACGAGGGCGAGCAGCGCCTGCCGGTGGCGGTGTATTCGGCCGCGCTGCACGGCAACCCGCTGCGCGCGCAGGTGGTGGCGCGCTATGTGCTGCCGTTGGAATACCTGCTGCCGCACCGCGACGGCATGGGCGAGCTGCCGGGCGATTGGCTGTTTCATGACGAGGCTGTGGCGCCTGATGCCGATGCCGATGCCGATGCCGATGCCGATGCCGATGCCGATGCCGATGCCGATGCAGGTGCGGTGGGCGAGGAGGCCGGCGAGGTCACGCGCGATGCGGACGGCAGTGGGCGATTGAGCGTGCCCGTGTTCGACCCGGCGCTGCTGCCGTGGCCGGGCGAGGATGAGGAAAGTGAAGGTGAGGACGAGCGGAGCGTGGCCTGCCTGTACCTGAACCACCAGCCGCGCGAGGCGGTGGACTGGGCGGCGCTGCCGCCCGACGTGGAGGTGCTGTCGGCGCGCGAGGCGCCGCTGCCGGCGCAGGAGTTGGCGCAGCGCCTGCGGCGCGCGCGTGTGCTCTACAGCTACGAGCGCTCGGCCACCTGTGCGCTGGCGGTGCTGTGCGGCTGCCCGGTGGTTTACCTGGACGGCGGCCCGGGCACGCACGCGCCGGGGCACCATGGGGTGATCGGCGAGGCGGGCTGGGCCTGGGCGCGACAGTTGGATGCGCCGGATGCGCCGGATGCGTTGGCTGCTGCCATGATCACAGCCACTACCACGCTGCCGCTGGCGGCGCGGCGCTACCGCGAGCACCTGGTCCGGGGCTTCTGGGCGCAACTGCGCGACTGGGTCGCCACTACGCAGGCGCGGGCCGAACAGGCCGAACGCGAGATCCGCGAGTCCTCTGGCTCGCGGCTGGAGGTCAAGAGCTATGCGCAGTGGCGCGAGTGCCGCGTGCCCACGCCCGAGCGGCAGGCCTTGTTGCAGGCGCTGCTGCAGGCCAATCCGCAGGGCGGCGCGCTGGGCGTGGTGGTGTTCGACGTGGCCGGCGATGCCGAGGGCCTGCAGCTCACGCTGCGCAGCCTGGAGGTGCAGTTGGCGCCGGCCGCCCGCGTCTGGGTGGTGACGCCGCGCCGCCGCGAGAGCATCGCCAGCGGCCTGGACCTGACCGTGCTGGCTCAGCCGCCGGCCCAGGCGCTGGCGGCGCTGGTGGCCGATGCCGACGTGGCCTGCCTGTGGCTGTTGCACGCGCGCGACCAGCTCGCGCCGCACGCGCTGCTGACGCTGGCGGCGCGCCGGCTGGAGGCGCCGCAGGCGGCGGCCTGGTACACCGACACCGAATGCGCCGAAGGGCAGGACGGCCCGGCGCCGCTGCTGTATCCCGAGTTCAACCTGGACCTGTTTCGCAGCTATCCCTATTTCGGGCGCAGCTTCGCGCTGGAGCTGGCGGCCGCGCGGCAGGCCGGTGTGCTGGCCGATGCCTGGGGCGACGCCGGGGCGCTGGCCTGGATCTTCCGGCTGGCCGAGAGCGCCGGGCCGCAGGCCATCCGCCGCGTGCCCGAGGCGCTGCTGGCGACCCCGCGCCTGACGACGGCCTGGGCCTTGCAGGACAAGGTGAGCGCGGCGCATGCCGCGCTGCTGTCGGCGCACCTGGCGCGGCTGGGACGGAGCGAGGCCCGCGTGACGGCCGAGCAGGGCCTCCACGCGGTCGACTACCTGGGTGAGGCGCGCCCACGCGTGTCCATCGTCATGCCTACGCGCGACCAGTTCGAGGTCTTGCGCGTGGCCGTGGACAGCCTGCTGGCGCGTACGCGCTATCGCAATTACGAGCTGCTGATCGTGGACCACGGCAGCCAGGAGGCGGGCGCCAAGGCCTTTCTCGACGGGCTGGCCCGGCTGGGCGGGCGCGTGAAGGTGCTGCCCTGGGCGGGCGCCTTCGATTACTCGGCCATGGTCAATGCCGCAGCAGCCCAGGCCACGGGCGAATTGCTGCTGCTGCTGGACAACGACGTCGAGATCGTGAGCGATGGCTGGCTGGAGGCGCTGGCCAACCATGCGGTGCGGCCCGAGGTGGCGGCGGTCTGCCCGCGTCTGGAATTGCCCGACGGCCGCGTGGACCAGGCCGGCCTGCTGCTGGGGATCGACGCTGGCGTAGGCCCCATGCTGCGCGGGCTGGACGCGCGCGCGCCGGGCTACCTGCACCGGCTGCAGGCCACGTCCAACGTGAGCGCCGCCAGTTCGAGCGCGCTGATGGTGCGCAAGGCGGTGTTCGACGAGCTGGGCGGTTTCGATGCCGAGGTTTTTCCGGTCTATTTCGGCGACGTGGATTTCTGCCTGCGCGCCGGCCGCGCGGGCTACCTGTCGGTCTACACGCCGGCGGCGCGGCTGCGCCATGCGGGCGGGGCGACGCGGCTGCTGCACGAGCGCTTCGGCGTGCCGCCCAAGCCGACGGCCGCGGAGCTGGACCGCTTCTATGCGCGCTGGGGCGCGGCCATCGGGACCGACCCGGCCTCGCACCCAGCCTGTGGGCGCCATGACGGCCGCTTCACCATGGATCTGGCCCGTGCGCGCATGCCGTCGGCGCCTTTGCCCGGCCGCCCCTTGCCGTTGGTGCATGTGATCAACATGGGATGGGCTGGTTGCGGGAACTACCGGCTGATTCAGCCACTGCGGGCGTTGGAGCGCCATCTGCTGGCCGAAGGCTCGCTGAAGTACCTCGATTTCAATCTGGCCGATGTGGCGCAGCTGAAGCCCGATACCGTCGTGCTGCAAGGCATCTGGAACCAGCCCGGAATCGTCGAGAAGATGGAGCGGGCGCGCCGTTTCGGGACGCGCGTCCTGATGGATTTCGACGACTATCTCTTCAACATCCCGGTTCAGAACCTGCACAAAAAGCATTTTCCCAAGGAGGCCGCGCGTCAGGTGCGCCGGGCGGTCGAGGCCGCGGATGGCCTGGTCGTCTCGACCCCGCCCTTGGCCGAAGAAATGCGCGCCTACCACGACAACGTGCAGGTGGCGTACAACCGGCTCGACACCGACACCTGGCAGCACCTCTCCAGCCGCCGCCGCGCCAGCCGTAAGCCGCGCGTGGGCTGGGCCGGCGGTTCCAGCCATACCGGCGACCTGATGGTGATCCGCGAACTGGTGGCGGCGCTGCAGGACGAGGTCGAATGGGTCTTCATGGGCATGAAGCCGCAGGGCGTGCGCTGCGAGTTCCACACCGGCGTGTCTTTCGAGCAGTACCCGGCCAAGCTCGCCAGCCTGGACC
>JASGEH010000210.1:0-40809 GCA_047606565.1 Comamonas sp.
GCGGTCATGGCCGACTGGATCTGCGGCGCCAACGCGGTGGACTTCCACTACACCGGCGTCAACTGGGGCCGCGACCTGCCCGAGCCGGAGCAAGTCGCCGACATCCGCAACATCGTCGCCGGCGACCGTTCGCCCGACGGCCGGGGCCTGCTGGCCATCGAGCGCGGCATCGAGGTCGGCCACGTGTTCTACCTGGGCACCAAGTACAGCCAGGCCATGAACGCCACTTTCCTCGACGAGGACGGCAAGCCCAAGCCCTTCGAGATGGGCTGCTACGGCATCGGCATCACGCGCCTGCCGGCCGCTGCCGTCGAGCAGAACCACGACGAGCGCGGCATCATCTGGCCCGACGCCATCGCGCCCTTCACCGTGGTGATCTGCCCGATCGGCTACGACCGCAGCGCCGAGGTCAAGGTCGCCGCCGACCAACTGCACGCCGAACTGCTGGCCCATGGCGTCGACGTGATCCTGGACGACCGCGGCGAGCGCCCCGGCGCCATGTTCGCCGACTGGGAACTGATCGGCGTGCCGCACCGCGTGGTGTTCTCCGACCGCGGCCTGAAGGAAGGCAGGGTCGAGTACCAGCAGCGCCGCGACACCGAAGCCACCAAGCTGCCCCGCGACGCCGTGCTGGCCCAGGTGCTCGCCCAATTGAAGGTGTGATGCCGGCGCCGCGCCGCGTGCTGCTGGGCTGGGCATTCACGCCCGCCCTGGCCGCGCTGGGTGCGGTGGGCGTGGCCCTGCCGGCGGTGGCGCATGCCGGTGGCCAGCGCGAGGAGGATCTGGCCGATTCGGTGCGCACCGCCCTGAGCGCGGCGGTGGCCCTGCGCGCGCCGCCCACGCCCGTGTTCGCCAGCGAGGCCGAGCGCCAGCGCTACGGCCGCTGGCTGGCCGCCATGGGCGAACGCCTGGCGCGGCGCAAGCCCGAGGCCTTGATCCGCGAGGACTTCCTGCAAACCGTGTGGTACGAAAGCCAACGCGCCGGTCTGGACGTGGCGCTGGTGCTGGGCCTGATCGAAGTCGAAAGCGCCTTCCGCAAATTCGCCATCTCCAGCGCCAGCGCGCGCGGCTACATGCAGGTCATGCCCTTCTGGGTGCGCGCGATCGGCGACGGCGACGCCGGTAAGCTGTTCCACCTGCAGACCAACTTGCGTTTCGGTTGCGTGATCCTGCGCCACTACCTCGACCGCGAGCAGGGCGACCTGTTCCTGGCGCTCGGGCGTTACAACGGCAGCCGGGGAAAAGCGGCCTATCCCCAGGCCGTGCTGGCGGCGCAAAAGCGCTGGCAGTACGCCGATCCGGCGCCGGATCTGCTGGCGGCGCGCTGAATCCGGCATGAATGGGTTTGGCGGCGGGGCGGGTCCGTGTCAAGATCGGGGCCATTCCCGTGAAGCCCACGATCCGTTCCCGCAGGCCCCGACCATGACTCTGATCCCCGACATCGCCGCCGAGCACGACGCACTCCAGGCCATACGCCGCGACTTCCACGCCCACCCCGAGACCGCCTTCGAAGAGGTCCGCACCGCCGCCCGCGTGGCCGAACTGCTGCAGGGCTGGGGCATTGAAGTGCACCGGGGGCTGGGCAAGACCGGGCTGGTCGGCGTGCTGCGCGGCACCGGCACGGCCGGCAGCGGCCGCACCATCGGCCTGCGCGCCGACATGGACGCGCTGCCGATGACTGAGTACAACAGCTTCGCGCACGCCTCCACCATCCCCGGCCGCATGCACGGCTGCGGCCACGACGGCCACACCACCATGTTGCTGGGCGCGGCCCAGTACCTGTCGCGGCACCGCGACTTCGGCGGCACCGTTCACTTCATCTTCCAGCCGGCCGAGGAGGGCGGCTGCGGCGGCGCCCGCGCCATGATGGAAGACGGCCTGTTCGCCCGTTTCCCGTGCGACGAGGTCTACGGCATCCACAACATGCCGGGCATGCCGGCCGGCCGCTTCGGCTTCTGCGCCGGGCCCATGATGGCTTCGAGCAACCGCTTCGACATCGTCATCAAGGGCACTGGCGGCCATGCTGCCATGCCCGAGAAAGTGGTCGATCCCATCGTCATCGCCGCCGAGATGATCGGTGTGCTGCAAACCCTGGTCTCGCGCAACAACTCGCCGTTCGACGTGGCGGTGCTGTCGATCACCCAGGTGCATGCCGGCGACGCCTACAACGTGATCCCCGAGCAGGCCGTCATCAAGGGCACCGTGCGGGCCTTTTCCGCCGAGGTGCTCGACCGCCTGGAGGCCAACCTGCGGCGCGTGGCCACCACGCTGCCGCAGGTGTATGGCGCCAGCGGCGAACTCGACTTCGTGCGCGCCTACCCGGCGCTGATCAACCACGCCCCGCAGGCCGGCTTTGCCGCCGACGTGGCCGAGTCGGTGTTCGGCCCGGCGCGCGTCGATCGCCAGATCCCGCCCATGAGCGCCTCGGAAGATTTCTCGTTCTACCTCCAGGCCGTGCCCGGCAGCTATGTGTTCCTGGGCAATGGCGACGGCGGCCACCGCGACTCCGGCGTCGGCCCAGGCCCGTGCGAACTGCACAACCCGAGCTACGACTTCAACGACGCGCTGCTGCCCATCGGGGCGACCTACTGGGTGCGGCTGGTCGAGTCGTTCTTCGCGCGCACATCCGCCGTCTGACCGCGCGGTGCAGTGACATGGTTGGTGTGTGTCGCCGGGGACGAAGGGGGCGAGGACAGGCGACCTGAACGTGCAGGCTGATGCCCTCGTCAGGCGCTGCGGCGCACTGCCCGGTCCCATGCGTCGAGGCGCTGTTCGGCATGGTCGCGGCTGCATTGCGGCTCGAAGACGCGTTCGATGGCGATGCTCTGGCGCATATCGTCGGCGCTGCCGAACACGCCTTGCTGCAGGCCGGCGAGCAAAGCTGAACCCAGTGCCGTGGTCTCCACCGTCTGCGGGCGCAGCACGGGGATTCCCATCATGTCGGCCTGTAACTGCATCAGCAGATTGTTGGCGCAGGCGCCACCGTCGACCCTGAGGGCCGTCACTTCCAGGCCGGGCAGATGCTGAGTATCGCGCTGCATGGCGCGCAGCAGAAGAGTGGACTGGATGACGATGCTCTCCAGTGCCGCGCGAGCGATGTGGGCGACGGAGCTGCCGCGCGTCAGGCCCTGGATGCTGCCGCGCAGGTCGGGCAGCCAGTAGGGCGCCCCCAGGCCGGAGAAGGCCGGGATGAGCATAACGCCGTTGCTGTCGGGCACGCTGGCCGCAAGGACTTCGACTTCGGCGCTGCTACGTATGACCTTGAGGCCGTCGCGTAGCCACTGCACGACGGCGCCCCCGATGAAAACGCTGCCTTCGAGTGCGTAGCCTGGCGGTGAGTGCGGGGCGTGTTGCGCGGCGAACGAAGAGATCAGCCCGTTCTCGCTGGCGACCGCCGTCAGGCCGGTGTGCATGAGCATGAAACAGCCTGTGCCATAGGTGTTCTTGACATCACCTGGCTGCAGGCACAACTGGCCCAGCAGTGCGGATTGCTGGTCTCCGGCCACGCCGCCGATCGGTAGGGCGTGGCGTCCGTTGTCCAGCAGGCCGGGGGCGACGTGCCCGAATAGCGATTGCGAAGGCAGCACTTCGGGAAGGATGGCGCGCGGCAGGCGAAAGAGCGCTAGCAGTTCGTCGTCCCACTGCGCGGTGTGGATGTTGAAGAGCAGGGTACGGCTGGCGTTGCTGATGTCGGTCACGTGCCGTTTGCCGCCCGTGAGGTTCCAGATGAGCCAACTGTCGACGGTGCCGAATGCCAGTTCGCCGGCTTCGGCTTGGGCTTGCGCGCCCTCGACATGGTCGAGCAGCCAGCGTAGCTTGGTTGCCGAAAAATAAGCATCGACCCGTAGCCCGGTGAGCGCGCGAATACGCGGTTCCAGACCCTGCTGGCGCAGGACTTCGCATTGGGGTTCGGTGCGGCGGTCTTGCCAGACAATGGCGTTGTGAAGCGGTAGGCCGGTTTTCCTGTTCCAGATCAGCGTGGTTTCTCGCTGATTGGTGATACCGACGGCGCGCACGTCGGCTGCCGTTAGTCCGCCCCGCGACAGCGCCTCGCGTGCAGTGCGCAACTGGCTTTCCCACAGCACGCGCGGATCGTGCTCGACCCAGCCGGGCTGGGGATAGAGCTGATCGAATTCCTGCTGCGCGGTGCTGTGCACGCTGCCGTCTCTGCGGAAGATGAGTGCACGAGAACTGGTCGTGCCCTGGTCGAGGGCCAGAATGTAGGGGCCGCAAGTCATCTCTGGTTTTCCTTGCCGGGCTCGGCTGGGGCGACGACGCAGCGCACGTCGATGTCGCGTAGCAGGCGCTCGAAGGCTGGTTCGGGCGGCTGATCGGTGAAGACGGTGTGAACCCGGTGCAGCGGCGCCATTTCGATCATCGCCGCGCGTCCGAACTTGCTGTGGTCGGCCGCCAGCCAGACCTGCCGGGAGCGCTCGACGATGGCACGCGCCACCATCACTTCGCGCATGTCGAAGTCACGCAGCGTGCCGTCGGCGTCGATGCCGCTGATGCCGATGAGACCGATGTCGACCTTGAACTGGTGGATGAAGGACAGAGCAGCCTCGCCGACTACGCCCAGGTCTTCGTGGCGCACGCTGCCACCGGCGATGACTACCTCGCAATTAGGGTTGCCCGCCAGGGTGCTGGCGACGTGGAGGTTGTTGGTCACCACGCGCAGGCCCTGGTGATGGAGCAGTTCTGTGGCGATGGCTTCGACTGTGGTGCCGATGTTCATGAACAGGCTGGCGCCGTGGGGGATGGCCGCGGCGACGGCGCGGGCAATGCGCTGCTTGGCCTGCGCCCGGCTACGCTGTCGCTCGGCATGGGCTGTGTTGCGGGTACTGGAGTCGATGGCTCGCACGCCGCCATGGAAACGTTCGAGCGCGCCCGCTTCGGACAGGCGCTGGATGTCGCGCCTGACGGTCTGCAGTGTTGTTGCGAACTGCTCGGCGAGCGATTCGGTCTTGAGACTGCCGTGTTCGCGTACCGCTTGCAGCATCGCAAGTTGCCGGGGGTTGAGTGCCATGGGCGTGAACTATTGCCAAAAGTGCATATTCGCGCATTAGGGATTTCGATAGGAAGCGTTTTTGAGATAAATAAGATAAAAACTTGAAAATCGTCAAAATAGAAAACAAAAAAAATCGTTCTTTTCGTCTTTTTATGATCAGAATTGAACTGTCAGATTTAGCGGAGACAAGCTGGGACCTGCTGGTGGTCGGTGGCGGTGCCACGGGCCTGGGCGTGGCTTTGCAGGCTGCGCTCGAGGGCCGTCGTGTGGTGTTGATTGAAGCGCGCGACTATGCCTGCGGCACGTCATCGCGTTCGACTAAGCTACTGCATGGAGGCGTGCGTTATCTGGCGCAAGGTCGGGTTGGCTTGGTACGCGAGGCCTTGCGCGAGCGAGCCACTGTGCTGAATCTGGCTCCTCACCTAGCTCAGCCCTTGCCTTTCGTCGTGGCCGAGAAACGCTGGCTGGCCTGGGCCGCGACAGCGCTGGGCCTCAAGGCCTACCAGTGGCTGGCGGGACGCTACAGCCTGGGTGCAAGCCGGGTGTTGAGTGTGGCTGGCCTCGCCAGTCGTATGCCAGCACTGCCGGGGGTAGTTGCGGGCGTCGAGTACTGGGACGGCCAGTTCGATGATGCGCGCTTAGCGCTGGCGCTGGCACGCACTGCGCATCAGGCTGGCGCGCAGATGCGTAACCATACGGCGCTCGAATCGCTGCAGCGGGATCAGGACGGCTGCGGGTGGCAGGCGGGTGTGCTGGATGTACTTACGGGGGAGCGTGCCACGCTGCGCGCGCGTGCCGTGGTCAACGCGGCCGGGGTTTGGGTCGACGGTGTGCGGGCTCAGGCACTGCAGCAGGGTAGAACCGCGGTGCCACAGCCCATCGTGCGGCCCAGCCAGGGCGTTCACGTCGTGGTGCCACGAGAGGTTCTTCCACTGGAGTCCGCTGTATTGGTGCCTCGGACGACCGATGGCCGGGTACTGTTCGCGGTGCCCTGGCTGGGGTCGACCGTGATCGGCACCACAGACACGCCGCGCACAGATGCCCCGTTGGAGCCGCGCCCGCAGACCGAGGAGCTGGATTTCATTTTTGGTGAGGCGCGTCGATCGCTGGGTATTCTGCTCGACCGGACGCAAGTTCGCAGCGTGTGGGTTGGCCTGCGGCCTTTGGTCGACCTGAGCGGTACCGAAGGCGGATCGACCGCGCAGCTATCGCGTGAACACGTCATCCTGCGCGAAGTCGCGGGCTTCATCACCGTCACCGGCGGCAAGTGGACCACCTACCGCAGCATGGCCGAAGACGTTGTGGCCGAACTGGCGCGCGACGAAGCTGAGGCCGGTGTCGCGGTGCGGCCGTCCGTGTCGACCCACACGTATCGGCTGTTCGGTGCGCCTTCTCTGTCGTCGGCCGCATCGATCCGGGAGGTACCGGGTCTTCACCTGCTAGGGACCGAGGCTGATACGGTGGCCGTGCTGCCGGGTCATGACGAGGCCCTCGGCCTTGGCCTGACTGCCGCACTGGTGCGCTACGCGGCACGCCATGAGCAGGCTGTGACGGTGGAGGACATGCTGGCGCGGCGCTGGCGCATGCTGTTCCTGGATGCGCGCTTAGCGGGTCGGATCGCGCCCCGGGTTGCGCAGATCCTGCACGAGCAAACCGGGCACGACCCGCAGTTGCAGGCCTTCGTGACGTTGTGCAGGCAATACCTGCTTGACGACGGGTTCGAGGCCGATGTGGGTCATGGCGATCGAAGGACCGAAGAAAAGACAGGAGAAGTCCATCTCCCCGAGGTTGGCCTCCACGAAAACAAGACCCGTGGGTTTGCTGTCTGAACCTGCTCCCCTCCAATCCCTGGAATCGACACAGGAGACAACTATGAAATACAGCCCTTCCATCCCTCCTTGGATGCTGGCGATAGCACTAGCCGCTTCGGCGGCCGGTGCTGTGGCCGCCGATGTTCGTGTGATGTGTTATCAGGACAGTGTGGAGTGCGAGGTCACGGCCGAACTCGCCAAACGTTTCGAGGCACAGAATCCCGGCACCCGGATCATCGTCGACAACGTACCGTTCAAGACCATCCTGGAGCAACTGCCAGTGCAACTGGCTGCGGGGCAAGGGCCGGACATTGCACGAGTGACTGACCTCAATGGTTTGTCGAAGTACTACCTGGATATCTCCGGCTACCTCAAGAGCCGTGCTTATTGGGACACCCAGTTTGCTTCGACTTCGCAGTGGCTGCGCCCGACGCCGGACGACACGGGGATCTACGGTTTCATGTCTCAGTTGACCTTGACCGCGCCATTTGTGAACAAGACATTGTTCGAACAGGCCAATGTGCCGCTGCCTGGTCCCAAGGCCACTTGGGACGAATGGGTCGAGGCGACCCGCAAGGTGGCCAAGGCGACCCAGGTGAAGGCCGGCATGGCGTGGGACCGATCGGGCCATCGTTTCGCCGGTCCGGCCATCAGCTACGGAGCAAAGCTTTTCGACGCCAAGGGCGAACTGGTCATCGACGATGGCTATCGGCTGGCGGTCGAGAAATTCGTCGGCTGGCACAAAGACTGCACCATGTTGCGCGATGTCTGGGCCGGCACGGGGGGGTCGACCTACGCGGACTCGATCGGCGAGTTCATCAACGCCAATGTGGTCATGGTGCTGTCCGGCAGTTGGCAGGTGAGCCGTCTGCAGCGCGAGGTGGGCAACAACTTCGACTGGGTGGCGGTGCCCAATCCTTGCGGTCCGGCCGCCTGTTCGGGTATGCCCGGCGGTGCTGCCTGGGTGGCGCTCAAAACCACCAAGTCACCCAAGGAAACCGCGGCTTTCCTTGACTTCATGGCCTCGGAAGCTGCCTATGCGGAGTTCACCAGCCGCACCAACAACATCCCGGCTCACGCCGGACTGGTGGCCAAGGGGGTGCAATACCCAATAGCCAAGGAACAGGCCCGGGCTGCATTGACTGCGATCGGAGGCACGGTGTCCAGCCTGGCGCCGGCGGCCTATCAACTGCAGGGCTACAAGTACAACCGCGCCATCATGCTGCCGACCGTCACGCGCGTCACCCAGGCCATCGTGGGCGAGATGTCGACGGCCGATGCGGTTGCCCGCATTCGAACCGACATGCAGGATGCCCTGAAGCAGGCGCAGAAGTAAGCCTGGGGTCGGCTGTGCCGGCCAAGTCTCTTCGTCGTTCGCTTCTTCACTCCCTCCCTCCAGACCTGTGCTGCGGGACGGCAAGGTGCCGTCTCGTAGCCACCGGGATTTGTCCATGAGATTGCTTTCCTTTTTCTTCAACCTGCTGGAGCCGTTCTTCCGCTTCTGCCAACGCCGGCTGGGTCTGTCCCGGCTGGGGTGGCTGTTCGTCGGTCCCAACCTGCTGGTTTTCGGGCTGTTCACGTTCCTGCCCATCGTCATCAACTTCTTCTATGCGACTTCGGGCGGCGTCAAGCTCATGCCGTTGGAGCGGCCGTTCACGGGTGTTGAGAACTTCCAGACCTTGTTCCAGTGCGGCAATTACCTGGATATCTCGACCTGCAACCGCGACGTGTTCTGGCGCGCCATCCTGAACACGCTCAAGTTCAGCGTGCTGCAGGTGACACTGATGCTGGTGTTCTCGGTGCTGACGGCGCTGGTGCTCAACCGCAAGATCATAGGACGCGGATTCTGGCGCGGCGTGTTCTTCTATCCGGTGCTGCTGTCGCCGGTGGTGGTCGCACTGATCTGGAAGTGGGTGCTGCAGAACCAGGGCGTGCTCAACGCGGGGCTGGCCGCCTACGGCATGCAGCCGGTCGAGTGGCTGACCGATGCCGGCTGGGCCTTCTTCTGGACCATCTTCGTCTCGATCTGGGCGCACATGGGTTTCTACACGCTCATCCTGTTGGCCGGTCTGCAGGCCATTCCGCGCGACATGTACGAGGCCGCCGAGATGGACCGCGCCGGACTGTGGCGCACGCTCACGCGCATCACGCTGCCACTGCTGATGCCCAATTTGATTGTGGTCGTGGTGCTGGCGGCGATCCGTGCCATCCAGATCTTCGATGAGGTTTTTGTGCTGACCGGAGGCGGTCCGGGCTCGGCCACCACCTTCATCGTGCAGTTCATCTACCAGATCGGTTTTGCCGAACAGATTCATCTGTATGGCCTGGCGGCGGCGGCGTCTCTCGCGCTGGCGGCTTTCCTTGTGGTACTGACCCTGGCGCAACTGCGGCTGACTCGCGCAAGCGAGCAGGGCCGCAAAGGACGTTGACATGCGTGTGACCGAATTCTTTCTCCGTACCCGTGGACGCCGCCGGCTGCACTGGACCGACGTGATGAGCTATGCCTACCTGTTCGTGGGCTTGCTGACGATGTTCGGGCCGGTGCTGTGGCTGGTGATGTCGTCGTTCAAGACCGAGGCCTCGATCGGCCAGTTCCCGCCTACCTTCCTGCCTTACGCGCAGAAGGTGGTGCAGGTGGAAGGGTACGCGCAGCCGCTGCCGCTGTTCGAGGTCAGGACGCCGGACGGCGGCGTGCGCGAGCTCGCGCAGGTCAGCCGCATCGGCATCATGGCCAACATGGTGGACCCGGCTGCACCCGGCGACACGGTGCGGGTCAACATCAACCAGCGCAAGCCGGCCAACGAGTTGTCGTTCGCCTGGAACAACTACGTGGACATCTTCCACAAGTTCACATTCGGAACCTACTTGTGGAACAGCGTCTTCATCACTGTGGTGGCGACCCTGCTGACCCTGTTGTTCAATTCGATGGCGGCCTTCGCACTGTCGAAGTACCGCTTCACGGGGCAGAAGGCCGTGTTCCTGCTCATCATCGCCACGCTGATGATTCCGCCCACCATCATCCTGGTGCCGGTGTTCCTGGTGATCAACGAGACCGGGCTGCTCAACAGCCTGTGGGGCGTGATCCTGCCAGCCGTGGCGACGCCGACGGGGGTCTTCCTGCTGCGGCAGTACATGCTGACCATTCCGGATGAACTGATCGAGGCTGCGCGCATGGACCATGCGAGCGAGTGGCGCATCTACTGGCGCATCGTGCTGCCGCTGTCGGCCCCTGCGCTGGCCGTGCTGGCGATTTTTTCGGTGATGTGGCGGTGGAACGACTTCCTGTTGCCCCTGATCGTGCTCTCCAAGAGCGAATTCTTCACGCTGCAACTGGCGCTCAATTCCTTCCAGGGTGAACTCAATACGCAGTGGCATTACCTGCTGGCCATGACAGTCATCACCCTGTTGCCGGTGACCCTGGTGTTTGCATTCCTGCAGCGCTACATCACCACGGGCATCGCCAGTGCCGGCGTCAAGTAAGCCGGTCCCCTTCTCTTTTGCAAGGACTCCATCTTGTCCACTCTAGAACTGAAATCGATAGAAAAGACGTTTGACCAGACTCGTGTGATCCCGGGGGTCGACCTGCAGGTCAAGGACGGTGAATTCGTGGTGTTCGTGGGCCCTTCGGGCTGCGGAAAATCCACGCTGCTGCGCATGATCGCGGGGCTGGACATGCCGACATCGGGCGATCTGCTGATCGACGGCCAGCGCGTCAACGATGTGGGGGCGGCCGATCGCGGCTGTGCCATGGTGTTCCAGTCGTATGCGCTCTACCCGCACATGACGGTGTACGACAACATGGCCTTTGGCCTGGAAAACGCCAAGGTTCCCAAGGCCGATATCGAGCAGAAAGTGCGCAGCGCAGCTGCGCTGCTGCGGCTCGACCAGCTGCTGGCGCGCAAGCCCACGCAACTGTCGGGCGGGCAGCGGCAGCGGGTGGCGATTGGGCGCGCGATCGTGCGCAATCCCAAGATATTCCTGTTCGACGAGCCGCTCTCCAATCTGGACGCGGAGCTGCGCATTTCCATGCGTTCGGAGCTGCGCGAGCTGCATCGGCGGCTGCGTGCAACCATGGTCTACGTCACGCACGACCAAGTCGAGGCCATGACCATGGCCGACAAGATCGTGGTGCTGCGTGCCGGCCGTATCGAGCAGATCGGCGCTCCGCAGGTGCTGTATGAAAAGCCCTGCAACACCTTCGTGGCTGGTTTCATCGGCAGTCCGCGCATGAACTTCCTACCGGCGGCCTTGGTGCAGAACTGCCCGGCGCTGGCGGCAGAGGTGCCGGCTGTGGCAAAGCAGATTGGCATCCGCCCCGAGCACTGGATTCCTGCGTCGGCCGGACAGGGGCTGGCGCTGACGGTGACGGGCAGCGAATACTTGGGCGCACAGCGCTTGGTTCAGGCAAAGCTGCCCGACCAGACGCCAGTGGAGCTGCTGCTGCCCGGCGACCGCAACGATGTGCCGCAGGACGTGATCCACATGACGGCAGATGCCGGCAATGTCCATGCCTTCGATTCCAACGACCAACGACTGTAAAAGGACTTGAGACTCTATGACTCCGTTAAGCACCTCCGGCTGGCAGCTCGATCCCGGCCAGGCCGATGCCGATGCGCGCGCGCGCCTGGACGGCGGCGGCCAGTTGAAGCTGGCCTTCCTGACTCCCACGATGGCCCGTGTGACGTGGGAAACCGCGCAGGGCTACAAGGAACCGCGGACCTGGGCCATCAGCCCGGTGGCCGGGCAGGATGTGCCCTGGACCGGACGCGATCGCGCCAGTCTCGACGGCTTTGTGCGACCCCTGATTGCGCAGGCTGTTGATGAGCCGCTGCTGCAGAGCGCCCGGCTGGCGGTTCGCCTGCACGGCGGCCCAGGCCGGGCCGTGGGTCTGGAATGGTCTGATCCCGACAGCGGTCGCATCTACCTGCGCGACCGTGGCACGAGCGCCTATCTCGGCGAGCGCCGCACCGGCTTGGTCCGGCACTGTGTGGTGCGGCATCCGAGCGAACAGTATTTCGGCCTGGGCGACAAGACCGGGCCACTCAATCTGCATGGGCGCCGCCTGCGCTGCATGGGGCAGGATTCGCTCGGCTACGACCCCCGAAACGGTGATCCGCTCTACAAGCACTGGCCTTTCCTCATGACACGCACGGTCGATGGTCTGTGGACGGGCGTCTACTACGACACGCTGTCGGCTTGCACGTTCGATCTGGGCTGCGAGCACGACAACTATCACGACTTCTTTCGCACGCTGGAAATCGACGACGGCGATCTCGATTACTACATCATGGTGGGTCGCACGCCGGCCGAGGTGGTGTCGCAGTTCGTGCAGCTCATCGGCGGCACCCACCTGCCGCCGCGCTGGTCGGTCGGCTACGCGCAGACGGCCATGGGCCTGCCCGATGCACCCGATGCGCAGGTCCGACTCAATGGCTTCATTGATGAGTGCGTGCGCCGCCGGATCCCGATTTCGTCCTTCCACTACGGCTCGGGCTACTCGAGCCGCGGCAAGCAACGCTACGTGTTTACCTGGAACCGCAGCAAGTTCCCGGATCCCGAGGCCATCAACGCCAAGTTCCACGCGGCGGGCATGCGCATCGTGGCCAACCTCAAACCCTGCCTGCTCAACGATCACCCGTCCTACGAAAAGCTGGCGGGAGAGGGCGCATTCCTGCAGCACCAGGACAACGGCAAGCCGGTGCTCGAGCCCTATTGGGACGGCCAGGGTTCGCACCTGGACTTCACCCGCGAAGGTGCGGTTGCCTGGTGGAAGGCGCAGTTGAAGGCCGAGATTCTGGATCGCGGCATCGACGTCGGCTGGAACGACAACAACGAGTACGCCATTCAGGCCGAGGATGCGTATTCGGACGGCTGGGGCCAGCCCATGTCCATGCACCGCAGCCGCCCTCTGCATGGCCTGCTGATGACACGTGCCACCTTTGAGGCCCAGCGGGAACATGCCCGCACGCAGGGCGACGATGAGCCCATCTACACCATCACGCGCGCCGGCCCTCCTGGCCTGCAACGTTACGCGCAGACCTGGTCGGGCGACAACACCACCAGTTGGGCCACGTTGAAGTGGAACATTCGCACCGGCCTGCAGATGAGCCTGTCGGGCATGTTCAATATCGGGCACGACGTGGGGGGCTTCTACGGTCCGGTTCCTGGCCCGGAGTTGCTGCTGCGCTGGGTCCAGGCCTGTAGTCTCAATCCCCGCATGGTGATGAATTCGTGGAAAGAAGGCGGCGTGAACAACCTGCCGTGGATGCATGCCGAGGTCGAGGACGAGGTGCGCAATGCCATCGGCCTGCGCTACCGCCTCATGCCCTACCTGTGGCAGTGCTTCGAGCAAGCGTCGGAGATGCATGTGCCCATCATCCGTCCCACCTTTTTCAACTTTCCTGATGATGCGACTTGTTTGACCGACAGCGACGATTTCATGCTGGGCGACTGGTTGCTGGTGGCCCCGGTGGTCGAGGAGGGAGCACGCGAGCGAGTGGTCTACCTGCCGCAACTGCCTGCTGGCGAACTGTGGTTCGATTTTTACACCCGCCAGGCGTTCGAGCCGGCCCGCACGCATGTGGTGCCGGCCGGGCTGACTCAGTTGCCGATCTTCGCGCGGCAGGGTGCGCGTATCCCGGTGGCCGAGCCGACCGAGGGCCAGGTGCCGCGCCACGACGATCCGGTGAGCGAAGTGCTGGAGTTCTAGCATCATTGCGCCAGTCTTGGTCGTCAGAGTAAGGCTCAGACACGGAGGTCGGTCGAGGACGCGGTCTTCTTGCTCCTACGCCGCATCGCTGCCCTGCAGCAGCCGCGAGATGTTCTGCGCGGCCCGCTGCAGGGCAGGCAGCAGGGTTTGCTGCATGGCGCGGGCGCTGGTGCGGTTGGCCTGGCCGCTGACGTTGAGGGCCGCGCGCACCTCGCCGCGCGCGTTGAACAGCGGGGCGGCCACCGAGATCAGGCCTTCTTCCAGCTCCTGGTCGACCAGGGCCCAGCCCTGCTGGCGCACCTGGTCCAGGTGTGCGCACAGTGCGTCGACGTCGGTGAGCGAGTGGCGGGTGTGGGCGCGCAGGTCGCTGTCTTGCAGCAGCGCGCGCGCCTCGGCCGGTGGCAGGTGGGCCAGCAGGACCCGCCCCATGGACGTGTAGGCCGCCGGCAGGCGCGAGCCGACCGCCAGCGCGATGCGCATGATCTTGTGCTGTGTCGGCACGCGCAGCACGTAGACGATGTCGGTGCCGTCGAGCGCGGCGATCGAACAGGATTCCTTGACCTCGTCGACCAGGTCGGCCATGACCGGTTCGGCCAGGTTCCACACGGAAGTCGATGACAGGTAGGCGAAGCCCAGGTCCAGGATGCGCGGCGTGAGCCGGAAATGCCGGCCGTCGCTACTCACATAGCCCAAGGTTTGCAGCGTCAGCAGGATGCGGCGCGCGCCCGCGCGCGTCAGGCCGGCGCGCTGCGCCACCTCGGAGAGCGTCTGCCGTGGCGCCTCGGCCGAGAACGAGCGAATCACCGCCAGCCCACGTGCGAAAGACTGGACGTAACCGTCTCCGGGTGCGGGTAATCCATGGTTGCGCGCATCTGGCGCTGGCGGTGCCGAGTCCCTAGAATTCATCTTGTTCTTTCAATGAACATTTGTTCGTATATAGAACATTATGGCAAAAGCATTCAAAGCAAAGGACCTGGGATAAACCCGGGGTCCCTGGAGACTTGGACATGATCAACAAAGTGGTGGCCAGCGTGGCCGAGGCCTTGCGCGACGTGCGCGACGGCTCGACCGTGCTGATCGGCGGGTTCGGCACGTCCGGCATTCCCATCGAGCTGATCGACGGCCTCATCGCGCAGGGCGCGCGCGACTTGACGGTGGTCAACAACAACGCCGGCAATGGCGACAGCGGCCTGGCGGCGCTGCTCAAGGCCGGCCAGGTCCGCAAGATCATCTGCAGCTTTCCGCGCCAGGTGGATTCGCACGTTTTCGATGCGCTCTACCGCAGCGGCCGCATCGAGCTCGAACTGGTGCCCCAGGGCAATCTGGCCGAGCGATTGCGTGCCGCGGGGGCCGGCATTGGTGCCTTCTTCTGCCCGACCGCCTACGGCACCGAGCTGGCGCAAGGCAAGGAAACGCGCGAGATCAATGGCCGCCACTACGTGCTGGAGTACCCGATCCAGGGCGACGTCGCGCTGATCAAGGCCGAGCGCGGCGACCGCTGGGGCAACCTCACTTACCGCATGTCGGCGCGCAACTTCGGGCCGGTCATGGCGACGGCCGCGCGCACCACCATCGCGACGGTGCACGAAGTCTGCGAACTCGGGGCGCTCGACCCCGAGGCCATCGTCACGCCGGGCATCCACGTCCAGCGCGTGGTCCAGGTGCCGCGCGTGGCCACGCGCGCCGGCGGTTTCAAGGCATGAAGGAGGCCGCGCACATGAGCCGGACGACCCCCTACCTCAAACGCAGCAAGGATGAACTGGCCCGCCGCGTGGCGCAGGACATCCACGATGGCGCCTACGTCAACCTCGGCATCGGCATGCCCACGTGGGTGGCCAACCACATCCCGCCTGAGCGGGAAGTGGTGCTGCACAGCGAAAACGGCATCCTGGGCATGGGGCCGGCGCCGCGGCCTGGCGAGGAGGACTACGACCTCACCAATGCCGGCAAGCAGCCCGTGACGCTGCTGCCGGGCGGCGCTTTCTTCCACCACGCCGACAGCTTCGCCATGATGCGCGGCGGCCATCTGGACATCTGCGTGCTGGGCGCCTTCCAGGTCTCGGCCACGGGCGACCTGGCCAACTGGAGCACGGGCGAGCCTGGCGCCATTCCGGCGGTCGGCGGTGCCATGGACCTGGCCATCGGCGCCAAGGAGACCTGGATCATGATGGACCTGCTGACCAAGCAGGGCGTCAGCAAGCTGGTCGAGCGCTGCAGCTATCCGCTGACTGGCATCGCCTGCGTCAAGCGCGTCTACACCGACCTGGCCACCCTGGCCTGCACGCCCGAGGGGCTGCGCCTGATCGACACCGTCGAGGGCCTGAGCCGCGAAGAACTCGAGGGCATCGTCGGCCTGCCGATCCAGCCCGCAGGCCGCTGAGCGGCACCAGCTTTCCCAGGACATTCCCATGCAAGAAGCCTTCATCTGCGATGCCATCCGCACGCCCTTCGGCCGCTACGGCGGCGCGCTCGCCAGCATTCGCCCCGACGACCTCGGCGCGCACGTCATCCGCACCCTCGTGCAGCGCAACGCGCAGGCCGACTGGCAGGCGCTCGACGACGTCATCTTCGGCTGTGCCAACCAGGCCGGCGAGGACAACCGCAACGTCGCCCGTATGTCGGCGCTGTTGGCCGGTCTGCCGATCGGCGTGCCGGGGTCCACGGTCAACCGCCTGTGCGGCTCCGGGCTGGATGCGCTGGGCACGGCCGCGCGCGCCATCCGCAGCGGCGAGACCCGCTTCATGATCGCCGGTGGCGTCGAGAGCATGAGCCGCGCGCCCTTCGTCATGCCCAAGGCCGAGACGGCGTTTTCGCGCGGTAACGCGGTCTACGACACCACCATCGGCTGGCGCTTCGTCAACCGCCTGATGAAAGCGCAGTACGGCGTGGATGCCATGCCCGAGACGGCCGAGAACGTGGCCGCCGACTACGGCATCGGCCGCGAGGCGCAGGACCGCATGGCGCTGGCCAGCCAGTCCAAGGCGCTGGCGGCGCAGCAGTCGGGTTTCTTCGACGCCGAGATCGTGCCGGTGAGCGTGCCGCAGAAAAAGGGCGAGGCAGTCCTGGTCGCGCACGACGAGCACCCGCGCCAGACCACGCTGGAGGCGCTGGCCCGCCTCAAGCCCGTGGTCCGGCCCGACGGCACGGTCACGGCCGGCAACGCCAGCGGCGTCAACGACGGCGCCTGTGCTTTGCTGCTGGCCAGCGCCGAGGCCGCGCGCCAGCACGGTCTGACGCCGCGTGCCCGTGTGGTCGGCATGGCCACCGCGGGCGTGGCGCCGCGCGTCATGGGCATCGGTCCCGAACCCGCCACGCGCAAGGTGCTGGCGCTGACCGGCCTGTCGCTCGACCAGATCGACGTCATCGAACTCAACGAAGCCTTCGCCGCCCAAGGCCTGGCGGTGCTGCGCCAGCTCGGCCTGGACGACGACGATCCGCGCGTCAACCCCAACGGCGGCGCCATCGCCCTGGGCCACCCGCTGGGCGCCAGCGGCGCGCGCCTGGCGACTACCGCCATCAACCAGTTGCACCGCAGCGGCGGCCGCTACGCGCTGTGCACCATGTGTATTGGCGTGGGGCAGGGTATTGCGGTGGTGCTGGAAAAAGTGTGACCTTGGCCGGTGGCGCCTCGCGCGCCTTCGTGGCACGGGTTCATCCCGACGGTATGGCCCCCGACTGGCGTGGCCGATAGGAACAGGAAGTGATCGAGTATGAGCACCACGCAACTGAACACCGCTGCAGGCGAATTCCGCATTGATCTGCAGGGGCCGGATGAGGCTCCTGTCCTGGTCTTTTCGAACTCGTTGGGAACGACCTTGGAGATGTGGGAGCAGCAGGCCCGGGCTTTGCGTGAGACTTACCGTGTGTTGTGCTACGACACCCGCGGCCATGGTGGCAGTGTTTGCAGTGCCGGTCCCTACCGCTTCGCTCAGCTCGGCCATGACGTCCTGGCGATCCTGGACGCCCTGGAGATCGACCGGGCGCATTTCTGCGGTATCTCCATGGGCGGGTTGACCGGGTTGTGGCTGGGCGTGCATGCGGGTGCGCGCCTGCGCAGCATCGCCGTGTGCAACAGCGCAGCCAGGATCGGCGAGGCGCCGGCCTGGCTGGCGCGTGCGGCGATGGTGCGCGAGCAGGGGCCGAAAGGCATGCGGTCGCTAGCCGATTCGGCGCCGACGCGCTGGTTTACCGAGGCGTTCATGGCGGCGCAGCCCACCGTCGTGCGGCAGGCGCAGGAATGGATCGCGGGCATCGCCCCCGAAGGCTACGCGAGTTGCTGCGAGGCCTTGGCCGTCGAAGACCTGCGCCCGGCCTTGGCCGGCATCGCCGTTCCGACGCTGCTGATCGCCGGCACGCACGATCCCGTCACGACCGTGGCCGATGCAGAGGCCATGCAGGCCGCCATTTCCGCGGCGGAAATGGCCTGCGTGCCGGCCTCGCATCTCTCGAACCTGGAGGCACCGGACGCATTTCTCGAGGCGCTGGGCGGTTTTCTGCGCAGGCAGTCGGGGCGGGGGGACGCGCAACCCTGACACCCGCATGCCCTGCTGCCGGTGGCGAAGGAACAAAGCTCCCCATGCGTCCGTGCCGCCGATAGACGAACCGACAGGAGACCATGACATGCCGACCCCCACATCCCCCCGCTGGAAGACGGCCCTGCCGCTGAATCTACCGGGCGCCATCGTCTCGCCGGTGACGCCCGTGGCCACTGTGTAGACCTTGCGGACACCGCCCAGTTGACGACTTCCAGGATCGGACTCTCCCATGCCTTTCATCATCGAGACCTTCGACAAAGCCGGCCACCAGGCCGTGCGCCAACAGCACCGCCCGGCCCATCTGGCCTTCCTGGAGGCGAACAAGAGCTTGTTGCTCGCTTGTGGCGCCAAGCTGTATGACGACGGCGGCGACCTGGGGGGCGGCTTGTATGTCGTGGCGCTGGACAGCCGGGAGGCGGCCCAGGCCTTCATCGAGCGCGATCCCTTTTCCCAGGTCGGGCTTTTCGAGTCGGTGCGCATCACGCGCTGGCGCAAGGCCTATGTGGCGGGCATCTGTCACCTGTAAGCCTGGCGACTTGGACTGACTACTTGCTCAGATTAACGACCGAGAGACTCCACATGCCCTTTTCTGCCGCCATCCCCGATTCGTCCGAACTTTCGCGTCCCCGCGTGCTGATCACCGGCGGTGGCGCCGGCATCGGCGCCGCCACTGCCGAGCGCTGCCACGCTGACGGTTACGAGCCCGTCATCATCGATCGGGTGGTCGACCATGTGCCCGGCGGCATCCAGGCCGACTTGAGTGATCCGCAGGATACCGAGCGTGCCTTGCGGCTGGCGTTGCAGGGCGGTCCCATTACCCGGCTGGTCAACAACGTCGGGGTGGTCGTGCCCAATGACGCCGGTTCGCAGACCCTGGCGGAGTTCGACCTGGCGCTGTCGGTGAATCTGCGCTGCGCCTTCCAGTGCATGCAGGCACTGCTGCCGGGCATGAGGCAGGCGGGGATCGGCCGCATCGTCAACATGTCTTCGCGGGCCGCGCTGGGCAAGGAACTGCGCACCGCCTATGCCGCCACCAAGGCCGGCCTCAA
Organism: Comamonas sp.; assembly: GCA_047606565.1. Classification (GTDB taxonomy): domain Bacteria; phylum Pseudomonadota; class Gammaproteobacteria; order Burkholderiales; family Burkholderiaceae_C; genus Comamonas_F. The sequence goes on from JASGEH010000210.1 coordinate 19,113, forward strand.
CGGGATGACACGTGTGTGGGCGCTGGAGCTGGGGCCGTTCGGTATCACGGCCAATGCCGTCGGCCCGGGTCCCATTCGCACGGCGCTGTTCGACCGGGCCAATCCACCGGGCGCGCCGCGCACGCAGAAGATCGTCGACGCCATTCCCGTCAAGCGCATCGGCACGCCGCAGGATGTGGCGAACGCCGTTTCCTTTCTGCTCGATGAGCGCAGCGGCTTCGTGACCGGGCAGGTGCTCTACGTCTGCGGCGGCATGACGGTGGGGGTCGCCAGTGTTTAAGAAAACGTTCTAAGGCGCACGCGCCAACCCCGCCATTTTCTCGGAGGGCCAGCCTGCGCAGCGGCCCCTTTGCCCCGTCATCGTGCAAGACACACGATGCCCAAGAACATCCAACAGGAGACAACGGCCACCATGTCGAAAATCACCGCCTTCTTCACGGAGTTGATGCGCAAGTATCTGCCCGACCCCTTCGTTTTCGCGACCCTGCTCACGCTGCTGACCATGGCGCTGGCTTTTGCCGTCGAGCAGCGCCCCGTCAAGCTGGTGGTGGAAGACTGGGGCAAGGGCTTCTGGAGCCTGCTGGCCTTCACCACGCAGATGGCGGTGATCCTGGTGATGGGCTACGTGCTGGCTGCGGCGCCCGTGGTCAACCGCTTCCTGGACAAGATCGCCAGCCGCGTGCACACGCCGCGCCAGGCCATCATCGTGGCGACGGTGGTGGGCTGTATCGGCAGCTACCTGAACTGGGGCTTCGGCCTGGTGATCGGCGGCATCATGGCGCGCAAGCTGGCGCTGCGGGTCAAGGGGGTGCACTACCCGCTGATCATCGCCTCGGCCTATACCGGCTTCACCCTGTACAGCCTGGGTTTTTCGGCCACCATTCCGGTGCTGATCTCCACCAAGGGGCACAGTTTCGAGGGCTCGATGGGGCTGATCCCATTGACGCAGACCATTTTTTCAGCGCCCATTCTGCTCACCAGCCTGGCGGTTCTGGTCGCGCTGCCGCTGCTCAACGCTGCCATGCATCCCAAGCCGGGCGAGACGCTCGTCGAGCTCGATCCCGCCCTGCTTGCCCAGGACAGCAAAGCCGCGGCAGGCGCCGGTGACTTGCTGGGCGACGAGAAGACCCTGGCCTGGCGACTCAACAACAGTCGCCTGCTGAGTCTGCTCATCGGCCTGTGCGGCATGGCCTATGTGGCGCTGCACTTCTACCAGGGCGGCAGCCTGGACCTGAACATGATCAATTTCTTCATCCTGTTTCTGGGCGTGCTGCTGCTGAAGACGCCGATGCAGTATGTCGAGAAGGTCAACGAAGGCGTCCGGACCATAGGCGGCATCATCCTGCAGTTCCCGTTCTATGCCGGCATCATGGCCATCATGCACGGTTCGGGGCTGGTGGAGTCGATCGCGCATGTCTTCGTCAGTATCTCGAGCGTCGATACGCTGCCGCTGTGGGGCCTGGTCAGCTCCTTCGTGATCAATTTCTTCGCGCCATCGGGCGGTGGTCACTGGGTGCTGCAAGGCCCGTTCATGATCGATGCCGCCCACACGCTGGGCGCCTCGCAGGCCATGACGGCCATGTCCGTGATGCTGGGCAACGGCTGGAACGATCTGGTGCAGCCCTTCTGGATCCTGCCGGCCCTGGCGCTTTCCAAGCTCAAGCTCAAGGACATCATGGGCTACACCGTGGTCTCCATGCTGCTGGTGGGCCTGATCTATGCCGCAACCATGCTGATCTGGCCACGGCTGTAAGCCATGGTGCTGCCATCCTGCGTCCCGTTTTCTTGTTCCGAGAGGAGTTGCTCACATGCTGTACCTGGTTGAAATGATCGTCCAGATCCCCCACACCCTCGATCCGGCCCTGGTGGCCGAGATCAAGCAGAAGGAAAAAGAGTACGCGCAGAAACTGCAGCGCGAGGGCAAGTGGCGCCACATCTGGCGCGTGGTCGGCGAGTACGCTAATGTCAGCGTGTTTGACGTGGCGAGCAACGATGAGCTCCATACCTTGCTCAGCGCACTGCCGCTGTTCCCCTACATGCAGATCTCGGTCAGGCCGCTGGCCAACCACCCATCGTCCATCGTGCAGGAGTGAGAACCCGGGCACGATCTTTTCATGGGTGTCTGGCTCCCTCGTCACGGGGCGCTCGGCATCTGCAGGGTCCTGGGCTCACGGTGCCAGACAAGAGCGCATGAGCCGGACGGGAGGCATGGTTTGCCTGCCGCCGATGAGGCCCCGTTCCTTCCGCAGCCGCCAGAGGATAGCTCGGGTACGGCTGTTTCCACCACCACAGCAGAGGAGACAAACCATGTGGACATTCAACACGAGCCAGCCCGCGTCGCGCCGGCATGTTCTGGGCAAGGCACTGCGTGCACTGATGGCGAGTAGCGCCGTGTTGGCCAGCGTGCCTGGCATGGCATGGGCACAGGACTATCCATCCAAGCCCATCACCCTGATCGTGCCGTTCTCGGCCGGTGGCACGACCGACATCCTGGCGCGTGTGATGGGCCAGTACCTGGGCGCTGAACTGGGCCAACCGGTGGTGGTGGACAACCGTGCGGGCGCGGGCGGAAACATCGGGGCGCAGGCCGCCGCGCGGGCGCCGGCCGATGGCTATACGCTGTTCATGGGCACGGTGGGCACGCACGCGATCAACGCGTCGCTCTACGGCAAGCTGCCCTACGATCCGGTCAAGGATTTCGCGCCGCTTTCGCGCGTGGCCATGGTGCCGAATCTGCTGGTGGCCCATCCGCAGCAGCCTTTCAAAACGGTGCCGCAGCTCATTGCCTATGCCCAGGCGCATCCGGGCGCGGTCACTTTCGGCTCGTCGGGCAATGGCAGTTCCATCCATCTGTCGGGGGAGCTGTTCAAGAGTCTCGCCAAGGTCGAGATGCAGCACGTGCCTTACCGGGGCAGCGCGCCGGCCGTGGCCGATTTGCTGGGTAACCAGATTGCCGTGATGTTCGACAACATGCCTTCGGTGCTGCCGCATGTGCGCGCCGGCAAGCTGGTGCCGCTGGCGGTGACGTCGGCCACGCGCTCGCCTGAGCTGCCGGACGTGCCGACCATCGCCGAAGCCGGCGTGCCGGGCTACGAGGCGACTTCGTGGTTCGGCCTGTACACGACTGCGGGTACGCCGCCGGCCATCGTTGCGCGCCTGAATGCGGCCATCGTCAAGGGCTTGGCCGATCCGGCCGTGGTCAAGAAGTTTGCCGAGCAGGGCGCCGTGGCCCATCCGGAGTCGCCGGAGCAGTTCGCCGTCTTCATGCGCAGCGAAACGGCCAAATGGGCCCAGGTCGTCAAGGCCTCCGGCGCGCGCGTGGACTGAGCACGGGTTCTGAGGATCAGCCCTTGTCGGCGGCGACCCGGGTGACCATGACCTGGTCGATGCGGAAGCTGTCGACGTCCATCACCTCGAACTGGTAGCCGCCCCAGGTGACGGTGTCGGTGCGGCGCGGTACGCGTCGCAGCATCACCATCAGGAAGCCGGCCAGGGTTTCGTATTCGTCCTCGTGCAGCAGCTCGTCGATGCCGAGCACGCGCTGCACGTCCTGGATCGGCGTGTTGCCGTCGATCAGCCACGAGTTTTCGTCGCGCCGCACGATCTGTTCCTCGTCCCACGGCGAGACCAGGTCGCCCATCACCGTGCTCATCACGTCGTTGAGGGTGACGACGCCGACCACCAGGCTGTATTCGTTGACGATCATGGCGAAGTCCTCGCCGACCTGGCGGAACTGGTCGAGCACTTCGGCCAGGGTCAGCCGGTCCGGCACGATCAGCACCTTGCGGATCAGCGAGCCGCCGGCCAGCGAGATGGGCTGGTTGTTGAGCACGCGCTGGAACAGGTCCTTGGCGTCGACGTAGCCGATGACGTGGTCGATGTCGTTCTCGCACACCGGGTAGGTCGAATACGGTTCGGCGGCGATGCGCGCGCGGATCACCGCGTCGGGGTCGTCGCGCAGGAAGTAGGCGATGCGGTCGCGCTGGGTCATGGCGCTGGGGACGGTGCGGGTGTCGAGCTCGAACACGTTCTCGATGACCTGCTGCTCGCGCCGCGCCAGCGCCCCCGACAGCGCGCCGGCCTCGGTCAGCGCCAGGATGTCGTCGGAGGTGATGCGCTCGTCGCGCTGCTGCGGCAGCTTGAGCAGGCGCATAATGTTCTCGGCCGATTTGCCGTAGAACCACATCAGCGGCTTGAGCAGCACCATCAGGGCCGCCATCGGCCCGACCACGCGCACCGCCAGGGCCTCGGGCACGGCCATGGCCAGCCGCTTGGGGCACAGGTCGGCGCCCAGGATGAACAGCGAGGTCACCAGCGCGAAAGACGTCAGAAAGCCGGCCGTGGCCGCCGTCTCGGGCGCCAGCCACCAGCTGTAGAGGTTGGCGAGATAGGGGCTGAGCAGGCCTTCGCCCACGATGCCGCCCAGAATCGCCACCGCGTTGACGCCGATCTGGACGACGGTGAAGTAGTTGCCCGGCTGTTCCTGGATGCGCATCACGCGCTCGGCACGGGCGTCGCCGTCCTCGGCCATCTGCCGCAGCCGCAGCCGGCGCGAGGCGGCAATGGCGATTTCGGCGATCGAGAAGAAGGCGCAGGCGGCAATCAGCGCCAGAAGAACGAGCAGGCTTTGGCTGAAGGTCATGGGTGGGCCGCCCGAGCAGACCTCGGGGTCGAGAAATTGGGGGCGAGCCCAGTTTAGCGGAATCAGGTGCTCATGTGATGAGAGCGCCGCTGGGGACGTGCGGGCCGCGGGCCGGCGCTGCTGGCGCTGCGGGTAGAATCCACCGCTTGCTGCCGCCCGATGGCCTCGGGCGGCATGCCCGAGTGGTGAAACTGGTAGACACAAGGGACTTGAACGCAGCTTCTGCAATTTGAGCCCCTGCGGGGAAACCTGCAGGGTGACGCCCGTCAAAGTCGGCGAACGCCCTGGACGAGCCCGCGCCTTTGCCGCGCGGCCGCACCGAGCCAACGCCGAGCCAAGCGCCCGACCGCATGCCGGTCGGGCGAAGGTGTAGAGAGTAGACGGCGGGTGCCTACAGCCGGTCTCTGGAGACCGGCCATGGCAAAGGCGTACTCCAGACCCCAAACAGCAGCCGCGCACCGGCTGCTGGCGGTGAAAACCGTAGCAGGCAAGAAAATCCCTCGCCGCAAGGCGTGCCGGTTCGATCCCGGCCTCGGGCACCAGTCAAGTGGAGCGATGGCGCCCCATTTCTTCCGTTCCTGCTTCTTCTCCCTGCTGCCTTGTCGCGCGTGTCCCCGAGGGGACGTTTTTTACTTTGGGGGCCCGAAGGTAAAAAACCCGAGCGGCGTCCCTTGTTTTGCCGGCCGCGCCCGCAGGGCCCGCGGAGCCGGTCAACAATGGGCCCGGAGCCTCGGCGGTTTGCCGCGAGGCGCTTGCGATGACGAGGGATGCCTGGCCCGCGCGGCTCGGGTGTCCGGTTTTCCACTTGCCAGAGGAGAAGTCGTGACCATGGAGCCCTTGACCCAGCAAATACAGGCGCGCTTGGCTGCGCTGCCCGTGGCCGTCGTGATCGTGCTGCCCAATGGGCAGTCCGTCGGCCGCGAGCCGGCCCAGGTGCGCCTGACCCTGCGGCACTGGTCCAGCCTGGCCAATCTGGCGGCCGGGCAGATTGGCGTGCTGGGGCAGGAGTATGTCGAGGGCCAGCTGGAGATCGAGGGCGGCCTGCACGAGTTGATGGTCGCCGCCTCGCAACTGGTCGCGGCCAACCCGGCCAGCGCCTCGCAGACCTGGTGGACCGAGGTGTGGCGCCGTGCCCGCTCGCTGGCGCACCACACGCTGGAAAAGGATGCCGAGCAGATCCAGTTCCACTACGACGTGTCCGACGATTTCTATGGACTGTGGTTGGACCCGCGGCGCGTCTATTCGTGTGCCTATTACCGCGAGCCCAATCTCACGTTGGCCCAGGCCCAGGAGGCCAAGCTCGACCACATCTGCCGCAAGCTGCGCCTGCAGCCCGGCGAGCGGCTGCTCGATGTGGGCGCCGGCTGGGGCGGCCTGCTGCTGTGGGCGGCCGAGCACTATGGGGCCGATGCCACCGGCATCACGCTGTCGCGCAACCAGCATGCGCACGTCAACCGGCTGATCGCGCAGAAGGGCCTGCAGGGCCGGGTGCGCATGGAACTGCTGGACTACCGCCTGCTCGACGAGGCGCGGCCGTTCGACAAGATTTCCTCCATCGGCATGTTCGAGCACGTGGGCCGCGCCAACATGGCGGCCTATTTCGGCAAGCTCTACCGCCTGCTCAAACCCGGCGGGCTGGTGCTCAACCACGGCATCACCGCGGGCGGTACGCGCAATGCCAAGCTGGGCGCGGGCATGGGCGAGTTCATCGAGAAATACATTTTCCCGGGCGGTGAGCTGCTGCACGTCAGCCACGTGCTGGAGAACCTGGCGACCTCGGAGCTGGAGACGCTCGACGTCGAGAACCTGCGGCCGCATTACGCTCGCACGCTCTGGGCCTGGTCGGACAACCTGGAGGCCCAACTGGGCGACGCACTGGCCGTCCTGCGAACCACGGCGGGCGAGCGTGCCGAGAAAATCCTGCGGGCCTACCGCCTCTACCTGTCGGGCTGTGCGCTGGCCTTCGAGCAGGGCTGGATCAGCCTCAACCAGATCCTGGCGTCGCGTCCCGACGGCCGGCCCGCCGATGGCGAACTGCGTGGCGCGCAATCGCAATACCCGTTCAATCGCGCCTACATGTATGGCTGATGTCCGACGGCCGGGACGCGCCTGGCGGGGGCGCAGGCGCTAAGCTTTTCTCCGTTGTCCATCACACGAATCATCAGGAGACCCGCCATGCTCTATCGCTTCAAATCCACGGCCACCGCCGATCTGACGATGCTGGAGGCCGCGGCCGAGCGTGTCTTGCAGGCCATCGGTAAATCGCCCGGCGCGCAGGGCGTGATCTCGCCCGACGAGGTGCCGGGGGCCGTGCAGGCCTTGCGCCAGGCGGTGGCGGCGGAACAGGCCCGCCAGGCGCAATCTGGCGGTGAGGCGGATGATGGCGATGCCGCTGCGCCGGGCGCTTCGGCCCCGGCCGTGACGCTGGGCCAGCGGGCGGCGCCGTTCATCCAGATGCTCGAAACCGCCGCCGCAGCCGGGGCGCGCGTGACCTGGGGCGTTTGAACCCGGCCACGGTGCTTGTGCTTCAGTCGGCGCTCACGCCCGCGGCCTGGATGATGGGCGACCACTTGGCGATCTCGGCGACCACGAACTTCTTGTGGCCCTCGCGTTCCTGCCGGCCGTCGGTTACCACCACGGCGCCCAGGCCTTCCTGCTTCTTGATGAACTCGGGGTCTTTCAGCGCCGTCTTGAGCGCCGTGTTGAGGCGGGTGGCGACGCCGGCCGGCAAGCCCTTGGGCGCATACAGCCCATGCCAGATGGTGACTTCGAAGCCCTTGAGGCCCAGCTCCTGCAGCGTGGGCAAGTCCTTGAGAAGCGGCGTCTTCAGGCGCTGGGCGGTGGTGACCGCGTAGGCCTTGACCTTCTTGCCCTCGATCTGGCCGGAGGTGTTGGTGGTCTGGTCGCACAGCAGGTCGATCTGGCCGCCGATGAGGTCGGCGATGGCCGGCGCCGTTCCCTTGTAGGGCACCGGCGTCATGTCGGCCTTGATCGCGTTTTCGAGCAGCAGGCCGCACAGCTGCGAGGCCGAGCCCAGGCCGGCGTTGCCCAGGTTGATCTTGCCGCGGTTGGCATTGATCCAGCTCGCCAGCTCCGAGTAGTTGTTGGCTTGCAGCGAGGGGCGGGCGATCAGCGTCATGGGCACGTCGTTGACCAGGCCCAGGTAGTCGAAGTCGTTCTCCACCTTGAAGGGCAGGTTCTTGTAGAGCGCCGGCATGGTCGCCATGCCGATGTGGGTGAGCAGCAGCGTGTAGCCATCGGCCGGGGCGCGCGCCACCTTGGCGGTGCCGATCGAGCTGCCAGCGCCGGCCGCGTTGTCGATGATGACGGTGGTGTTGTCGAGCTGCTTGCGCAGGGCATCGGCCAGGTCCCGCGCCACCCGGTCGGTCGGGCCGCCGGCCGAGAAAGGCACGACCAGCGTGATCGGTTTGGACGGGTAGTTCTGGGCCAGGGCGGCGCTCATGCCGACGGTGGCCAGCAGGGCCATGGTGATGTGTTTCTTCATTAATGTTCTCCTCGTATAAACTGGGTCAAGCCAGAACGGCTGATGCTAGTTGGCTGATGTTTTTGCTGACATAGAGACAAATACTGAGTTTTGGCGCAATGTCGTTGCGGTCTGACCGTTGAATGCCGGGCAACGGTGCCAGCCGGCACTGGTCGGGCGACGGACCGCAGGTTCTAGAATCCTGTCCTTCTGCCGCCGGCCATTGCCAGCCTGGGCCCTGCGTGCCGGGTTCTGCGGCGGTTTTCGAATGCCTGCACGAATGAACCGTTCCGACTCCCGTCCTCCGCGCCCCGGGCGCAATCCGCCGTCCGCCAACACGCCAGCGTCCCGCACCCGGGGTGCGGTGGCGTCGCCCGGGCGAGGCGTGTCGCCGGCGCGTGCCGGCGCCCCTGCGGCATCCCCGGCCGCGCCTGTCTCGCGTGGAGGCGTCCGGGTCTATCGGGCCCCGGACGCCAGCGCGCCGCGCCGTGCGGTCCCGGGGGCGGCTGCAGCAACCCTTGCCGCTCCCGTCGCCGGCAGCGCAGGCGATGGCGCCGTGCGCCTGAACAAGCGCATGGCCGAGCTGGGCCTGTGTTCGCGCCGCGAGGCCGACGACTGGATCGCGCGGGGCTGGGTGCGGGTCAATGGCGAGGTGGCGGGCATGGGCGTGAAGGTGCTGCCCGGCGATGCCATCGCCGTAGACCGCGCGGCGCAGGGCCAGCAGGCGCGGCAGGTCACCATCCTGCTCAACAAGCCCGTGGGCTACGTGAGCGGCCAGGCCGAGGATGGCCACCAGCCCGCCGTGACGCTGATCCAGGCGCGCAGCCGCTGGTCCGGCGACCGGGCGCCGCAGCAGTTTCAGCCGGCCCAGCTCAGGGGCCTGGCGCCGGCGGGCCGGCTCGACATCGATTCGGTCGGCCTGCTGGTGCTGACGCAGGACGGCCGCGTGGCCCGCCAGTTGATTGGCGAGGATTCCGACATCGACAAGGAATACCTGGTGCGGGTCGAATACGGCGCCGTGGCGCACGATGTGCAACAGGCTTTTCCGGCCGAGCGCCTGGCCTTGCTGCGGCATGGCTTGTCGCTCGACGGCCAGGCGCTGCGGCCCGCGCAAGTCGATTGGCAGAACCCGGAACAGTTGCGTTTCGTGCTGCGCGAGGGCAAGAAGCGGCAGATTCGCCGCATGTGCGAGCAAGTCGGGCTCAAGGTGGTCGGGCTCAAGCGCATTCGCATGGGCCAGGTCCTGCTGGGCCAGATGCCGCCGGGGACCTGGCGCTACCTGGGGGCCGACGAGCGGTTCTGACTATCCCCTCGGGGCCGGGCTGCGTCGGCAGTCGTTTGCCCGGGCGCTCCGTTTTTTTATGTTTTAATCATTGAATGTTCCTGGCCCGGCGCGCAAACGAAAAGCCCCGCGAGTTTTGGACTCGCGGGGCTTCTGCATTTTTGGTGATTGAAATCAACTTGAAATCAATCGTTGGTGCCCAAGAGAGGACTCGAACCTCCACGCCTCGCAGCGCTAGTACCTGAAACTAGTGCGTCTACCAATTCCGCCACCTGGGCATCTCAGGAAAGAAAGGAATCATATCATAAAGTACAAAGCTCCCGTCACTTCCGTCGAAGAAATCGAAGGAACGGTATCCGGCCATCGGGATGGCCATGGGTTTGTGGTGCGCGACGATGGCGAGGGCGACCTCTATCTGTCGCCTAATGAAATGCGTGCGGTGCTGCACCGCGACCGGGTCAAGGCCCGCATCGTCGGCCATGACCGGCGCGGCCGCCCGGAGGGGCGCGTGGTCGAGATCCTGGCGCGTCCGGCGCAATGCATCATCGGCCGCCTGCTGCAGGAAAGCGGCGTCTGGCTGGTCGCCCCCGAGGACAAGCGCTACGGGCAGGACGTGCTGATCCCGCGCGGCGCCACCGGCTCGGCCAAGGCCGGGCAGGTGGTGGTGGTCGAGCTGACCGAGCCGCCCGCGCTCTACGGCCAGCCGGCCGGGCGCGTGAAGGAGGTGCTGGGCGAGATCGACGATCCGGGCATGGAAATCGAGATCGCCGTGCGCAAATACGATGTGCCGCACGAATTCAGCGCCGCCGGCCTGGCCGAGGCGCGCGCGTTGCCCGACAAGGTGCGGCCCACCGACCGCCGTCAGCGCGTCGATCTGACCGACGTGCCGTTGCTGACGATCGACGGCGAAGATGCGCGCGACTTCGACGACGCTGTCTACTGCGAGCCGGCCCGGGTCGGGCGCGGCAAGGGCTGGCGCCTGCTGGTAGCCATTGCTGACGTGAGCCACTACGTGCAGACCGGCAAGCCGCTCGACGTCGATGCCTACGAACGCGCGACCAGCGTGTATTTCCCGCGCCGCGTCATCCCCATGCTGCCGGAGAAGCTCTCCAACGGCCTGTGCTCGCTCAACCCCGAGGTCGAGCGCCTGTGCATGGTGGCCGACATGCTGATCACGGCCAAGGGCGAGATCCACGCCTACCAGTTCTACCCGGCGGTGATGTGGAGCCATGCGCGCATGACCTATACAGAGGTCGCCGCCATCCTGGCCAACACGCGCGGGCCCGAGGCCTTCAAGCGCAAGGCGCTGGTGCCGCATTTCCTCAATCTGTACGACGTCTACCAGGCGCTGCTCAAAGCCCGCAACGCGCGCGGCGCGATGGACTTCGAAACCACCGAGACGCAGATCGTCTGCGACGACAACGGCCGCATTGAGCAGATCGTGCCGCGCACCCGCAACGATGCGCACAAGCTCATCGAGGAAGCGATGCTCGCGGCCAATGTGTGCTCCGCCGATTTCATCCAGCAGCACAAGCGCACCGGCCTCTTTCGCGTGCACGAAGGCCCCACGCCCGAGAAGAAGGAGATCCTGCGCAACTACCTCAAGGCCATCGGCGTCAACATCACGGTCAGCGATGAGCCCACGCCGAGCGAGTTCCAGGCGATTGCTGCGGCCACCAAGGAGCGGCCCGACGCGCAGCAGATCCAGACCATGCTGCTGCGCTCCATGCAGCAGGCGATCTACACGCCGATCAACAGCGGCCACTTCGGCCTGGCCTACGAGGCCTACACCCACTTCACCAGCCCGATCCGGCGCTACCCGGACCTGCTGGTGCACCGCGTCATCAAGTCCATCCTGACGGGCACGCAATACAAGCTGCCCGCGCTGCCCACGCCCGGCGAAGCCTATGCCAAGCTGGAGAAGCGACTGGCGCAGCGCGTGGCCCAGCCGACCGAGAAGCCGCGCAAGCTCAGTGCCGCCGCGTTCGCCGAGCAGCAGGCCTGGCAGGCTGCGGGCCTGCACTGCAGCGCCAACGAGCGGCGCGCCGACGAGGCCAGCCGCGACGTCGAGGCCTGGCTCAAGTGCAAGTACATGCGCGAGCACCTGGGCGAGGAGTTCGCCGGCACCGTCACCGCGGCGACCACCTTCGGCATCTTCGTCACGCTCGACAGCATGTATGTCGAGGGCCTGGTGCACGTGACCGAGCTGGGCGGCGAGTACTTCCGCTTCGACGAGGCGCGGCAGGAGTTGCGCGGCGAGCGCACCGGCATCCGCTACGCCATCGGCTCGCGCGTGCAGGTGCAGGTCAGCCGGGTCGATCTCGACGGCCGCAAGATCGACTTCCGGCTGGTCCAGGATGCGGCCACCCTGGCGGTCCTCGACGCCGGCCGGCGTTCGCGCCGGTCGGGGCGTGGCGAAGGTCAGTCCCAGGGTGTATCGGGCGACGGCGCCGCCGCCACGCAGGCCGCCGGCGCGCCCTCGGCCGAAAGCCGGGGCAGCGCCTCGTCATCGGCAACGGAGCGCGCGCCGGCGCGCAAGCGCCAGTCGCCGCAGGGGCTTTCGCCCATCGATGCCATTCGCCAGGGCGTCAAGAAAGCGGCGGCGGCCGTGCGCGGCCGCAAGGAAAAGGCCGCGAAGGCGCGCAAACCCAAGCGCTGATCCAGGCGCCGATCCGGCGACGGCAGCCGCCTTGAGCAGGCGGCTGCCCGTGACCTCCAGCCCGCCGCGCGACCCCTATTGGGGTGCCTTGTTTTTGGGCAATGGAAGGAAAGCCTTATGGAATCAAGGGCTTGCCGTTCCGATACCGGGCTGGTCCCATCTTGTCCACATGTTTTTCCAACGGCGGCGGGGATAAGCGGAGTTGTCTTGCCTGTTTTTTGTGCAGGCTAAGCGAGTTCCTTGAAAATCAAGGGCTTATGTTGCTTATACGCTGGCTGCCGGTGGTTTTCCACAGGCTTGCACCGGCCGGCGGTGGACAGACCGCGAGCCGGCGCCGTCAGACGTGCTGGAAGGCCAGGCGCGCGGCTTCGAGCGTCGCGTCGATGTCGGCCGCCGTGTGCGCGGCGCTGACGAAGCCGGCCTCGTACAGCGCGGGCGCGATGGATACGCCACGGTCGAGCAGGCCGTGGAAGAGCCGGTTGAAGCGTGCGCCGTCGCTTTGCATGACCTGGCCGTAGTTGTGCGGCAACTGGGCCAGCAGGAAAAAGCCGAACATGCCGCCCTCGCTGTCGACCACCAGCGGCACGCCGGCCTCGCGGGCGGCGGCCTGCAGGCCATCGACCAGGCTGCGGGTGCGCGTGGACAGTGCCTCGTAGAAGCCGGGTTTCTGGATCTCGCGCAGCGTCGCCAGGCCGCAGGCGGTGGCGACCGGGTTGCCCGAGAGGGTGCCGGCCTGGTAGACCGGGCCCAGCGGGGCCAGGTGCCGCATGATGTCGCGCGAGGCGCCGAAGGCCGCCAGCGGCATGCCGCCGCCGATCACCTTGCCCAGCACCGTGATGTCGGGCCGCACCTGGAGCACGCTTTGCGCGCCGCCGAGCGCGACGCGAAAGCCGGTCATCACCTCGTCGATGATGAGCAGCGCGCCGTATTGCGTGCACAGGGCGCGGCAGCGCTGGATGAAGGCCGGCGTGGGGCGCACGAAGTTCATGTTGCCGGCGATCGGCTCCAGGATCAGGCCAGCGATCTCGACGCCGTGGATGGCGAAGGCTTCTTCCAACTGGGCGACGTTGTTGTACTCGAGCACCAGCGTGTGCTGGACCACCTCGGGCGGCACGCCGGCGCTGGTGGCGGTGCCGAAGGTGGCGAGGCCGGAGCCGGCCTTGACCAGCAGCGCGTCCGCGTGGCCGTGGTAGCAGCCCTCGAACTTGACGATGCGCGGGCGGCCGGTGGCGCCGCGCGCCAGGCGGATGGCGCTCATGCCGGCCTCGGTGCCGGAACTGGTCAGCCGCACCATCTCGATGGACGGCATCAGCTTGACGATTTCCTCGGCCAGTTCGATCTCGCGCTCGGTCGGGGCGCCAAAGGACAGGCCCTGCGTGAGCGCCTGCCGCACCGCCTCGATCACGGCGGGGTGGTTGTGGCCCAGGATCATCGGCCCCCAGGAGCCGACGTAGTCGATGTAGCGGTCGCCGTTGGCGTCCCAGACGTAGGCGCCCTGGGCCCGTTCGATGAAGCGCGGCGTGCCGCCCACGGCCTTGAAGGCGCGCACGGGCGAGTTGACGCCGCCGGGGATCAGTTGCTGGGCGCGGGCGAAGAGGTCGGCGTTGCGGTCGGGGGAGGCGGCGGAGGCGGAGGTCATGGTGCGGGATGTGAGGAGGGAGAGCACGCGCTAGTGCCGGGTGTCGTGGTCGGGCAGGTCGAAGTCCTGGGCCGTGGGCAGGGTGCCCTCGTCGTCGGCTTCTTCGTCGCCGGGCTCGCCCTGGGCCCAGAACAGCCGGTCCGGGATGACGTTGCCCATGCCGGGGCGAAAGCCGTGGCTCAGGGCGTGGTCGAGGTAGGTCAGCGCCTCGCTGAAGGCTTCCTCGACATGGCAGCCGGCGGCGACCAGGGCCGTCATGGCGGCCGAGAGGGTGTCGCCCGCGCCGGTGAAGATCACCTCGAAGTGCTCGAAGGACTGGCTGGCGAGCACGCTCTCGGGTGTGGCGATCTGGTTGTCGGTGTAGCCGCCGGGCTGCACGATGCCGGTCACCAGCACGTAAGGGACGCCCTGCGCGGCGGCCGCCTTGGCGATGTCGCGCGCCGAGGGCGAGCGCTCGTTCGGCCAGTCCGGCAGCAGCCAGCGCGAGAGCGTGCCGTGGCTGCCGATGAGCAGGCTGGTCTGCGGCAGCAGCAGGTCGTGGAAGGCGTCGAGGTAGTGCTCGGCCTCGTCGCCGTCCCACCAGCTGAGGCTGGGCATGTAGGCCACCAGCGGGACGTCCGGGTAGTCGGTGGCGAGTTCGGCGATGGTGCTGATGTTCTCGGTCGAGCCCAGGAAGCCGACCTTGATGGCCTGGACCTGCATGTCCTCGAGCGCGGCGCGCGCCTGCTGCGCCACCAGTTCGTCGTCGAGGGCGTGGTGCTCGAAGATCTCGGCCGTGTCGCGCAGGTAGATGGCGGTGGTGACGGCCAGCGGGTGGGTACCGACCGACATCAGGCTGGCGATGTCGGCGGTCAGTCCGCCCGCGCCGCTGGGGTCGCTGGCGTTGAAGGTCATCACGCAGGCGGGCGTCAGGTCGTCTTCGGCTTCGGTGCTGTCGGTCGTTTCGTTCTGTTTGGAGTCGGTCATGCCAGGCTTTGCAGGCCCCGGGCCCAGGGGCGGGGCTCAGTAGAATCCGGGTCATTCTAGTGTTGCGCTTCCTCGTGGTGCGCTTCCACATGGCTGGGCGCGTATCGCCGACAAGAACCTCTCACGATGGCATGACTTTGAGCAACGACGATTTCAGGACCTGGATGTGCCTGACCTGCGGCTGGATCTACGACGAGGCCGAGGGCGACCCGGAACACGGCCTGCCGCCGGGCACGCGTTGGGCCGACGTGCCCATGAACTGGACCTGCCCGGAATGCGGCGCGCGCAAGGACGACTTCGAGATGATGGAAATCTGAACCGGCGCGGATCGCGCCCGGACGGCTTTTCGCTCTCGCCTTTCAGTCCTCACTTTTCCGTGCCGCGCGGTAGCACGCGCGCGTCGCGGTTGAGCGTGGCGGGCTCGTCGTCGTGCCCGACCCAGACTGCCTGCACGCCCAGCGCCTGGGCCAGCCGGGGGATTTCGGGGGCGGCCGGGCCGTGCAGGGTGACGATGCCCCGAATGCGCGGGGCGCAGGCATGAGTGCGTACCACTAAAATCGCGGCATGTCTGATGACTCTTCCTCCCTGAACCCGCGTGGTGCCGATGCGCTGCCCGCCATCAACCTGACGAACCATTTCCTGATTGCCATGCCTGGGCTGGAGGACGATCTGTTTGGCAAGAGCGTGGTCTATTTGTGCGAGCACAACGAAAACGGCGCGCTCGGCCTGATGATCAACAAGCCCAGCGATTTCAGCATCAAGCACCTGTTCGAGAAGGTCGAGCTGACGCTGGGCCGCGTGGAACTGGCCGACGTGCCGGTGTTCCAGGGCGGCCCGGTGCAGACCGAGCATGGTTTCGTGCTGCATGACGCGATGTCGGATGGCGTGGTGACGGGGTTTTCGGGTGTCCGCGTGCATCGCCGCAAACTGCGCAAGAACGTCGCCGAGGAGGTCGAGAAGCTGATCCAGCAGGCGCTGGCCCAGGAACAGGCCGGGCAGGAACGGGTGCCGCCGCAGGATGTGGACCTGAAAGGGGCGCGCACTGAGCCGGCCCGGGTTTCTGTGCCCGCCGCCGAGCCGGGGTCTGAGTCCAGGGCGGAGTCTTCCCCGTCCGAGGCCAGCGCGCAGCTGGCCGCCGAGGCGCTGCGCGATGACCTCGACGATGACGACCGCTCGCCGCCCCGCATCATCACCCTGTCGCTCAAGAACGCACCGGAGGCCAGCGAGCCCGAGGACGTGCAGGAGCCCGAGTCGGCCTACGCCTCGACGCTGCGGATTCCGGGCGGCGGCCTGGAGATGACCACCTCGCGCGACGTGCTGGAGGCGGTGTCTTCGGGCGCGGGTCCGCGCCGGCTGCTGGTGTCGCTCGGCTATGCGTCGTGGGGACAGGGCCAGCTCGAATCGGAGCTGGCCGAGAACAACTGGCTGACGGTGAATGCCGATGCGTCGGTGATCTTCGACACGCCGGTCGAGCAGCGCTACAGCCGCGCGCTGGCGCTGCTGGGGATCAGCGAATACATGCTGTCGCAGCAGGCGGGCCACGCATGAGCATCCAGGATGCGGCACGGGCCGAGGTGCCGTCGGGCCAGCAGACCTTCCTGGCCTTCGATTTCGGCCCCAAGCGCACCGGCGTGGCGACCGGCAATCGCCTGCTGGCGCAGGGGCAGCCGCGTCCGACCATCCGGGCCGAGGGCGAAGCGCGCTTCGCGGCCATCGCCCGGCTGATCGCCGAATGGCAGCCTGATGCGCTGGTGGTGGGCGTGCCCTGCCACCCGGATGGCGCACCGCACGACATGACGCGCGCCGCGCAGCGTTTCGCGCGCCAGCTCGACGGCCGTTTCGGCCTGCCGGTCTACACCGTCGACGAACGCTACAGCACGACCGAGGCCCAGTCCCAGGGAGCCCGCGATGCCGACGCCGGCGCGGCCTGCGTGATCCTCGAACAATTCCTGCGGGCCTGCCGATGAGCGCGGCGATGCTGCGGACGGCGGGGGCGACCGCATGAAGGCGGTCCGTGCGGTGGTCCGGCTGGTGCGTGTGCTGGCCCATGTCGTGCGGGGCTGGTGGATCATCCGGCGCCATTTCGCGGGCATGAGTGAGGCCGAGCGCCAGGCTCGCGTGCAATGGTGGGCGCAGGGCCTGCTCGACCGCATGGGCGTGGCGCTGGAGGTGCGGGGCGCCAGCCAGGTGCTGGCACCGGCGCTGCTGGTGGCCAACCATGTGTCGTGGCTGGATATCGTGGTGATGCACGCCAGCCGCTTTTGCCGCTTCGTCTCGAAGGACGACGTGCGCGGCTGGCCGCTGGTGGGCACCCTGGCCACCAGCGCCGGCACGCTGTACATCGCGCGCGGCTCGCGGCGCGATGCGCAGCGCGTCGCGCAGGGCATGGCGCTGGCCCTGCAGCAAGGCGACGTGGTGGCGGTGTTTCCCGAAGGCACCACTAGCGATGGCAGCGGGGTGCTGCCTTTCCATGCCAACCTGCTGCAATCCGCCCTTGCCGCCGGGGCGCCGGCGCTGCCGGTGGCGCTGGCCTACCTCGACCGGGGCGGGGCACGCAGCGGGGTGCCGGCCTATGTGGGCGACGACACCTTGCTGGGTTCGCTGTGGCGCACGCTGGTGTCGGACGGCCTGCGCGCGGTGGTGGTCTATGGCCAGCCCCAGCACGCCGGCGATCGCGCGCGACGCGACTGGGCGGCCGATCTGCGCGCCGAGGTGGTCGCGCTGCGGGCCGAGGCCGAGCCGCCGTTCTGATTTACAGCATCTCGTCGGGCGCGAGCGGGCCGATGATCTTGAGCAGCAACTGCAGCGGGACGCTGGCATCGGGCTCGCCCCGGCCGGTGGGGGCGGGGACGCCCTCGGGCGGCAGCCAGGTGATGCGGCGGTCGTGTAATTCGAGCCGGTAGGCACCGCGCCGCAGCGTCGGTTCGATGGCGGCCGTGGCTTGCGCGGCCAGGCGGCGGCTGCGGATGAGCAGGGCGACCTCGCTGTTTTGCAACTGGCTGCGCAGGTCCAGGTTCATGGAGCCGACGACGATGACCTGCCCGTCCATGATGACCAGTTTGGCGTGCAGGCTGGCGCGGCTGGTGCCGGAGGAGCCGAGGCCGCGGATGCGGCGGGGCTGCTCGGCGCGCATTTCGTACAGGTCCACCCCCATGGCCAGCAGCCGCTCGCGGTAGCGCGCGTAGCCGACGTGGGCGGCTGGCGCGTCGTTGGAGGCCAGCGAGTTGGTCAGCACCCGGATGCGCACTCCGCGCGCGCGCAACTGGCCGAACAGGGCCATCATGGCGTCGCCGGGCACGAAGTAGGGCGAGACGATCAGCAGATCGCCCTGGGCGCGGCGCATCAGGTTCATGAGCCCGTCGATGGTGGTGGGCGGCTGCCCGCCTTCGGCATCGGTCTCCGGGTCGAGTTTGTCGGGCTGGTCGACCAGCATCAGGGCGGGCGCCCAGGTCAGTTGCAGTTGCTGGAGGTCGAAGCGCTCGGCCGCCTGGGTGAAGCGCTGCCGCTCGGCGTCGGTGTCGATGGGCGGGGCCTGAGGATCGGCTGGTTTATCGCCTGCAGCGGCTTGGCGGGCTTGCTGGCTGCGTTGGGCCAGATCTTCCAGCTCCTGGGCGCTCTTGAGCGATTCGACCGGATAGGACAGGTGGCTGTTCCAGTACTGGTCGAAGCTGCGTGAGAGGTCGCGCACCACGGGGCCCGCGGCCAGCACGTCGAGGTCGACGAAGTTGCCGTCTTCGGCCCGCCCGAAATAGGTTTCGCCGAGGTTGCGGCCGCCCGTGATGGCGATGCTGTTGTCGGCCACGAAGATCTTGTTGTGCATGCGGCGCTGCATGCGGTCGAAATCGTGCAGGGCGTCGAGGATGCGCAGCACCTGCGACTGGCGCGAGCCCGGCAGGGGGTTGAACAGGCGCATCTCGATGCCGGGCACCAGCGCGATTTGCAGCAACTGGGCGTTGGCGCCGGCCGCGTTGAGGTCATCGAGGAGGATGCGGATGCGCACGCCCCGTGCGGCGGCCGCGCGCAGGGCGGTGACCAGCTCGTCGGTGGTGGCATCGGCATGGATGGCGTAATACTGGATGTCGAGCGTGCGGGTGGCGGCTTCGATCAAGGCCATGCGGCTGGCAAAGGCCTGCTCGGGCGAGCCGAGCAACTGGAAGCCGGAGACGCGCGGGCCCGCCGAGGCCGGCCGCATGGCATGCACCAGGCTGCCCAGCGCGGTCGATTCAGGCTGCGCCAAGGCGCTGGAGACGGGGCGCACGACATCCTTGGGCAGGCTGGAGCAGGCGGCGAGCAGGACCACCCATGCCATCGCCAAGAGGGCCTTGACGGTGCGCAGTCCGACGGTGGTGCTTGTCGCGAGGGGGCGGCGCCGCGCGTCTTGGTCTTGGCGCATCCCAAGCTGCCGAGTCTGGAGCAGGTGGGGGCGAGATGGCGTCCGTGCCGGCATGGCCTGCGGGTGACTCGGGTTCGAGGCGAGCATGGTGGCGAGAGTGTGGAGATCTTCGCAGGCCCTTGTTACCAGCGGGCTGGCTACGCGCGCGTCAGTTCGACAGACTTTCCCAGCGCTCCAGCGCCTGCATCAGCTCGTCCTCGATTGTGGCGATGCGCGCGCTGACATCCGCAGCCCGGGCAGGGTCGCTGCCGTAGAGCTGGCCGCCTTGCAGTTCGGTAGTGAGCCGGGCCTGTTCCTGTTCGAGCGTGGCGATGCGGTCGGGCAGGGTGTCGAGCTCACGCTGTTCCTTGTAGCTGAGCTTGCGCTTGCGTGCCGCCGTGTCCTGCGCGGCCGGGGCGGCGGTTGCCGCATCGGATGGTGTTGGCGTTGGCGGTGCCGCCGGGGCTTCGTCCACCGTGGCGGCGGCTCGGTTGGCGAACAGGCCGGCGCGCTGCGACTGGGTCAGCCAGTCCTGCACCGAGCCCTCGTATTCGCGCCAGAATCCGGGGCGCTGCGGCGTGGCTTCGCAGGCGAGGATGCTGGTGACGACGTTGTCCATGAAGGCCCGGTCATGGCTGACCAGGAACACCGTGCCGGGGTAGTCCTGCAGCAGGTCTTCGAGTAGCTCCAGTGTGTCGATGTCGAGGTCGTTGGTCGGCTCGTCGAGCACCAGCACGTTGGCCGGCCGCGCGAACAGGCGCGCCAGCAGCAGCCGGTTGCGTTCGCCGCCGCTGAGCGTGCGCACGGGCGAATTGGCGCGCGCGGGCGAGAACAGGAAGTCGCCCAGGTAGCTCTTGACGTGCTTGCGCTGTCCGTTGATCTCCACCCACTCGCTGCCGGGGCTGATGAAATCCTCGAGCGTGGCATTGAGGTCCAGACTCTCGCGCATCTGGTCGAAATAGGCCACCTGCAGATTGGTTCCCAGCCGGGCGCTGCCGGTGTCGGGCGCGATCTCGCCGAGGATGATCTTGAGCAGCGTGGTCTTGCCCGCGCCGTTGGCACCCAGCAGGCCGATCTTGTCGCCGCGCAGGATGGTGGTGCTGAAATCCTGCACCAGCACCTTGTGTCCGTAGCGTTTGCCGATGTTCTTGAGTTCGGCCACGATCTTGCCGCTGGGGGCGCCCGAGGACAGCTCCAGCCGCACGCGGCCGACGGCCTCGCGGCGCTGGGCGCGTTTCTCGCGCAGGACTTCCAGCCGGCCGATGCGGCTTTGGCTGCGGGTGCGGCGCGCCTCGACGCCCTTGCGGATCCAGATTTCCTCTTGCGCCAGCAGCTTGTCGGCCTTGGCGTTGATGACGGATTCCTGCGCGATCTGCTCTTCCTTCTGGGTCTGGTATTGTCCGAAATTGCCGGGGTAGGAGCGCAGAATGCCGCGGTCGAGCTCCACGATGCGCGTGGCGATGCGGTCGAGGAAGGCCCGGTCATGGGTAATCGTCACGATGCTCCCGGAAAAACCGATCAGCAGTTCTTCCAGCCAGGCAATCGAATCCAGGTCGAGGTGATTGGTCGGCTCATCCAGCAGCAGCACCTCGGGTTGCGTCACCAGGGTCTGGGCCAGCGCGACTCGCTTGCGGGTGCCGCCCGACAGGTCGGCCACCCGCGCTTCGTGCGGCAGGTGCAGCCGCTGCAGCGTCTCCTCGACGCGCTGCTCCCAGTTCCAGCCGTCCTGGGCTTCGATCTGCGTCTGCAGGGTATCGAGATCGCCGGTGCCGCTGGTGTACTCGTCGATTAGCGCGGTGAGCGGCGCCAAGCCGGCACTCACGGACTGGAACACCGTATGCGCTGGATTCAGGTCCGGCTCCTGGGCCACGTAGGCCAGGCGCAATCCCTGCCGTTGCTGCAGCGTGCCGTCGTCGAGCTTTTCGAGTCCGCCCATGATCTTCAGCAGCGAGGACTTGCCCGCCCCATTGCGCCCGATCAGGCCCACGCGTTCCGCGGCCTCCAGCGAAAAACTTGCCTTGTCCAGGAGTGCCACGTGGCCGAAGGCCAGCTGTGCGTCGTTGAGTGTGATCAATGCCATGGCGGGCATTATCGAGGGCGATGGCCTGCTCACTCCTGGCGACTGTGCATCCGTCTTGCTGCCATCTCTATAGATAGATAGAGGGATGCAGTTCACCAAGGCGTGTCTGGAAGGCAGCGTGGCCATCATGCGGGAGTGGGTGCGTGAGGGCGAAGACGGAGGCTCGAAAATTTTTCCCCTGGGAGTTGCGCCCGTGCGAAACGCTGTGTCATAATTCGCCTCCCGCTGCACTGCAGTCTTGGCGAAAGCGAAGGGTGGAAGTGTTGAGGGGGGTCTTCGGGCTGGCGCTTTTTGGCTTGTTTGGGGAGTTGGAAGTTGAGAGATTTCTGATTTTCTGGATGATGGGTTAGAAAGTGTGTTACAGTAGAGGGCTTCGCTGATCGGAGGTGTTGCAGAGATGTGGTGCTGAAGTTGGCGGGAAGGTTGAGGTGGTTGCTGTAGACGGCGCTGACAAAATCTTCGAAAGTTTGGCGAAACTTCAAAAAAACGTGCTAGAATTCAAGGCTTCGCTGATCGCAGCGAGGTTAGCAAAAGAAAGCGGCAAGCTGCTGATTTTGCAGGGAATCTTTAAAA
>JASGEH010000211.1:0-5554 GCA_047606565.1 Comamonas sp.
GGGCGCGGCTGGCGCGGCTGCTGCTGGCCGGCGCGCTCAGCCTGCCGCCCGGCGCGGCCCGCACCGTGCCGCTGGCGGCGCTGCCTGGCGGCAAGCCGGTGCTGGCCGGCGCGGCTGCTGGCCGGCTGCATTTCAGCCTGAGCCATTCGGGCGGCTGGGCCGCGATCGCGTTGGCCGACCGGCCGGTGGGCGTGGACGTGGAGGCGCTGGCCGCGCCCGACGCGGCCTTGCTGGCGGCCTGCGCAACGCCGGCCGAGCGCCAGGCCATTGCCCAGTCCGATGACCCCTCTGCTGCCTTCACCGCGCTGTGGACGACCCGCGAGGCGCTGCTCAAGGCCCACGGCGCGGGCCTGGTGCAGCCCTTGCCGGCGTGGTCGCCAGGCCCGGCGGGGGCGGCCGGCTGGCGCGCGATCATCCCCACCGGCAGCAGGGGAACGCCCTGGCCCGCTTACCATGTCTGCCCTTTTTCCGTGGACGGCCAGCATGCCGGCGCCGTGGCGCTGGCGGCCGGCGCCGTCCACCTTGTTCCGCCCCCGCCGCGCGCCAAGCTGGCCGATCTCGACGCGCTGCTGGACGGCACTCAGAAGAGCTTTCCATGATTCCTGCACAACAAGTCTTCCCGCCCGAGTTCGTCGCGCGCTACCAGGCTGCCGGCCACTGGCGCGGCGAGACCTTTGGCGCCTTCCTGCGCGAGCGCGCGCGACAGCACCCCGAGCACACGGCAGTGATCGGCGCCGACGGCCGCGCCTGGCGCTATGCCGAACTCGACCGCCGCGCCGATGCCCTCGCGGCCGGCCTGCTGGCCCAGGGCCTGAAGGCGGGCGACCGGGTGATCGTGCAACTGCCCAACATCCCGGAATTCATCAGCGTGGTGTTCGGGCTGTTTCGCGCCGGCATCCTGCCGCTGTACGCGCTGCCGGCGCACCGCATCACCGAGGTCGAGCACTTCGCCCGCACCGGCGAGGCCGTGGGCTACGTGATCGCCGAGCGCCACGACGGCTACGACTACCGCACGCTGGCCACCGAGCTGCAGGCGCGCGTGCCCACCGTGCAGCACGTCTTCGTGGCGGGCGATGCCGGCCCCGCCTTCACGCCGCTGGCCGCGCTGGAGGCGGCCGACCCGGCGCCAGCCGCCGCCCTGCCCGCGCGCGATCCGCAGAGCGTGGCCTTCCTGCAGATCTCAGGCGGCTCGACCGGGCTGTCCAAGCTGATCCCGCGCACGCACGACGACTACATCTACACGCTGCGCGAGAGCGCCCGCATCTGCGGACTGGACCGCGCCAGCGTATTCATGGTGGCGCTGCCGATCGCGCACAACTTCCCGATGAGCTCGCCCGGCTTCCTGGGCGCGCTGTACGCGGGCGCCACCGTGGTGCTCAGTCCCTCGCCCAGCCCCGAAGTCGCCTTCCCGCTGGTGGCGCGCCACGGCGTGCAGCAAGTCAGCCTGGTGCCGCCGCTGCTGATGCTGTGGCTGCAGGCGGCCGAACAGTCCGAGGCGGCGCGCCAGGCGCTGCGCTCGCTGCGGGTGATCCAGGTCGGCGGCGCCAAGCTGGCCGCCGAGGTGGCCAAGCGCGTCAAGCCGCTGCTGGGCGCAACCCTACAGCAGGTCTTCGGCATGGCCGAGGGGCTGGTCAACTACACCCGGCTCGACGACGACGAGGAGACCATCGTCCACACCCAAGGCCGCGCCATCAGCCCGGACGACGAGGTGCTGATCCTCGACGACCTGGGCCAGCCGGTGCCCGAGGGCGAACCGGGCTACCTGCTCACGCGCGGGCCGTACACCATCCGGGCGTATCACAACAACCCGCAGGCCAACGAGCGCAGCTTCACGGCCGACGGCTATTACCGCACCGGCGACATCGTCCGCCGCCTACCGGGCGGCTACCTGGTGGTGCAGGGCCGCGCGGGCGACCACATCAACCGCGCCGGCGAGAAGATCTCGGCCGAGGAGATCGAGGACCACCTGCTGGCGCACCCGCAGGTCTTCGACGTGGCCGTCGTCTCGGTGCCCGACGAGTTCCTGGGCGAGCGCAGCTGCGCCTTCGTCATCCCCAAGCCCGACGCGCAAGGCCACAAGCCCAAGGGCGCGGCGCTCAAGCAGTGGGTGCGCGGGCGCGGGCTGGCCGACTTCAAGGTGCCGGACCAGATCGTCTTCGTCGACGCCTTCGCCGCCACGGCGGCCGGCAAGATCAGCCGCAAGGAACTACGCGCCCAGCTGCGCGCGACGCTGGTGAACCCGGCCTGACCCCCGGCACGGCCCGCCACGCCCGCCCCATTCAGCAGAAAACAGAACAGAAAGCCATCATCCATGTCCCAACCCCTGCCCGCCACCTTCAGCCTCGACGCCCTGCGCGCCGACATCGCCCGCCTGCTGCACGAGGACCCCTCCGAAATCGGCGACGACGACAGCCTGATCGACCTCGGCCTCGATTCCATGCGCGCCATGACGCTGGTCACCCGCTGGCGCGAAGCCGGCGCCGGGCTGACCTTCGCCGAAGCCGCCGAACACCCCACCGTGGCCCACTGGCACGCGCTCATCGCCCGCAAATGGGCCGAGGCGGGCGCCGCCTGAACCCGAGAGAACCCGTTCCACCCACGCGCACCCACCGTTTTCGCCAGGCAGCCGCGTTTCCTTTTCCGCATGCGCGTCCCGTGCATGCCCCCCGTATGAGTGCATCCCTCCTGCCCGCCACCTCCCCCATCGCCCTCGCCGAAGCGCAAAACGGCCTGTGGTACGCCCAGCGCCTGGACCCCGAGAACCCCATCTTCAACACCGGCCACGTCATCGAGATCGACGGCCCGCTCGTCCTCGACGCCTTCGTGCAGGCCGCCGACCGCGCGCTGGCCGAGGCCGACGGGCTGACTCTGCGCTTCGCCGACGACCCCGACCTGGGCCCACGCCAGTGGCTGGACGCCAGCCGCGCGCCGCGCCTGCAGGTCATCGACCTGAGCGGCCAGCCCGACCCGCTGGCCGCCAAACAAGCCGCCCTCGCGGCCATCGCCGCCGAGCAGAACCAGCCGGTCGACCCGACCCGCGCGCAAGACCGCCTGTGCGCCTTCAAGCTGTTCGTGCTCGCGCCCGGCCACCACCTCTGGTACCAGCGCGTGCACCACCTGCTGGCCGACGGCTACGGCATGCTGCTGATCGAAAACCGCGTCGCCGAGCTCTACGCTGCGGCCGTGCAAGGCAGCGAGCCCGGCACCCCCTTCGCCGCCTACCGCGAGGTGCTGGCCGAGGACGCCCGCTACGCCGCCAGCGACCAGCGCGCCACCGACCGCGACTGGTGGATCGCCGCCCTCACCCCGGTGCCCGCGGTGACCGGCCTGGCCGAGGGCGAGGCCGTCTCCGCCACCACCTGGCTGCGCTGCGAGGCCGAGCTGCCACAAGGCCTGGTCGACCGCCTCAAGGCCCGCGCCGACCGCGCCAACCTGGCCTGGCCCGACCTGCTGACCGTCCTCACCGCCGCCTACCTGAGCCGCCACGCCCCCACCGACCCCGCCAGCGGCAGTGGCAGCACCCGCAACGTCGTCGGCGTGCCCTACATGGGCCGCCTGGGCAGCGTCAGCGCGCGCGTGCCCTGCATGGCGATGAACGTGCTGCCCGTGGCCATCGCCCTCGACGAAGCCGCGCCGCTGGAGACCGCGCTCGCCGCCATCGGCAAGCAGTTGCGCCAGGCCCGCCGCCACGGCCGCTACCGCAGCGAGCAGTTGCGCCGCGACCTCGGGCTGCTGGGCGGCGCGCGTCGGCTGCACGGCCCGCTCATCAACGTGCTGCCCTTCGACGCGCCAATGGCCCTGCCCGGCCTGGACACGCGCCGCCAGGTGCTCTCCACCGGCCCGGTCGAGGACCTCACCATCACCTTCCGCGCCAACGCCAGCACCGGCGCGCTGCTGCTCACCCTCGACGCCAACCCGCGCCTGTACGCCCAGGCCGACATCGACGCCCACCACGCGCGCCTGGGCCAGTTCCTCGATGCCGCCGTCGCCGCCCCCGCGCTGCAGGCCGTGCCCACGCTCACGCCGGCCGAATTCAGCCACTGGCTCTACGGCGTCAACGCCACCGCGCACCCGGTCGAAGCCACCACCCTGACCGCGCTGATCGAGCACCGCTTCGTGCGCACGCCCGGCGCCTGCGCGCTCGACGACGGCCAGCAGCAGCTCAGCTACGCCGAAGTCGATGCCCTGAGCGCCGCGCTGGCGCGCCAGCTCCAGCACGCCGGCGTGCGGCGCGGCGACATCGTGGCGGTGATGCTGCCGCGCAGCATCGAACTGGTGCTGGCGCTGGTCGCTACGCTGCGCTGCGGCGCCGCCTACCTGCCGCTGGACGCCAGCCACCCGCCCGAGCGGCTGGCCGCCATCGCCGCCTCCGCCCAGCCCCGCGTGGCGCTGGCCGAGGCCGCCAGCCAGGACCGCCTGCCCGCCAGCCTGCCGCGCCTGCGCGTCGACCTGGCCGCGCTGCGCGGCGAAGCCGGCCACAGCAGCGACAACCCCGGCATCAAGGCCCCGCTGCTGCGCGAGGCCCCCGAGCCCAGCGACGCTGCCTACGTCATCTACACCTCCGGCTCCACCGGCACGCCCAAGGGCGTGGTCGTCGCGCACGACGCCATCGTCAACCGCCTGCAGTGGATGGGCCAGTTCTACGGCATCGGCGCCGACGAGCGCATCCTGCAGAAAACCCCGGCCACCTTCGACGTCTCGGTCTGGGAATTCTTCCTGCCGCTGCTGCAGGGCGCCACCCTGGTCGTCGCCCCGCCCGAGGCGCACAAGGACCCGGCCTGGCTGGCCGCGCTGATCCGCGCGCAGCGCATCACCACGCTGCACTTCGTGCCCGCCATGCTGGCCGCCTTCCTGGCCGAGCCGGCCGCCCAGGGCCTGGCGCTGCGGCGCGTGTTCTGCAGCGGCGAGGCGCTGCCGGCCGCGCTGCGCGACCGCTTCCACCAGACGCTGCGCGCCGAACTGCACAACCTCTACGGCCCCACCGAAGCCGCCGTCGACGTCAGCTTCTGGGACGCCGGCGCGCACGATGCCTCGCTGCCCGTGCCCATCGGCCGCCCGGTCTGGAACACCGCCCTGTACGTGCTCGACGACCAACTGCGCCCGCTGCCGCCGGGCGTCACCGGCCACCTCTACATCGCCGGGCGGCAACTGGCGCGCGGCTACCTGGGCCGGCCCGACCTGACCGACGCCCGCTTCCTGCCCAACCCCTACACCGCGCAAGCCACCCGCCACGGCGCCGACCCGGCCTGCCACGGCCCGCGCATGTACGCCACCGGCGACCTCGCGCGCTGGCGCGCCGACGGCGCCCTGGTGTTCCTGGGCCGCAGCGATCACCAGGTCAAGATCCGCGGCCTGCGCATCGAACTCGACGAAATCGAGAGCGTGCTCGCCAGCGCCCCCGGCGTGGCCAAACTCGCCGTCATCGCGCGCGAGGACCGCGCGGGCGACCCGCGCATCGTCGCCTACGTCGTCGCCGGCACCAACGGCCCGCACGGTGCGCCCAGCGGCACTGGCGGCCCCGGCGCGCAGGGCCCCGCCGCCTTCGCCGAAGCCC
>JASGEH010000212.1:0-7130 GCA_047606565.1 Comamonas sp.
AGCGTGGCGTCGGCCACGCGGTTGACGAACGAGGTGTTGGCGCCGTTTTCCAGCAGGCGGCGCACCAGGTAGGCCAGCAGCGTCTCGTGCGTGCCCACCGGCGCGTAGATGCGGCAGGGCCGGGCCAGCTTGCCCCCGGCGACGGGGCCGACCACCTCCTCGTACAGCGGCTCGCCCATGCCGTGCAGGCACTGGAACTCGTAGCGGCCGGGGTAGTAGTTGGGGCCGGCCATCTGGTAAATGGCGGCCAGGGTGTAGGCGTTGTGGGTGGCGAACTGGGGGTAGACCTGCTGCGGCGCATCCAGCAGGCGCCGTGCGCAGGCCAGGTAGGACACGTCGGTGTGGACCTTGCGCGTGAAGACCGGGTAGTCCTCCAGGCCATCGACCTGCGCGCGCTTGATCTCGCTGTCCCAATAGGCCCCCTTGACCAGGCGCACCATCAGCCGGCGCTGGCCGCGCCGCGCGAGTTCGATCAGATAGTCGATGACGAAGGGGCAGCGCTTCTGGTAAGCCTGCACCACGAAGCCGATGCCATCCCACCCCTGCAGCTCGGCATCGAAGCAGAGCGCCTCCAGCAGATCCAGCGAGATTTCGAGCCGGTCGGCCTCCTCGGCGTCGATGTTCAGGCCGATGTCGTAGCGGCGCGCCAGCAGAGCCAGCTCGCGCACGCGCGGCAGCAGCTCGGCCATCACGCGCTCGTGCTGGGCGCGGCTGTAGCGCGGATGCAGGGCCGACAGCTTGATCGAAATGCCCGGCCCCTCGTAAATGCCCCGACCCGCGCTGGCGCGGCCGATGGCGTGAATGGCCTGCTCGTACAGCGCGAAATAGCGCTGCGCATCCTCCGCCGTCGTGGCCGCCTCGCCCAGCATGTCGTAGGAATAGCGAAAGCCCCTGGACTCGAACTTGCGGCTGTTGGCCAGCGCATCGGCTATGGACTCGCCGGCGACGAACTGTTCGCCCATCACCCGCATCGCCATGTCCACGCCCTTGCGCACCAGCGGCTCGCCGCCCTTGCCGATCAGCCGCGTGAGGGTGGACCCCAGCGATTTCTCGCTGCGGGTGGCCACCAGCTTGCCGGTCAGCAACAGCCCCCAGGTGGCGGCGTTGACGAAGACCGAGGACGAATGGCCCACATGGGCCTGCCAGTCGCCCTGGCTGATCTTGTCGCGGATGAGCGCATCGCGCGTGGCGCGATCCGGAATGCGCAGCAGCGCCTCGGCCAGGCACATCAGGGCCACGCCCTCCTGACTGGAGAGGGAAAACTCCTGCAGCAACCCTTCGACGCCGCCACTAGCGCGCTTGGAGCGCAAGGCGAGAACCAGTTTGCGGGCCAGCTCACTCGCCTTGTGGGCCTCGGCCTGCGGCAGCCGCGCCTCGCCAATCAGCAGCGGCAGGCATTCCGGTTCGGGCCGACGGTAGGCCGCGGTAATGGCGGCCCGGCGCACGGACTGCGGCGCCACCGACTGCGCGAACTCCAGAAAAGGTTGCACCTGTGGCGCGGCCTCGAAGATCTGGGTTGCACCCTCCATGTGCGCGGGGCCGTCCAAAGCGGTGCCCAATTCACCGGCGCCGAGCAGGCGGCCGGCCACCAGCCCGCCTTCCACCTTCTCGATGGCACTCAGGACCGCCTGCTTGATGAACCAGTGGGGCGTACGGCCCAAGGCCTCAGCCGCGCCGCGCAAGCGCGTCCGGAAGGCTTCATCCACTTTGATTCCCAGAGTCGTTCCACTCATCTTCCTGGCCTCTCTCGCTGACGGATGATGGAATGTGCTGATCCGAATCGCGTTGCGTCATCAGGTACAACCCGAAGCACATTCCGGTTGCAACCATGACGCAATCCGTATGCCAACCACCTAACAGCGTCTCAGAACGTGTTCAAAGTGAGCCCGTTCTCAGGTAAAACAGATCACGGGGCACAAAACCGTGGCCAGCGTGGCATGCGCCCTGCTTGTTGTTTCGGCCCTTTGCCCAGAGCCTCCGCCATGTCCGCTGCCCCCTCTCCCGCTCCCGACATCCCCGTTACCGCCGAGGCCCTGCGCCAGACGCCGCTGCACGCGCTGCATGCCGAGCTGGGCGCCCGCATGGTGCCCTTCGCCGGCTACAGCATGCCGGTGCAGTACCCCGCCGGCCTGATCGCCGAGCACCGCCACACGCGCGCGGCGGCCGGGCTGTTCGACGTCTCGCACATGGGCCAGTTGCGGCTGCTGGGCGCCGATGCGGCGGCGGCCTTCGAGAGCCTGGTGCCGGCGAACGTGATCGGCCTGCCGGTCGGCCGGCAACGCTACGGGCTGCTGCTCAACGATGCGGGCGGCATCATCGACGACCTGATGGTCTTCAAGCGCGCCGACGACGAACTGTTCGTGGTGGTCAACGGCGCCTGCAAGGCGGGCGACATCGCCCACATCCAGGCGCGCATCGGCTCGCGCTGCCAGGTGCAGCCCCTGCCCGAGCAGGCCCTGCTCGCGCTGCAGGGCCCGAAGGCCGCCGAGGTGCTGGCCCGGCTCGATGCGCGCGTGGCGGCGCTGGTGTTCATGGCCGGCGGCGATTTCTCGCTGGGCGGCGTGCCGGCTTTCGTCACCCGCAGCGGCTACACCGGCGAGGACGGCTTCGAGATCTCGGTGCCCGCGTCCCAGGCCGAGGCCCTGGCGCGCGCACTGCTGGCCCAGCCCGAGGTGGCGCCGGTGGGGCTGGGCGCGCGCAACTCGCTGCGGCTGGAAGCCGGGCTGTGCCTGTACGGCAACGACATCGACGCCACCACCACGCCCGCCGAGGCCGCGCTGGCCTGGGCCATCCAGAAGGTGCGCCGCAGCGGGGGGGTGCGCGCCGGCGGATTCCCGGGTGCCGACCGGGTCCTGCCGCAACTCGACGACCCGGCGCGGCTCGCCCGCCAGCGCGTCGGCCTGGTCGCGCTCGACCGCGTGCCGGTGCGCGAGCCGGCCGAGCTGCGCGACTTGCAGGGCGCGCCTGCCGGCCGGGTCACCAGCGGCCTGCTGGCACCAACACTGGACCGCCCCATCGCCATGGCCTACGTCCGCGGCGACCTCGCCGCGCCGGGCACCGCGCTGCACGCGCTGGTGCGCGGCAAGCCGGTGCGCATGCAAGTCGCCGCCCTGCCCTTCCTGCCCGCGCGATACTACCGGGGCTGATCCAGGGGCTGACCCGGATTCCCACCCGCCGCGCACGCGCCGTTCACGCGCCGCGCCCGTGGGGCCGGGCCCCGGCAGTCCCGAGAAAACGCTTTGAACCCAACTCTTTTGGAGCAACCCATGACCATCAAGTACACCCAGGAACACGAGTGGATCCAGTCCGACGACCTGCAGGCCGCCGTCGTCGGCATCACCGTCCATGCGCAGGAGGCGCTGGGCGACGTCGTGTTCGTCGACCTGCCCGAAGTCGGCAAGACCTTCAGCCAGGGCGAAGTCGCGGGCGTGGTCGAATCGGTGAAGGCGGCGGCCGACCTCTACATGCCGGTGTCGGGCGAAATCGTCGAAGTCAACGAAGATCTGCGCAACGACCCCGCGCTGGCCAACAGCGACCCGCTGGGCGCCGGCTGGTTCTTCAAGGTGCGCGTGAGCGACGCCACGCAGATCGACGCGCTACTCGACGCCGCGGCCTACGAAGCCTTTGCGAAGGACGCCTGATCCGTCGCGGCGCGCGCGGCGATAGACCCCGATGCCGCGCGGTGCCTGCCGCCGCACGCAGTGCCCGCCCCTGAACTCATCTGCTCCCGCCCAGAACCAGAAGGCCACGCCATGCCGCAAACGCCTGCCTCGCCCACGCTGCGCGAACTCGAGAACGACGCCGAGTTCATCGCCCGCCACATCGGCCCCGACGCCGCCGACGAGGCCCACATGCTGGGCGTGGTGGAGGCGGCCTCGCGGCAGGCGCTGATCGACTCGGTCGTGCCGCCCGGCATCCGCCGCGCCCGGCCGATGCGGCTGCCGCCGCCCATTGGCGAAGCCGCCGCGCTGGCCGAGCTCAAGGCCATCGCCGGCAGGAACCAGGTCTTGCGGAGCTTCATCGGCCAAGGCTATTACGGCACCCACACCCCAGGGGTGATCCTGCGCAACATCCTGGAGAACCCCGCCTGGTACACCGCCTACACGCCCTACCAGGCCGAGATCAGCCAGGGCCGCATGGAGGCGCTGGTCAACTTCCAGACCCTGGTGTGCGACCTCACGGCGCTGCCCATCGCCAACGCCTCCATGCTCGACGAGGCCACGGCCGCCGCCGAGGCCATGGCGCTGGCGCGGCGCTCGGTGAAAAGCCCGAGCGCGGTGTTCGTCGTCTCCGGCCTGTGCCATCCGCAGACCATCGAGGTCATCCAGACCCGCGCCCGCCCGCTGGGCATCGATGTGCGCGTGACGCGCGGCGCCGACGAATGGCGCGCCGCGCTGGCGGGCGAGCACTTCGCCGCCCTGGTGCAATACCCCGCCAGCACCGGTGCGCTGCACGACTGGGAAGGCGATGCCCGGCAGACCCACGCCCAGGGCGGCGCCTTCATCGTCGCGGCCGACCTGCTGGCGCTGACGCTGCTGCGCGCGCCGGGCGAATTCGGCGCCGACATCGCCATCGGCAGCAGCCAGCGCCTGGGCCTGCCGATGGGCGCGGGCGGCCCGCACGCGGCCTATCTGGCCTGCCGCGACGACTACAAGCGCGCGATGCCCGGCCGCCTGGTCGGCGTCAGCATCGACGCGCAAGGCGCTCCGGCCTATCGGCTGGCCTTGCAGACGCGCGAACAGCACATCCGCCGCGAGAAGGCCACCTCCAACATCTGCACCGCCCAGGTGCTGCCGGCCGTGGTCGCCAGCATGTACGCGGTCTACCACGGCCCCGCCGGCCTGCGCCGCATCGCCACCCGCGTGGCCCGCTACACCGCCATCCTGGCCGCCGGGCTGCGCCAGTTGGGCTGGCGCCTGCACCGGGAGACGGCCTTCGACACCCTCTGCATCCTCACCGGCGAGGCCACCGGCGCCACGCTGCGGCGCGCCCGCGACGCCGGCCTCAACCTGCGCGCCGTGTGCGCCGAAAGCGTCGGCATCTCGCTCGACGAAACCACCACGCGCGCCGACCTCGCGCGGCTGTGGCAGGTGTTCGCGCACGACGGCCAGCCGCTGCCCGAGGTCGAGGCCCTGGCGCCCGGCTGCGACACGCTGATCCCCGAGGCCCTGCGGCGGCGCAGCGACTTCCTCACCCACCCGGTCTTCAACAGCCACCACGCCGAGACCGCCATGCTGCGCTACATCCGCCGGCTCGCGGACCAGGACCTGGCGCTCGACCGCAGCATGATCCCGCTGGGCAGTTGCACCATGAAGCTCAACGCGACCAGCGAGATGATCCCCATCACCTGGCCCGAATTCGCCCACCTCCACCCCTACGCACCGGCCGAGCAGTTGGCCGGCTACGCCGAACTGGAGGCGCAGTTGAGCAGTTGGCTGTGCGAGGCCACCGGCTACGCCGGCATCAGCCTGCAGCCCAACGCCGGCAGCCAGGGCGAATACGCCGGCCTGCTGGCCATCAAGGCCTGGCACGAATCGCGCGGCGATGCTCAGCGCACGGTCTGCCTGATCCCCGCCTCGGCCCACGGCACCAACCCGGCCAGCGCGCAGATGGCGGGCCTGCAGGTGGTGGTGGTGCAGTGCGACAGCCAGGGCAACGTCGACCTCGCCGACCTGCGCGCCCAGTGCGCTCGGCACGCCGATCGCCTGGCCGCCATCATGGTCACCTACCCCAGCACCCACGGCGTGTTCGAGACCGGCATCACCGAACTCTGCCGCATCGTCCACGCGCACGGCGGCCGCGTCTACGTGGACGGCGCCAACCTGAACGCGCTGGTCGGCCTGGCCGCGCCCGGGCAGTTCGGCGGCGACGTCAGCCACCTCAACCTGCACAAGACCTTCTGCATCCCGCACGGCGGCGGCGGCCCCGGCGTCGGCCCGGTCTGCGTGGTCGAGGACTTGGTCCCCTTCCTGCCCGGGCACGCCAGCGCCATCCTGGCCAACGGCGGCACGGCCGAGCCGGCAGCGGGCGTCGGGGCCATTTCCGCCGCACCGCTGGGCAATGCCAGCGTGCTGCCGATCTCGTGGATGTACGTGCGCATGATGGGCGCCGAAGGCCTGCAGGCGGCCACCGAAACCGCCATCCTCAACGCCAACTACGTCAGCGTCCGGCTGCGCGGCCACTACCCCACGCTGTACGCCGGCGCCGGCGGCCGCGTCGCTCACGAATGCATCCTCGACCTGCGCCCGCTCAAGGACGCCACCGGCATCGGCGCCGAAGACGTCGCCAAGCGCCTGATCGACTACGGCTTCCACGCCCCCACGCTGAGCTTTCCCGTGCCCGGCACGCTGATGGTCGAGCCCACCGAAAGCGAAAGCCGCCACGAGCTCGACCGCTTCGTCGACGCCATGATCGCCATCCGCGAGGAAATCCGCCGCATCGAATCCGGCGAATGGACGCGCGAAGACAACCCACTGCGCCACGCGCCGCACACCGCCGCCCAAATCGCCGTCAGCCCCTGGCCCCACGCCTACAGCCGCGAAACCGCCGCCTACCCGCTCGCATCACTGCGCCAGAACAAATACTGGCCGCCCGTCGCCCGCATCGAC
Source organism: Comamonas sp. (assembly GCA_047606565.1). GTDB lineage: Bacteria > Pseudomonadota > Gammaproteobacteria > Burkholderiales > Burkholderiaceae_C > Comamonas_F. Next base: position 6,609 of record JASGEH010000212.1, read on the forward strand.
AACGTGTACGGCGACCGCAACCTGTTTTGCAGTTGCGTGCCGGTCGGCGAGCACGGCTGATGCGGGGTTCGGCACAGCCCGTGCCATCGCTGCCCGGGCGCATGCGCTAAGCTCGCGGCCTGTCCGATCCCCTGCTCATGCCCTACTCCCTCGCAGCCCCCGTCCACAGCGAACTCGTCATCAAGAAAAGCCGCTTCATCGGCTGCGTTCAGGTGGTGGCCGACCGCGCCGAGGCGCAGCGGATCGTGACCGGACTGAGGGCACAGCACCCCGGCTGCGCGCACGTGTGCTGGGCCCTGATGGCCGGCGGCCAATCCGCCGCGGTGGACGATGGCGAGCCCGGCGGCACGGCAGGCCGCCCCATGCTCGACGTACTGCGCCACCAGGACATGGAGGGCGTACTGGCCACCGTGGTGCGCTACTTCGGCGGCGTCAAACTCGGCGCCGGCGGCCTGGTGCGGGCCTATACCGACGCCATCGCCCAGGCCCTGCTGCAGGCCGAGAAAATCCCGCGCATCGCCA
>JASGEH010000213.1:0-12502 GCA_047606565.1 Comamonas sp.
GCCGCAGCGCGGGCGCGGCGAAGGCCAGCCGGCCGTCCTCCTGGCGCAGCGTCACCAGCCCGGCGGCGCACTGCTGCACGATGCGGCCGGCCTGGCGCGGCTGGCCGCCGGCCGCCAGCCAGGCGTGGCAGGTGCCCAGCGTGGGATGGCCGGCGAAGGCCAGCTCGCCGCCGGGCGTGAAGATGCGCACCCGGTAGTCGGCCTGCGCGTCGGTGGCGGGCAGCACGAAGGTGGTTTCCGACAGGTGGGTCCAGGCCGCGAAGCGCTGCATGGCGTCGTCGTCCAGGCCCTGCCCGTCGAGCACCACGGCCACCGGGTTGCCGAAGTAGGGCGTGTCGCTGAAAACGTCGACTTGCTGGAAGGGGCGGTGCGAGGGCATGGCGAGAACGGACGTGGTGTGGAGGGGAGGGGGCAGGAGCCGATTGTGGCGGCTTCAGGCCGCCAGTTCGCGGGTTTCGTTGCGGGCGTTGCCGGCCAGCTCGGCGCGCAGCAGTTCGGCCAGCGTGCCGATGGCGCTGTCGATCTGCGCGGGGCTGGCCGTCACGAAGGACAGGCGCAGCGTGTTGCGCGCCGGCTCGCCCGCGTAGAAGGCGGCGCCCGGCACGAAGGCGATGTGGCGCGCCACGGCCTTGGGCAGCAGCGCCAGCGTGTCGATGGACTCGGGCACGCGCAGCCACAGGAACATGCCGCCGGCTGGCTGCGTCCATTGCACGTCCAGCCCGGCCATCTCGCGCGTCAGCGCCGCCAGCATGGCGTCGCGCTGCTGTCGGTAGAGCGCGCGGATGGTGGGGATGTGGCGGTCGATGAAGCCATCCTGCAGGACTTCGGCCACCACGCGCTGGTTGAAGATGGGCGTGTGCAGGTCGGCGGCCTGCTTGGCCTGCAGCAGCTTGGGCATCAGCGCCGGCGGCGCGACCACGTAGCCCAGGCGCAGCCCGGGCGCGAGGATCTTGGAGAACGAGCCCATGTACAGGCTGCCCTGCGGGTTGTGCGACGCCAGCGCAGGCGGTGGCGCCTGCTCGAACCACAGGTCGCCATACGGGTTGTCCTCGACCACCGGCAGGCCCAGCCGCGCGGCCTCGGCCATCAGGGCCGCGCGCCGTGCCGCGCCCATGGTGCGGCCGGTGGGGTTCTGGAAGTTGGGCAGCAGGTAGATGAAGCGCGCGCGGCTGGCCCCGCTGCCGATCTTGCGCGCCAGGTCGGCCACCACCGGGCCTTCGTCGTCGCAGTCCACCGCCACCACCTCGGGCTCCATGGGGGCGAAGGCCTGCAGCGCGCCCAGGTAGGTCGGCGCCTCCACCAGCACGCGGCTGCCGCTGTCGATCAGCACCTTGCCGATCAGGTCCAGCGCCTGCTGCGAGCCGGTGGTGATGAGGACCTGCTCCGGCGCGACCGCCAGGCCCTGCGTGCGGGCGAGCCGCTCGGCCACCCAGGCGCGCAGCGGCGCGTAACCCTCGCTGGCGGCGTACTGCAGCGCGGCGGCGCCGTCGTTCTCCAGCACGCGCGCGCAGGCGGCGGCCATGGCCTGCACCGGAAAGGCCTGTGGCGAGGGCAGGCCGCCGGCCAGCGAGATGATGCCGGGCTGCTCGGCGATCTTGAGGATTTCTCGCACCGCCGAGGAACTCATGCCTTGCGCGCGGCGGGAAAGGGTCCAATTCATAAAGGCTCCAGTGGAATCGTGTGGGCCGGCGGGTGTCGGTCCGGTTTTTTCGTCCCGTTTTCTTGTCAGGGCGTGGGGCTTAATTTAAGCTTTGCGGCAGTACACATGCAGTACAGATTGGGTGTCATGAAGAAAATCTGTATGGGTTCGACCACCATGACATCTCTTCCTCTCTCCATCCACCCGCCACCATGCTGACGCGATCCCCCACCCTCGGCCTGGCCGAACAGCTCGTCGCCCATTACGCAGGGCAGATCCGCGCCAGCCTGCTGGCCGCCGGCGCGCGGCTGCCCTCGGTGCGCGAGTGCGCGCGCCGCCATGGCGTCAGTCCCTCCACCGTGGTGGCCGCCTACGACCAGTTGCTGGCGCAAGGCCTGGTCGAGGCGCGCCAGAAGCGGGGCTTTTTCGTGCGCAGCCTGCCGCCGCCGGCCACCGCCGCGCCGCCGGTGGGAGCGCCCTCCGGCGCCCGGCCGCACACTGACGCGATGGCGCTGCTGCGCGGCATGATGCAGCCGCCCGGCAAGCACCCCATGCCGGGCGCGGGCGTGCTGCCCGCGGCCTGGCTGCAGAACGCCTTCCTGAGCACGGCGGTGCGCCGCGTGCTCAACAGCGAGGCCTTCGAGGCGCTGTCGCTGCACTACGGCGAGCCCATGGGCGATGCGCAGTTGCGCGCGGCGCTGGCGCGGCGGCTGGCGGCCGACGCCGTGCCGGCGCGGCCCGGGCAGATCGTCACCACGCTCGGGGCCACGCAGGGGCTGGACCTGGTCGCGCGCACCCTGCTGCGGCCTGGCGACGCGGTGCTGATCGACGAGCCGGGCTGGGCGCTCGAATTCGCGCGGCTGGCGGCCATGGGCGTGCGCATGCTGCCGGTGCCGCGCGGCCCGGACGGGCCGGACCTGGCGGTGATGGCACGCTACTGCGCCAGCCACCAGCCCAAGTTCTACGTCTGCGTGAGCGTGCTGCACAACCCGACCGGCCATTCGTTGTCGCCGGCGGCCGCGCACCGCGTGCTGCAACTGGCCCAGCAGCACGGTTTCTATGTGGTCGAGGACGACACCTACGCCCATTTCGCGCCGCCGAACGCCACCCGCATGGCCGCGCTTGACGGCCTGGAGCGCAGCATTTACGTGAGCGGCTTCGCCAAGCAACTGGTGCCCAACTGGCGCATCGGCTTCGTCGCCGCGCCGCCCGAGCTGGCCGAGCGGCTGACCCAGACCAAGCTGCTCAACAACCTGACCACGCCCGCGCTGCTGGAGCGCGCGCTGGCGATCTGCCTGGAGCAGGGCCAGATCCGCCGCCACGCCGAGCGCCTGCGCGTGCGCCTGGACACCGCGCGCAACCGCAGCGTGCGCCTTGCGCGCGAGGCCGGCTGCCGCTTCGTCTCGGAGCCGGCCGGCATGTTCGGCTGGGTCGACACCGGCGTGGACGCCGACGCCCTGGCCCAGCGCCTGCTCGACCAGGGCTGGATGATCGCCCCCGGCTCCCTGTTCTACGCCGAGCGTCAGCCCAGCACCTGCATGCGCATCAACTTCGCCTCCACCCAGGAGGTGGCCTTCTGGCAGGCCTACGCGGCGGCGGTGCGGGCCATGCGCAGCGCCTGAAGTCAGGGTTGTTCGTTGCGCAACTGGTCCTCGACGGACTCGCGGCGGCGGATCAGCGTGGCCTTGTTGCCGCTGACCAGCACCTCGGCGGCGCGGCCGCGCGTGTTGTAGTTGCTGGCCATGCTCATGCAGTAGGCGCCGGCCGAGAGCACGGCCAGCAGGTCGCCCGGGGCGAGGTCGAGCGTGCGGTCGCGGCCGAGCCAGTCGCCGCTCTCGCAGACCGGGCCGACCACGTCGTAGTGCGCCGGGGTGCCGCCCTCACGCGCCTGCAGCGGCACGATCTGGTGGTAGGCCTCGTACATGGCCGGGCGCGGCAGGTCGTTCATGGCGGCATCGACGATGGCGAAATTCTTGGCCTCGCCGGGCTTGAGGTAGAGCACCTCGGTCAGGCACACGCCCGCGTTGCCGACCAGCGAGCGGCCGGGCTCGATGACGATGCGGCGATCGCCGTAGCCGCGCGCGTCGAGCTTGGCCAGCAACTGCCGCCACAGCTCGGCGGCCTCGGGCGGCGCATCGCCCTGGTAGTCGATGCCCAGGCCGCCGCCGAAGTCGATGTGGTGCAGGGGAATGCCCGCATCCTCGATGGCGCCGACCAGGTCGAGCACGCGGTCCATCGCGTCGAGGTAGGGCGCGACCTCGGTGATCTGCGAGCCGATGTGGCAGTCGATGCCGCGCACCGCCAGCCCGGGCAGGCGCGCCGCGTGCTGGTAGACCGCCAGCGCGCGATCGTGCGCCACGCCGAACTTGTTGCCCTTGAGGCCGGTGGAGATGTAGGGGTGGGTGCGGGCGTCCACGTCGGGGTTGACGCGGATGCTGACCGGCGCGGTCTGGCCCCCGGCCTCGGCGATGGCGCTGAGCAGGTCCAGCTCCGCCTCGCTCTCGACGTTGAAGCAGCCGATGCCCACCTGCAGCGCGCGGCGGATCTCGGTGCGGGTCTTGCCCACGCCCGAGAAGATGATGCGCTCGGGCGGGCAGCCCGCCGCCAGCGCGCGCTCCAGCTCGCCGCCCGAGACGATGTCCAGCCCGCAGCCCGCCGCCACGAACAGGCGCAGGATGGCGAGGTTGGAATTGGCCTTCATGGCATAGCAGATCAGCGCGTCGCGGCCCGCGAAGCCGCGCTGGTAGGAGGCCAGCGCGGCCAGCATGGCGCCTTCCGAATACACGAACAGCGGCGTGCCGTGCTCCTGCGCGAGCGGGGCCAGTGGCACGTCCTCGAGGTAAAGGTCGCGCTCGCGCGTGTGGAGTTGGGGTTGGCCGGGGAGAGACATGGCGGTGGGCTGCGAAAGAAGGAAGGCGGAGGTCGCGGCCCCGTGCGGTCGGGCGCGGGTGCCGGGATGAGGAAGGGGGACAGGCCGGGCGGCCAGCTCAAGGTGCCTGCGTGTCGGCCTGCGTATCGGTGCTGGATGAGTCGCCGGTCGCCGGAGTGGCCGTCGTGGCAGCAGGCGTCCGATGGATGCGCGGAACCTGGCTGGGCGGCGGCTTGTCCGGCATGTAGAGCGGGCCGGACTGGCCGCAGCCGGCCAGCAGCGCGGCCAGCAGCATGGCCACCGGCCAGACGCGGGCGCGGCCCCTGAATAGAATTGAGCGTGAAGAAGAACACATAGGGCGAAATTGTATGACCGACCTCGAATACCAGAACCACGCCGAATCGCTGTTGAGCACCATCGAAGCCGCCTGCGACCGCATCAACGACGAAACCGACGCCGACATCGACAACCAGCGCGTGGGCGGCATGATCACGCTGCTGTTCGCCAACCGCAGCCAGATCGTCATCAACCTGCAGCCGCCGCTGCACGAAGTCTGGCTGGCCGCCCGCGCCGGCGGCTTCCACTACAAGTTCGACGGCCGCCAGTGGCTGGACACCAAGACCCGGACCGAATTCCTGGCCGACCTCAGCCGCTACGCGAGCCAGCAGTCGGGGGTGGCGCTGGCGTTTGCGTGAACCGCTGGCGAACTCTCTAGTCCTCGAACAGGATGGCCGCGTAATCCATCGCGCCGTTCAGGATATGGATCACAACGATCCGGCTTGCTTCGGCACGATAAAAAATCAGGTAGTTCCCATGCACACGGCGGCGGATGCCGTGGCTTTCATACCGATGCACCAGAGGGAAAGCCGAGGGGCGATGGGCCAGGGCCTCGCACTTGTCGCGAAGCTCTTGTACGAATGAGAGCGCGCGGCGCGGGTTGTCCTTGGCGATGTGGTCGGCGATCTGTTCAAGATCGTTTTCCGCGCGCTCGGAAAATTCAACGATCATGCGGTTGCGCCTGCTGCGACGCCAGCAGCGCGCGGTATTTGGCTTCAAGGCGGTCGAACACGGCGCCGGCGGGCTGGGTCCGGCCGGCGTCGGCATCGGCCAGTCCACGCGCGATCGAAGCATCGAGCGCGGCCAGTTTGGTTTCCCTGTCCTGCACGAGCCGCACGCCTTCGCGCAGGACTTCGCTCTTGGAACCGTAGCGGCCCGTATCGACGAGCTGTTGGATGTAGCTTTCGAGCTGCTTGCCCAAGTCGGCGGAGATCATGGCGCGTACTCCCAGTGGGGTTGATTCAACTGCCGTCGAAGATAGCGGTTTTATCAACAGTTATCAAGTCACTGGGCCGGTGTGCTATTCCCTCGCGCCAGCTTCATGGCGGCCCTGCCGGGTCGCTCGATGGCTGGCATGTGGCGAGGCGGGCAAGAGTCAATTGCGAAACAGATCCAGAATGCGGTTGCGCTCGTCGGGCTGCTGCGCCTGGGGCTGGGTGGGGATGCCCTCGGTGCCGGTGGTGCCGGTGTTGTCCTGGATCAGTTGGCCTTCGGTCATGCCCAGGGTCTTGACGCCGCCGTCCCAGGCGTATTCGTCGTAGGCCCAGTCGCCGTTGACGTAGGTGACGCCGGTCGGCGGGGCGTATTCGCGCACCGGCACGCCCTTGAGCGCGGTCTGCATGTAGTCGATCCAGATCGGCAGGGCCAGGCCGCCGCCGGTCTCGCGCGAGCCGAGCTTGCGCGGGTTGTCGTAGCCAATCCAGGTGGCGCCCACCAGCGAGGGCTGGAAGCCCAGGAACCAGGCGTCGTAGGAGTCGTTGGTGGTGCCGGTCTTGCCGAAGATGTCCGGCCGCTTGAGCAATGCCTGCGCGCGCGCGGCAGTGCCGCTGCGGGTGACTTCCTGCAGCATGCTCTGAATGATGAAGGCGTTGCGCGCGCTGATGACGCGCATCGATTCGTCCAGCGGCCGGGGTGTGGTTTCGGCCAGCACCTGGCCGCGCTGGTCGGTCACCTTGGCGATCAGGTAGGGGTTGACGCGGTAGCCGCCGTTGGCGAAGACGGCGTAGCCCACGGCCATCTGCATGGGCGTGACCGAGCCGGCGCCCAGCGCCATGGTCAGGTAGGCGGGGTGCTTGGCGGCCTCGAAGCCGAAGCGCGTGATCCACTGCTGCGCGTATTGCGGGCCGATGTACTGCAGCGTCAGCACGGTCGGGATGTTGCGCGACTTGGCCAGCGCGCGGCGCGCGGTCATGGGGCCGTCGAAGGAGCCCTCGTAGTTCTTGGGCGCCCAGGCCTGGCCGCCGGTGACCGTGGAGCCGAAGAACAGCGGCGCGTCGTTGAGCACCGTCATGGGCGTGATGCCTTTTTCGAGCGCGGCCGAGTAGATGAAGGGCTTGAAGCTCGAACCCGGCTGGCGCCAGGCCTGGGTGACGTGGTTGAACTTGTTCTTGTTGAAGTCGAAGCCGCCGACCAGCGAGACGATGGCGCCGGTCTTGGGGTCGAGCGCGACCAGGGCGCCCTCGACCTCGGGCAGTTGCGTGAGCACCCAGCCGCCCTTGTCGCCGGGCGCGATGCGCACGATGGCGCCGGCGCGGATCTTGATCTTGGGCGGGGCGCTGGCGGCCAGGCCGGATTGCACGGGCTTGAGGCCGTCGCCGCTGATCTCGATGCGGTCGCCGTTGCCGTTTTCCACCGTCACCTTGCGCGGCTCGACGGCCAGCACCACGGCGGCGCGCAGGTCGCCGTTGTCCGGGTGGTCGTCGAGCGCCTGGTCGATGGCGTCGTCGCGCGCGCCGGCCTCGGTGGGCAGGTCGATGTAGCCTTCCGGGCCGCGGTAGTGCTGGCGCTGCTCGTAGTCCTGGATGCCGGCGCGCAGCGCGGTGTAGGCGGCGTTCTGGTCGACCGACTTGATGGTGGTGTAGACGTTGATGCCGCGCGTGTAGGTCTCGGCGCCATAGCGCGCGTAGATCAGCTGGCGCACCATCTCGGTGGCGTACTCGGCGTGCACGCTGCGGCTGTTGCCGCTGTCGTCGATGTTGCCGGCGGTGTTGGCCGCGGTGCTGGTCGTGCTCGTGGGCGCGGCATTGGGGCCGCGGCGCAGGTAGATGCGCTCCTGCTTGGCGGCCTCGCCCTGCTCGTGCGTGATGAAGCCGGCGTCGACCATGCGGTCGATGATGTAGAGCTGGCGCTGCGTGGCGCGCTTGAAGTTGTTGAAGGGGTTGTTGGCCGAGGGTGCCTTGGGCAGGCCGGCGAGCATGGCCGCCTCGGCGATGCTGATGTCCTCGAGCGGCTTGCCGAAATAGGTTTCGCTGGCGGCGGCGAAGCCGTAGGCGCGGTGGCCCAGGAAGATCTGGTTCATGTAGATCTCCAGGATCTGGTCCTTGCTCAGCAGGTGCTCGAGCTTGAAGGTCAGCAGAATCTCGTAGATCTTGCGCGTGTAGGTGCGCTCGGACGACAGGTAGACGTTGCGCGCGACCTGCATGGTGATGGTGGAGGCGCCCTGGTTGATGCTGCCGCCCAGGTTGGAGAGCGCCGCGCGCACCACGCCGATGTAGTCGACGCCGCCGTGCGAGTAGAAGCGCGCGTCCTCGATGGCGAGCACGGCGTCCTTCATCACCTTGGGGATCTCGGCGATGGGCAGCAGGCGGCGGCGTTCCTCGCCGAACTCACCCAGCAGATTGCCTTCGGCCGAGTAGATGCGCAGCGGCAGCTTGGGCTTGTAGTCCGACAGTTCCGAAACGTCGGGCAGGTTGGGGTAGGCCAGCGCCATGGCCACGCCGATCACGCAGGCCAGCGCGATCAGGCCGGCCGCCAGCAGGCCACCAGCCCAGGCCAGGCCGCGCAGAAACCAGGCGCCGGCGCCAGCCGGCTTGGCGGTCTTGGGCTTGCTGGCACCGCGCGCGGCGGATTTACCGCCGCCGGATGCGCCCTTGCGCGGCGTGCGGGACGTGTTGCGGTCGTCGGGCGAGGCGTGGAGGTCGTCTTGGGGATCGTTGGGATTCATATCGGGAGCCCGAGGGCAAGAGTCGCCGGATTGTAGGAAGTGTCTGGCGCCACCGGTGTAGGTCCGAAGGCCGCCGTGGCGCCACCCGATGCGGGGAAGCTGGCCTGTCTGCCACGGTTTTTCGTGACGAAAAACAGAGGCTTGGAATGCAGGCGAGCGGTTTCGACCGAAAAAATCGCGCGAGGTTCTCGAAAACGCCGCATGCCATGAAAACCAAGGCGGCGCATGTCAACCGGGTGAGCATGCGCCGTCATCTTCGTGGCTCGCTGTCCTAGGGCTTAACCCAGCCGCTGCAACTGCTGCCGCACCTTCTCCAGCGTGGCGGTGAAGTCGGCCAGCCGGCCGCGCTCCTGCTCGATCACGGCGGGCGGGGCCTTGGCGACGAAGGCCTGGTTGCCGAGCTTGCCGTTGACCTTGGCGAGCTCGCCGTCGAGCCGGGCGATTTCTTTGGCCAGGCGGGCTTTTTCGGCGGCGACGTCGATTTCGACGAACAGGCACAGGCGCACGTCGCCCACGACCGCCACCGGCGCGGCCTGGGCGGCGGCGGCCCAGTCGGCCTCGTGGTCGAAGAGCTTGATCTCGCCGAGCTTGGCCAGTGACTGCAGCACCGGCGCGAGGCCGGCGATGAAGCCGTCGTCGCCGGCCACCAGCAGCGGCAGGCGCTGGGCGGGCGAGACGCCGAGTTCGCCGCGCAGCGTGCGGCAGGCATCGACCAGCGACTTCAGGCGGGCCACGTCGGTCACGGCGGCTTCGTCGATGCGCTCGGGCTGGGCCTGCGGGTAGGCGGCGATGCTGATCGACTCGCCCGCGCGGCCGGCCACCGGGGCCACCTTCTGCCAGAGTTCCTCGGTGATGAAGGGGATGATGGGGTGGGCCAGCCGCAGGATGGTTTCCAGCGTGCGGATCAGGGTGCGGCGGGTGGCGCGCTTTTGCGCGTCGTCGCCGGTCTGGATCTGCACCTTGGCGATTTCCAGGTACCAGTCGCAGAACTCGTTCCAGACGAAGTCGTACAGGGTGTTGGCGACGTTGTCGAGGCGGTAGGCCTCGAAGCCCTGGGCGACCTCGGCCTCGACCTTCTGCAGCAGCGAGACGATCCAGCGGTCGGCCTGGCTGAAGCGCAGGTAGCCGCCGCTGGCGCACTGCACGGCCGTGTGTTCCTCCAGGCCGCAGTCCTGGCCCTCGCACTGCATCAGCGTGAAGCGGGTGGCGTTCCAGAGCTTGTTGCAGAAGTTGCGGTAGCCCTCGCAGCGCTTGCTGTCGAAGTTCATGCTGCGGCCCAGCGAGGCCAGCGTGGCGAAGGTGAAGCGCAGCGCATCGGCACCGTAGGCCGGGATGCCCTCGGGGAATTCCTTCTGCGTGTTCTTGCGCACCTGGGGCGCGGTCTCGGGGCGGCGCAGGCCGACGGTGCGCTTTTCCATCAGCGGCTCCAGCGCGATGCCGTCGATCAGGTCGACCGGATCGAGCACGTTGCCCTCGCTCTTGCTCATCTTCTTGCCCTGGGCGTCGAGCACCAGGCCGTGGATGTAGACGTCCTTGAACGGCACCCGGCCGGTGAAGTGGGTGCTGAACATGATCATCCGGGCGACCCAGAAGAAGATGATGTCGTAGCCCGTGACCAGTACGCTGCTGGGCAAATAGAGGTGGTAGTCGTCGGTGGCGCTGTCCGTCTGGTCAGGCCAGCCGAGCGAGGAGAAGGGCACCAGCGCGGACGAGTACCAGGTGTCGAGCACGTCCTCGTCGCGCTTCAAGGTCTTGCCCGGCGCCTTGGCCTGGGCCTCGGCCTCGTCGCGTGCGACGACGACGTTGCCGTCCTCGTCGTACCAGGCCGGGATCTGGTGGCCCCACCAGAGCTGGCGGCTGATGCACCAGTCCTGGATGTTGTTCATCCACTGGTTGTAGGTGTTGATCCAGTTGCCGGGCACGAAGCGCACCTGGCCGCTCTGCACCGCGTCGATGGCCTTCTGGGCGATGCTCTTGCCCGTGGCGTCGCCCGCGCCCACTTTGTTCACGGCGACGAACCACTGGTCGGTCAGCATGGGCTCGACGATCTGGCCGGTGCGCACGCAGACCGGCACCATGAGCTTGTGCTTCTTCGTCTCGACCAGGGCACCGGCGGCGTCCAGGTCGGCCACGATGGCCTTGCGGGCCTCGAAGCGGTCGAGGCCCCGGTACTGCTCGGGCGCGTTGTCGTTGATCTTGGCGGTGAGCGTGAGTACCGTGATCTGCGGCAGGCCGTGGCGCTGGCCCACGGCATAGTCGTTGGGGTCGTGCGCGGGCGTGACCTTGACCACGCCGGTGCCGAATTCACGGTCCACGTAGGCGTCGGCGATCACCGGGATCTCGCGGCCGACCAGCGGCAGCACCACGGTCTTGCCGATCAGCGCGGTGTAGCGCTCGTCCTCGGGGTGGACCATCAGGGCCGCGTCGCCCAGCAGGGTCTCGGGCCGGGTGGTGGCCACGGTCAGGCTGCCGCTGCCGTCGGCCAGCGGGTAGGCGATGTGCCAGAGCGAGCCCTCGCGCTCCTCGTTCTCGACTTCGAGGTCGGAGACGGCCGACTGCAGCACCGGGTCCCAGTTGACCAGCCGCTTGCCGCGGTAGATCAGGCCCTGCTCGTACAGGCGCACGAAGGTCTCGGTGACGACCTTCGAGAGCTTGTCGTCCATCGTGAAGTATTCGTGACCCCAGTCCACGCTGTCGCCCAGGCGGCGCATCTGCTGGGTGATGGTGCTGCCGCTTTGCTCCTTCCATTCCCAGATGCGGGCGACGAAGTTCTTGCGGCCCAGGTCGTGGCGGCTCTGGCCTTGCTCCTGCAACTGGCGCTCCACCACGATCTGGGTGGCGATGCCGGCGTGGTCGGTGCCCGGCACCCACAGGGTGTTGTGGCCGCGCATGCGGTGGTAGCGGGTGAGGCTGTCCATGACCGTGTGGTTGAAGGCATGGCCCATGTGCAGCGTGCCGGTCACGTTGGGCGGCGGCAGCTGGATGGCGAAGGCCGGCTCGCCCGCCTTGGGCTGGCCGGTGCCCCGGTAGCCCGCGCGGGCGTATTCGCGCTGCTCCCAGGTTGGCCCCCACTGGGCCTCGATGGCGGCGGGTTCGAAGGATTTGGACAGGCTCTCGAGGCCGGGTTGGGTGGAGGTGCTCATGGGGGCGGTAGGAACAAACGGCGCCCGCTACCTTCGTGGCCGAAGGCGCCGGGCTGGATCGGGTGCGGGCCGGCCGGCGGCAGGCGGCCAGCGGCGGGGGCAAAGCGGCGATTTTATCGGCTGGACCGCGCCTGCCCATGGCCGCTCACCTGCGCGCCCGCGTCGGCCGGCAGGCGCAGGGCGTCAAGCAGGGCCAGCAGCGCCAGCGCGGCCGCTAACACCAGCGCGCCGCGGAAGGCGGCCAGCGACAGGGCGCCTTCGGCGTCGCCCAGCAGCCAACCGGCCAGCGCCAGGGCCAGCGCGCCGAAGGCGATGCCCAGGCCAGCATTCATCTGATGCAACATGCTCGAGAGCGTGGAGGCGTCGCTCATCTGCGTGGATGGCAGATCGGCGAAGCCCAGGGCGTTGATGGCGGTGAACTGGGTCGAGCGGTTGACACCGCAGACGAACAGCACCAGCGCCATCCACGCCGGCGGGGTGCTGGGGCCGAAGGTGGCGCAGACCAGGAAGCCGGCGGCCACCAGCAGGCCGTTGCCGACCAGCACGCGCCTGAAGCCCCAGCGGCGCAGCATGGGTGTGGTCAGCGGCTTGATGAGCAGGTTGCCGGCGAACAGAGCCAGCATCATCAGGCCGGCCTGCACGGCCGACAGGCCCAGCGCGAGCTGGAACATGAGCGGCAGCAGAAAGGGGGCGCTGCCGATGGCGATGCGAAACAGCGAGCCGCCGACTGCCGTGACGGCGAAGGTGGGCACGCGCAGCGGCGCCAGGCTGAGCAGCGGCGCCGGCGCGCGAGCCAGGTGGCGCCAGGCCAGGGCCAGCGCCAGCGCGCTGCCGGCCAGCGCGGCGGCGAC
>JASGEH010000214.1:0-10122 GCA_047606565.1 Comamonas sp.
CGCAGCGCGATGCGGCGCAGGTGGTGGAAAAAGCCCGGGCCCATGCGCAGACCGAGGCGACTTGGGCGCGCCAGATTGCGGAGCACGCCTGGCCACGAGCCTGGGTGGACGAGGCGATCGCCAAGGCGGGCTGATCGCCGTGGGCACGGCCCTCGTGTTTGGGGTGCCGCGCAGGCCGTGCAGGGCGACGGCTGTGGCGTGCCCCGCGGAGGGCGGATCATATTTTTTGGGAGAGGACGTATGAAGACGACATCACTGTTGAAGCCGGCATGGCGGCTGCTTGCCGGCGCATGGATGCTGGGCCTGCTGGCCGGCACTGCCATCGCGCAAGAAAACTATCCCACCAAGCCCGTGCGGCTGGTGGTGCCGCAATCGCCGGGGTCGGTCGCGGACATCATGGCACGGGTGCTCAGTCAGCCCTTGGGCGAAGCGCTGGGTCAGCCCATCGTCGTCGAAAACCGTGCAGGCGCCAGCGGCGCCTTGGCGGCGCAGGCGGTGGCCAGGGCCCAGCCGGATGGCTACACCCTTTTGGTGGGCTCCATCAGCACCAATGGCGGCCTGCTGTCGGCGATCGACAAGACGCTGCCCTATGACGACCTGAAGGACTTCGAGCCCATCACGCAAATCAATGACGCACCCCTGGTGCTGATCGCCAGCCCTGAGACGGGGATCCGGACGCTGGCCGACCTGGCTGCCCAGGCCAAGGCGAAGCCCGGCCAACTGACGTATGCCTCGGCGGGAAATTCCAGCGGCTCGCGCTTTGTGGTGGAACTGCTGCGTCTGGATGGGCGGCTGGATCTGCGGCACATTCCCTACAAGGCCCCTGCCGAGGCGGTGCGTGCGGTGGTGGCTGCCGAGGCGACGATAGGTGCGCCGTCGCTGCCCAGCGCACAAGCCCTGGTGAAGGCCGGCCGTCTTAACGCGTTGGCCGTGACCAGCAAAGAGCGCTCGCATCTGTTTCCTGACGTACCCACGACCGTCGAGCAGGGCTACCCTTCGGCCGTGCTGTACAACTGGACGGGCCTTTTCGCACCGGCGGGCACGCCGCGACCGGTCGTCGAGAAACTGGCGGCGGCCGCGCGCCAGGCATTGCAGAACGAGGAAGTCATCCGCGTCATTCGGGAGTCTGGCGCGAACCCCATCGGGCAAAGTCCGCAGGCGTTCCGGGCCTTCGTCGAGTCCGAGGTCCACAAGTGGCACCAGGCAGTGGTCGATGCGGGCGTGAAATAGGCGCCTTCTCCATGGATGCCTGCGTGGCGTGGGGCCCTGCCTGGCCTCACTTTTCCGAACTTTCTGGGGCCTGGGCGCATGCCTGCTGATCAACAACGCCTTTATTCCGGGCTGCTCTTCGTCGTGGTGGCACTGGCGTTTGGCGTGGCCGCCGTGCGCCACTATCCTTTGGGGTCGGCGGCCAGCATGGGGCCCGGCTACTTTCCGCTGCTGCTCAGCGGGGTGCTGGCATTGCTGGGCGTCGTGGCGCTCGTACAAGGCCTGCGCATGCGTGCCCAACGAATTGAGGAGACCGCAGCCACGCCCCCGCGTCGTTTCGCCTGGCGGCCTGTTTTCTTCGTGTTGCTGGCCAATGCGGCGTTTGGCCTGCTCATCGAGGGCGTTCCCGCCCTGGGCATTCCTGCCGGCGGGCTGGTGGTCAGTACGTACGCTGTCGTTTTCATCGCCAGCTGGGCTGGCAGCGAACACCGCAATGGCCCGGCCCTGCTTCTGGCCACCGGGCTGGCGGCGGGCTGCTATCTGGTTTTCATCCAGGCGATGGGCTTGGTGGTCCCCGCCTGGCCCAGTGATCTCTTGCCTTGAATCGACGATGGACTTTCTTGACCACCTTGCGATGGGGTTCGGCGTCGCGCTGAGCTTCGAGAATATTCTCTATGCGTTCGGCGGCTGTTTGCTGGGAACGCTGGTGGGGGTGCTGCCGGGCATCGGCCCGGTGGCGACCATTGCGATGCTCCTGCCCATCACCTACGGGCTGGCGCCGGTCTCTGCGCTCATCATGCTCGCCGGGATCTACTACGGTGCTCAGTATGGGGGCTCCACCACGGCCATCCTGGTCAATCTGCCCGGAGAGTCCTCCTCGGTCGTGACCACGCTGGACGGGCATCAAATGGCGCGCCAGGGCCGCGCGGGGCCCGCACTGGCTGCCGCCGCCATCGGTTCGTTCGTCGCGGGCTGTGCGGGGACGCTGGTGCTAGCGATTTTCGCGCAGCCCCTGACGGAACTGGCCTTTCGCTTCGGAACGCCAGAGTATTTTTCATTGATGGTCGTCGGCCTGATCGGGGCGGTGGCGCTTTCCTCGGGGGCGCTGGTGCCGGCCATCGGCATGGTCGTCGTGGGTATGCTGCTGGGCAGTGTGGGGATGGACGTGACGTCGGGGCTGTCGCGTTTTTCCCTGGGGTTTGCCGAGCTGGCCGATGGCGTCGATTTCGTCGTCGTGGCCATGGGCGTCTTCGGCCTGGGTGAGATCATTGCCAATCTGGCCCACCCGGACGGCGGCGGAAAAACCGGCCGTGCGCCTATCCATGGCCTGCTGCCGACCCGGCAGGATTTGTCGCGGATGATGCCGGCGATGCTGCGCGGCACGGCTCTGGGGGCCATGCTGGGGGTCTTGCCCGGCGGCGGTGGTTTGCTGGGGGCCTTCGCGGCCTATACCGTCGAGAAGAAAGTGCGATTGCGCCAGGGCGAGTTGCCATTGGGGCAGGGCAACATCCGCGGCGTTGCCGCACCCGAATCGGCCAATAACGCGGGCGCGCAAACGTCGTTCATCCCGCTGCTGACGCTGGGCATTCCCTCCAATGCGGTGATGGCCTTGATGGTCGGCGCGATGGCCATCCACAGCATCCAGCCCGGCCCGGAGGTGATGAGCACCAACCCCGAGCTGTTCTGGGGCTTGATTGCCTCGATGTGGATAGGCAATGCGGTGCTACTGGTGCTGAACCTGCCCTTGGTCGGGCTCTGGGCGCGGCTGCTCGCCGTACCCTACAAATACTTGTTTCCGGCCATCGTGCTGCTTTGTTCCTTCGGGGTCTACACGACCAATAACAGTGTGTTCGATGTGTGGCTGCTGGGTCTCTTTGGCTTGTTCGGCTATGTCATGCATCGCCTGGGGCTGGAAGCCACACCGCTCATGCTGGGGCTGCTGCTGGGCCCGATGATGGAGGAGTACCTGCTGCGCAGCCTGATGCTGTCGGATGGCGACTGGAGTGTGTTGGTGACGCGCCCCATATCGGGAGGTTTGCTATTGACTGCTCTGCTGCTGGTGCTGGCCACTGCGCTGCCACATGTGCGAAAAAAGCGTCTTGAAGTGTTTGTTGAATGACGTTCTGCTGACCAATGGGCGAACGCTTCGCTCGCCTTTCCGTCGCTGAGTCTTCCTTTGGCGGTCGAGACGGTATATTCGAGACGGGCGCCGCGCCACCCGGCTGTCATCAGGATCGCATGCCAGTCCTGCCAGACTGGTTCCGGGCCGGCCGCCGCGCCGCTCGCTTGCCGCGGCAGTACTCGTCGGCTCATCCACGTTCGAACAGATCGGAGGTTGTGTTGAAGGTTCTCAAACTCTCGGCCCAGGGGCTGCCGCAGTCCTGGCTGACGCTGGAGGAAGCGGTGCTGCACTACGCATCCGATGCCGTGCGTTGGGAGGTGGGCGAACGCATCGCGGTGTTTCGCGGCGGCGTCAACGCGCGCACCGGCGCGCAGTCGCAGATCGCCATCAGCAGCATCATCGGCACGCGCGGCGTCAGCGGGGTCAACCCCTTCGACCTGCGCCCGGCGCTGACCAATGCCAAGCTGTTCGCGCGCGACCGCAACGTCTGCGCCTACTGCGGCAACCGCTTCCACGAGGACGAACTCACGCGCGAGCACGTGCGCCCGCTGGCGCAAAAGGGCGCCGACCACTGGATGAACGTGGTCACCGCCTGCCGCTCGTGCAACCACCGCAAGGCCGACCGCACGCCCGAGCAGGCGCGCATGCCGCTGCTGTACGCGCCCTATGTGCCGACGCTGTGGGAGGATTTCATCTTGCGCAACCGGCGCATCCTGGCCGATCAGATGGAGTTCCTGGGCGCGCACCTGCCGCGCAATTCGCGACTCTCCAGCTGAAGAAGGCTGTTTCAGTCGAGCGCCACGTCCTGGGGCCGGCTGGCCGCGTCCGGATCATGGTCGTCTTCCAGCTGCCAGAAAATCCAGGCCGAGGCTGCCGTCAGCACGCCGACGCCCAGGAAGGTGGCGTGGAAGATGTCGAGGGTGGCGTGGTCGCCCAGGCTGCCCAGCCACTGCTCGAAGGTCGACAGAAGCGCGGCGGCCACCGTTACCCCCAGGCTCATGGCCAGCATCTGCACCATCGACAGCATGCTGTTGCCCGCGCTGGCGCCGTTGGCCGCCAGGTCCTTGAGCGTGACGGTGTTCATGGCCGTGAACTGCAGCGAGTTGAAGGCGCCGAACAGCGCCAGCAGCACCAGCTTGCCGGCCAGCGGTGTGGCCGGGCCGATCAGCGCGAAGCCGGCGATCAGCGTGCCGATCAGCAGCGTGTTGCCGACCAGCACGCGCCGGTAGCCCTGGCTGCGGATGAGTGGCGTGGCCGCGCGCTTCATGGCGATGCTGGCGAGCGCCACCGGCAGCATCATCATGCCGGCCTGCATGGGGCTGTAGCCCAGGCTGACTTGCAGCAGTAGCGGAATCAGGAAGGGCATGCTGCCACTGCCGATGCGCGCGAACAGATTGCCCAGCAGGCCGACGCGAAAGCTGGGGGTGGAAAACAGCGCCGGAGAGAACAGCGGCGCCGGGTGGCGCAGCGCGTGCAGCCAGTAGGCCGCCAGCCCGGCGAAGCCGCCCACCATCAGCACCATCACCAGCGCGTGCTGCATGCCGATGCCGGCCAGGCCGTCGAGCGCCAGCGAAATCGACACCATCGCCACCGACAGCAGTACGAAGCCGCTCAGGTCGAAGCGCGGCGGCCGCGCCGCGCGGCCCGTGGGCATGTAGCGCTGGGTGGCGAGCCAGCCGGTCACGCCGACTGGCAGGTTGATCAGGAAGATCCAGTGCCACGACAGCGCCTCCACCAGCCAGCCGCCCAGGGTCGGGCCCAGCAGCGGGCCGATCAGCCCGGGGATGGCGACGAAGCTCATGGCCTGCAGGAATTTCTCGCGCGGGTAGTGGCGCAGCACCGCCAGCCGGCCCACCGGTAGAAGCAGCGAGCCGCCGCAGGCCTGCAGCACGCGCGCGGTGACCAGCTGCGCCAGCGTCTGCGACAGCGCGCAGGCCACCGAGCCTAGCGTGAACAGCGCGATCGAGACCAGGAACACGCGGCGGGTGCCGAAGCGGTCGGCGATCCAGCCGGAGGCCGGGATCAGCATCGCCATGGTCAGCGAGTAGGCGATGATGACCGACTGCATGCGCAGCGGGCTCTCGTCGAGGCTGGCGGCCATGGCGGGCAGCGCGGTGTTGACGATGGTGGCGTCGAGCGTCTGCATGAAGAAGGCGATCGCCACCAGCCACAGCAGGCGTTGCGGTGGCTGCGCCGGTGCGCGACCGGCGGCGGAGGGGGAAGGGGAGGAGGGCATGGCGGATGGACGACGGGCGGGGCGGCGGGGCGTGACCGCCGGCTATTGTCGCGCGCCGGGCGTGTGGCATCTTCCGGGACGATGCGGTGGGGTGGACGGCGCATGGTCCGACAGACCGCCACCGGGCGCAGGCCCGACACTGGCCAGCCGGGATCGCCTGCATCGGAAAACGAGTCAGCAAATGCGCGTGCCGCATGCGGTTTTGCCATGCGCAGTGGCACGGGCGGCGCCGGCCGTATTACATTTCCAGGGTGCCGTTGCCGGCCGCCGCGCGCGGTGCGCCTGCCCTGTCCGGGCGGCGCCCGGCGCATTCTGTTTCGAGACCACCGACACCCTCATCACGAAGGAGCATTCCAGATGGCCTACACCTTGCCCCCACTGCCTTACGCCTACGATGCGCTGGAGCCGCATTTCGACGCTCGCACCTTGGAAATCCACCATGGCAAGCATCACCAGACCTACATCACCAACCTCAACAACGCCCTGGCTGAGGCCGGCGTGGCGGAAGTGCCGGTTGAGGAACTGATCGCCAACATCCCGGCATTGCCCGAGAAGATCCGCGTGGCCGTGCGCAACAACGGCGGCGGCCATGCCAACCACTCGCTGTTCTGGAGCGTGCTCAGCGCCAATGGCGGCAAGCCCGAAGGCAAGCTGGCGCAGGCCATCGACAGCGACCTGGGCGGCTACGAGGCCTTCAAGGACGCCTTCACCAAGGCCGCGCAGACCCGCTTCGGCAGCGGCTGGGCCTGGCTGACGGTGGGCCACGACGGCAAGCTGCTGGTCGAGAGCAGCGCCAACCAGGACAACCCGCTGATCGGCGAGTACGCGGGTCTCTCCGGTGGCACGCCCATTCTGGGCCTGGACGTCTGGGAACACGCTTACTACCTGCTCTACCAGAACCGCCGCCCGGACTACATCGCGGCCTTCTTCAACATCATCAACTGGGCCGAAGTGTCGCGCCGCTACGAAGCAGCCCTGGCCGCCCGCTAAACCTGGCGCCAGCGCAAATAAACAGGGCCCGCCGCGAGACATTCGCGGCGGGCCCTGTTTTCTTTGGGGTCAGGTCGCCCGCAGGCGCGGGCTTAGAACGTGTTGACGATCTTATGACCGTTGCAGGTCGAAGCGGTCGAGTTCCGTCACCTTGGTCCAGGCGGCCACGAAGTCCTGGATGAACTTCTGCTGCGCGTCGGCGCTGGCGTAGACCTCGGCCAGGGCACGCAGGATGGCGTTGGAGCCGAACACCAGATCGGCGCGCGTGCCCACCCAGCGGAACTCGCCGGTCTTGCGGTCACGCCCCTCGAACAGGTTGCCGTCGCCGCCGACCGCCTGCCAGGCCGTGCCCATGTCGAGCAGGTTGGCGAAGAAGTCGTTGCTGAGCGCGCCGGGGCGGTCGGTGAAGACGCCCAGCGCGGTGCCGCCAACGTTGATGTTGATGGCGCGCAGGCCGCCGATGAGCACGGTCAGCTCGGGCGCGGTCAGCGTCAGTTTTTGCGCCTGGTCGATTAGCAGCGCCTCGGCCGGCACGCTGTAGCGGGCCTTGAGGTAGTTGCGGAAGCCGTCGGCTTCGGGCTCCAGCACGGCGAAGGAGTCGACGTCGGTCTGCGCCTGCGTGGCGTCCACGCGGCCCGGGGTGAAGGGCACGCGGGCTTCATGGCCGGCGTTGCGCGCGGCCTGCTCGACGCCGGCGTTGCCGGCCAGCACGATCAGGTCGGCCAGCGAGACCTGCTTGCCGCCGGTGGCCGCACGGTTGAACTCGGCGCGGATGGCTTCGAGCGTGTCCAGCACCCGGGCCAGTTGCTCGGGCTGGTTGGCGGCCCAGTCCTTCTGCGGCGCCAGGCGGATGCGCGCGCCGTTGGCGCCGCCGCGCTTGTCGCCGCCACGGAAGGTGGAAGCCGAGGCCCAGGCCGTGCCGACCAGCTCGGACACCGTCAGGCCCGAGGCCAGCACCCGCGCCTTGAGGGCTTCGGCATCAGCCGCGTCGATCGGCGCGTAGGCGGCGGCGGGCAGCGGGTCTTGCCAGATCAGCTCTTCCTTCGGCACTTCGGGGCCCAGGTAGCGTGCCTTGGGGCCGAGGTCGCGGTGGGTCAGCTTGAACCAGGCGCGCGCGAAGGCTTCGGCGAAGGCCTGGGGGTTGTCCAGGAAGCGGCGCGAGATCTTCTCGTAGGCCGGGTCGAAGCGCAGCGACAGGTCGGTGGTCAGCATGGTCGGCTTGCGCTTCTTGGCCGGATCGTGGGCGTCGGGGATGATCTCGGCGGCGTCCTTGGCGACCCACTGGTGCGCGCCGGCCGGGGATTTTTCGAGCACCCATTCGTACTTGAACAGATTCTCGAAGAAGTTGTTGCTCCACTGCGCGGGCGTGGTGGTCCAGGTCACTTCCAGTCCGCTGGTGATGGCGTCGCCGGCCTTGCCGGAGCCGAAGCTGCTGGCCCAGCCCAGGCCCTGGGCTTCCAGGCCTGCGGCTTCCGGGTCGGCGCCGACGTGGTCGGCCGCGCCGGCGCCGTGGGTCTTGCCGAAGGTGTGGCCGCCGGCGATCAGCGCGACGGTTTCCTCGTCGTTCATGGCCATGCGGGCGAAGGTCTCGCGGATGTCATGGGCCGCCGCGAGCGGGTCGGGGTTGCCCTCGGGGCCTTCCGGGTTGACGTAGATCAGGCCCATCTGCACGGCAGCCAGCGGGTTTTCCAGGTGGCGGCCCTGGCTGTCGGTGCGGTCCTGCTCCTGGCCGTGCAGCGCTTCGTCGGCCACGACCACGCCGTCGCCCGAGCCGGCCTCGCCCTTGCCGTAGCGCGTGTCACCGCCCAGCCAGGTCTTCTCGGTGCCCCAGTAGACGTCCTGGTCGGGTTCCCAGGTGTCCTCGCGGCCGCCGGCGAAGCCGAAGGTGCGAAAGCCCATGGTCTCCAGCGCGACGTTGCCGGTGAGGATGAGCAAGTCGGCCCAGGAGATCTTCTGGCCGTATTTCTGCTTGATCGGCCACAGCAGGCGGCGCGACTTGTCGATGTTGACGTTGTCGGGCCAGCTGTTGAGCGGCGCGAAGCGCTGCTGGCCGCGGCCTGCGCCGCCCCGTCCGTCGCCGGTGCGGTAGGTGCCGGCGGCGTGCCAGGCCATGCGGACGAACTGTGGGCCGTAGTGGCCGAAGTCGGCCGGCCACCAGTCCTGCGAGTCGGTCATGAGGGCGCGCAGGTCTTTCTTGAGCGCTTCGTAGTCGAGCTTCTTGAATTCCTCGGCGTAGTCGAAGCCGGTGCCCAGCGGGTTGGAGCGGGCCGAGTGCTGGTTGAGCAGATCCACGCGCAGCTGATTGGGCCACCAGTCGCGGTTGGTGGTGCCGCCGCCGGCGGCGTGCCGGGGCGCATCCTTCGCGGGCGCCTGGGGCGGTTGGTGGGCGGTGCCGGCGGCCGTATGGCCGAAGGGGCATTTGCCCGTGGCGGGCTGGTTCGGGGTGTCGAAGGTAGCGCTCATGGTGTCGATCTCCGTGGGATGAATCTCGAAAAAACGGGAAGCCCGCCAGTAGCGGCGGATCGTGGGGAGCAGTCAATGGTAGGGAAAGTCGTCCGATAGATGAAGTTGAATGTATGTACCTGTGCCATTCAATAAAACTATGGATTCGGGCCCCTGGGGCGCGCAAGCTGTGCATGCGCTCGGCAAGCTGCAAGGCACAATGCGCCCATCGCTGTTTTGACTGACCACACGGACGCCCCGACATGACCGATACCCCGCAGATCGCGCCACGCGACAAGGCCGAAATCCTGGCCCAGGCGCTGCCCTACATCCGCAAGTTCCATGGCAAGACCATTGTCATCAAATATGGTGGCAACGCAATGACCGATCCGGCACTGCAGGCCGACTTCGCCGAGGACGTGGTGCTGCTCAAGCTGGTCGGCATGAACCCGGTGGTGGTGCACGGCGGCGGCCCGCAGATCGAGACTGCGCTCAAGCGCCTGGGCAAGCAGGGCCAGTTCATCCAGGGCATGCGCGTGACCGATGCCGAGACCATGGAAGTGGTCGAATGGGTGCTGGCCGGCGAGGTGCAGCAGGACATCGTCGGCCTCATCAACCAGGCTGGC
Organism: Comamonas sp.; assembly: GCA_047606565.1. Lineage (GTDB taxonomy): Bacteria > Pseudomonadota > Gammaproteobacteria > Burkholderiales > Burkholderiaceae_C > Comamonas_F. The sequence goes on from JASGEH010000214.1 coordinate 9,626, forward strand.
GGCAAGGCCGTGGGCCTGACCGGGCGTGACGGCGGCCTGATCCGCGCGCGCAAGCTCAAGCTGGCCGACAAGGACGACCCGGCGCGCGAGCACGACATCGGCCAGGTCGGCGACATCGTCACCATCGACCCCGGCGTGGTCCGGGCACTGCAGGACGACGCCTTCATCCCGGTCATCAGCCCGTTGGGCTTCGGCGAGGACAACGAGAGCTACAACATCAACGCCGACGTGGTCGCCAGCAAGCTCGCCGCCGTCCTCAAGGCCGAGAAGCTGATGATGCTCACCAACATCCGCGGCGTGCTCGACAAGGCCGGCCAGCTCATCACCGAACTGACCGCGCGCGAGATCGACGACCTGGTGGCCGACGGCACCATCTCCGGCGGCATGCTGCCCAAGCTGGCCGGCGCCATCGACGCGGCCAAGAGCGGCGTCAACTCCGTGCACATCGTCGACGGCCGCGTGCCGCACGCCATGCTGCTGGAAATCCTGACCGACCA
>JASGEH010000215.1:0-6127 GCA_047606565.1 Comamonas sp.
ATGATGTCCAACACCAGCGCGCTTTTGCGCTTGGCTGTCCAACGTTTGATCTCTTCTTCTGCCTTCATCTTCCGGTCCTTTCTTCCAGTTTAGGACCTGTGCAGGGTTTCAGTGGGTCAATACAAAGTTGCCCAAGGGGCTGTGTACCGTCAGGCCGTGTTCTTTGATCGCCGCCAGATGAGCCCCTCTGGCAATGAAACTGACTTCATTGCCGCCAAGTGCGAGCTTGGCTCCGAAGTAGCCGCCAACGCCACCCGTACCCATGATCGCTATTTTCATAGCAGACTCCATTCTTGAATATAAATTCAAGAAAATTCTAGCATTTGCTTTTGTGAATGCCAATGTATGCTTGATAGATCTTAGAAATTTTTGATTGATGAATCATCATTTAACGCATGGGACGCATCAGAAGCTTCAAGCGTGACGACGTGCTCGACAGCGCGATCGACATCTTTTGGGAACATGGTTATGACGGCACGGGCATTCAGGAAGTCTGTCGTGTCACTGGACTCAATCCAGGCAGCATCTACGCTGCCTTTCGCGACAAGCACGGTCTGTTCATCGAAGCGCTCAAGCGCTATATGGCGGGTGTTTCAAGCCAGGCAATCGAGCGGCTGAATGGCGACCCCTCGGGTCGCGCCGCAATTGTTGGCTATTACGAGGCGCTCATCACCGCGATGGTCGATGGAAAGAGGCAGTGGGGCTGCCTTGTGACAAATTCGATCGTAGAGTTCGCCATGCGCGACCCTCAGATCAGTGAGGCATTTCAACTTCATCTGGCCAGACTGGAGACTGCTTTTGCCAGCGCGATTGAGAGAGCCAAACAGGGAGGGGAACTTGCACCCGATGTCAATGCGAGCGAAGCCGCATCGTTTTTCGTCTGCATCACACAAGGACTCAATGTGTTGGCCAAGACAGCGCCTGGCCGGAAGGTCTTGGAGGCCATCGCTCGCCAAGCCTTGACCGCAGTGGGATTCTCGTAAGAAAGTTACGCGATGAGAGGGGTCTCATTTTTCCTCCAGAATCCGCTTGTGGCGCACCGTCGAGGCAAGCTAGGGCCTTGGCTTTTCCGCTAAGGCCGAAGCCTTCGTATGGCTTGCACTGACGGGTGTATTAACACAGCCTCGATTCGTTTTTTTCGATGCTGCGTTATGCAGAGGCGTTCCAAGTGCAGGCCAGCGCCTCAGGCAACCTGGCCCACGGCCGAGACGCGGCTGAGTGCGGCGCCTTCGATCAGCTTGGGCAGCAGGGTGCTGGCATCCCGGTCGACCTGGACCAAGTCCATCTGCCATGCATTCATCAGGCCCTGGCCGACGCTGTGCGCCAGGAAGGTCAGCAGGGCGTCGTAATAGCCTTCGGTGTTGAGGATGCCGATCGGCTTGTCGTGGTAGCCCAATTGGCGCCAGGTCCAGACCTCGAACAGTTCCTCCAGCGTGCCGATGCCGCCCGGAATGGCCAGGAAGGCCTGGGCGCGTTCGGCCATCAGGGCCTTGCGCTCGTGCATGGTGTCGACCACGTACAGCTCGTCGCAGACCAAGTTGGCGTGTTCCTTGTCGACCAGTGCGTGCGGGATCACGCCGACCACGCGCCCACCGGCTTCCTGGGTGGCCTGGGCGACCACGCCCATCATGCCACTCTTGCCGCCGCCGTAGACCAACTGGCCGCCGTGTTCGCCGATCCAGCGGCCTACTTGCCGGGCGACATCGAGATAGGCTGGGCTCAGCCCGGGACGGGAGCCGCAGTAGACCCCCAGTGAAAAGGCCACGGGTTCGGCCGGGTCGGGTTGCTTGCGCAAGGTCGTGATGGTCATGTTGCTCGAAGAAAAACGCAGAGAGATTCAGGCCGTCCAACGTTCGCAGATCGCGGCGCCCCAGATGCCCAGCAGCAGCAGCAGGGCCAGCAGCGTCGCCGCGCTGCCCATGTCCTTGGCTTTCTTGGAGAGCTGGTGCCATTCGGGGCCGACGCGGTCGACCACGGTCTCGATGGCGCTGTTGAGCAGTTCCACGATCAGCACCAGCAGCACGCTGCCCAACAGCAGCGCGGTCTCGACCCAGGAGTGCGCGAGCCAGAGGGCCAGCGGCACCAGCAGCAGTCCCAGCGTGGCTTCGAGTCGGAAAGCAGACTCCTGCCAGCCGGCCCGCAGGCCCTGCAGCGAATAGCCCGCCGCATGCCACAGGCGTGACCAGCCGCGGCGGCGCTTTTGCTTGTTGACGAACGTCATTTCTGGCGGGGACATCAGGAAAAAGCCTGAGTATGCCTGATTGCTTTTGCCTTCCCGGCACCCTCCGGAAGCCGGTGTGGCCCGGGGCGCCGGGGCCTCGGCTGTGGGGCGGGGGCGACAGCGGCGGGAGGCCTGAGCCCGCAGTGGTGCCATAATGCGCGGGCAAATCAAATTCGCAAACGGATCACGATCCGGCGCGGCATCCCCGGCGCCCATGGTCATGGTCCTAAGTCCTGACATGGCTTCACAAGAGCTGATGAAGGGGCACCGAAGGTTTTTCGTCAGAGAAATTCACAAAGGTTGATCATGGAAATCTCCAAGGCCGAACTGGCCTCGGCTGCCGCCGCCGGCAGCAAGAATACCCCCAACACCGCTTTGTCTCACGAGTCCCCGGAAATCATGGGCGCCGACATTCTCGTGCGCGCCCTGCAGGCCGAGGGCGTCAAGCACCTCTGGGGCTACCCGGGTGGCGCTGCGCTCTACGTCTATGACGCGCTCTACCGGCAGGACAGCATCCAGCACGTGCTGGTGCGCCACGAGCAGGCGGCGGTGCACGCGGCCGACGGCTTCGCCCGCGCCACGGGCGAAGTGGGTGTGTGCCTGGTGACTTCGGGGCCGGGCGCGACCAATGCCGTGACCGGCCTGGCCACGGCCTATATGGATTCCATCCCGCTGGTGCTGATCACGGCGCAGGTGCCCTCGACCGTCATCGGCACCGATGCTTTCCAGGAATGCGACACCATCGGCATCACGCGGCCCATCGTCAAGCACAACTTCCTGATCAAGGACCCACGCGACATCGCGCCGACCATCAAGAAGGCCTTCCACATCGCCCGCAGCGGCCGCCCCGGCCCGGTGGTGGTGGACCTGCCCAAGGACGTGTCCTTCCGCAAGGCCGTGTTCGACGAGGTCGCCTACGCCAAGCCGGTGGAAATGCGCAGCTACAACCCGGTGCGCAAGGGCCATTCGGGCCAGATTCGCAAGGCGTTGCAGTTGCTGCTGGCGGCCAAGCGACCCTATATCTACACCGGCGGCGGCGTGGTGCTGGGCAATGCCGCGCCGGAGTTGCGCGCACTGGCCGACACGCTGGGCTACCCGGTCACCAACACGCTGATGGGCCTGGGCGCCTACCCGGCCTCGGACCGCAAGTTCCTGGGCATGCTGGGCATGCACGGCACCGTCGAGGCCAACAACGCCATGCAGAACTGCGACGTGCTGCTGGCCGTGGGCGCGCGCTTCGACGACCGCGTGATCGGCAACGTCAAGCATTTCAACGCGGTCGACCGCAAGATCATCCACATCGACATCGACCCCTCGGTCATCTCCAAGCGCGTCAAGGTGGACGTGCCCATCGTGGGCGACGTCAAGGACGTGCTCACCGAGCTGATCGCCGCGCTCAAGGAAAACCCGCAGCGCCCCGACGAGGCCGCCCTGGCCGAGTGGTGGAAGACCATCGAGGGCTGGCGCTCGCGCGACTGCCTGGCCTACGACCGGGGCAACACCGACGTCATCAAGCCGCAGTACGTGGTCGAGACGCTGTGGAACATGACCAAGGGCGAGGACGTCTATGTGACCTCCGACGTCGGCCAGCACCAGATGTGGGCGGCCCAGTTCTACCGCTTCGACGAGCCGCGCCGCTGGATCAACTCGGGCGGCCTGGGCACCATGGGCGTGGGCATTCCGTACGCCATGGGCATCAAGCTCGCGCGCCCGCAGGCCGACGTGTTCACCATCACCGGCGAAGGCTCGGTGCAGATGAACATCCAGGAGCTCTCCACCTGCCTGCAGCACGACACGCCGATCAAGATCTGCGCCCTCAACAACCGCTACCTGGGCATGGTGCGGCAGTGGCAGGAGATCGAGTATTCGGGCCGCTACAGCCACAGCTACATGGAGGCGCTGCCCGACTTCGTGAAGCTGGCCGAGGCCTACGGCCACGTCGGCCTGCTGGTTGAGCGGCCGCAGGACGTCGAGCCCGCGCTGCGCGAGGCCCGCAAGCTCAAGGACCGCACGGTGTTCCTGGACTTCCGCACCGACCCCACCGAGAACGTGTTCCCGATGGTGCAGGCTGGCAAGGGCATCACCGAGATGCTGCTGGGCGCCGACGACCTCTGATCCTTTCCGGGCGATGCTGTCCCCGGCTTCGGTCGGGAGGCCTTGCCCATCCTTTCCCTTCAACGACGAATCTATTGCTCGCCGAGCCCATGCATTACCGTGCATGGGGGAGGGCGGCGAAAAGAGGAATCCGCATGAAACACATCATCGCCGTCCTGCTGGAAAACGAACCGGGCGCGCTCTCGCGCGTGGTCGGGCTGTTCTCCGCGCGGGGCTACAACATCGAGTCGCTGACCGTGGCGCCCACCGAGGACGCCAGCCTGTCGCGCATGACCATCGTCACCATGGGCTCGGACGACGTCATCGAGCAGATCACCAAGCACCTCAACCGCCTCATCGAGGTGGTCAAGGTGGTTGACCTGACCGAGGGCGCCTACACCGAGCGCGAGCTGATGCTGGTCAAGGTGCGCGCCGTCGGCAAGGAGCGCGAGGAGGTGAAGCGCATGGTCGACATCTTCCGCGGCCACATCATCGACGTGACCGACAAGAGCTATACCGTCGAGATCACCGGCGACCAGAGCAAGAACGACGCCTTCCTGCAGGCCATCGACCGCAGTGCCATCCTGGAGACGGTGCGCACCGGCTCCAGCGGCATCGGCCGCGGCGAGCGCATCCTGAGGGTCTAGTTTCCACCATATGGTTGAGCGTTCAGCGCCTGGCGTTGAGCGTGACGCGAACCGGCACGTCCACCTCCGCGCTCAACCGTCGTGGCACTCGACGCCAGGCTGAATTCCCTCCCATTTCTCACCATCCCTTTCCAAAGAGGAAGACCATGAAGGTTTTTTACGACAAAGACGCCGACCTGAGCCTGATCAAGGGCAAGACGGTCGCCATCATCGGCTACGGCAGCCAGGGCCATGCGCATGCCCAGAACCTCAATGACAGCGGCGTCAAGGTCGTCGTCGGCCTGCGCAAGGGCGGCGCTTCCTGGCCCAAGGTCGAGAAGGCCGGCCTGCAGGTCGCCGAAGTGGCCGAGGCCGTCAAGGCCGCCGACGTGGTCATGATCCTGCTGCCCGACGAGCAGATCGCCGGTGTCTACAAGAAGGACGTCGAGCCCAACATCAAGCAGGGCGCCTCGCTGGTGTTCGCGCACGGCTTCAACGTGCACTACGGCTTCGTGCAGCCGCGCGCCGACCTCGACGTCTGGATGGTCGCGCCCAAGGCGCCCGGCCACACCGTGCGCGGCACCTACGCCCAGGGCGGCGGCGTGCCCCACCTGATCGCCGTGCATGCCGACAAGAGCGGCAAGGCGCGCGATCTGGCCCTGTCCTACGCGGCGGCCAACGGCGGCGGCAAGGCGGGCATCATCGAGACCAACTTCCGCGAAGAAACCGAAACCGACCTGTTTGCCGAGCAGGCCGTGCTGTGCGGCGGCACCGTCGAGCTGATCAAGGCCGGCTTCGAAACGCTGGTGGAAGCCGGCTACGCGCCCGAAATGGCCTACTTCGAGTGCCTGCACGAGCTCAAGCTCATCGTCGACCTGATCTACGAAGGCGGCATCGCCAACATGAACTACTCGATCTCCAACAACGCCGAATACGGCGAGTACGTCACCGGCCCGCGCGTCGTGACCGAGGAGACCAAGAAGGCCATGAAGCAGTGCCTCAAGGACATCCAGACCGGCGAATACGCCAAGAGCTTCGTGCTGGAAAACGCCGCCGGCGCGCCCACGCTCATCAGCCGCCGCCGCCTCAACGCCGAGCACCAGATCGAACAGGTCGGCGCCAAGCTGCGCGCCATGATGCCCTGGATCGCCAAGAACAAGCTGGTCGACCAGACCCGCAACTGATC
>JASGEH010000216.1:0-7259 GCA_047606565.1 Comamonas sp.
CGGGCATCCCCGCCGGCACCTTCGCCACCTCGCCCGGGCCGGTGCTGGCCTCCAACAGCGAGTTCAAGGCGGTCATCCGGGGCAAGGGCGGCCACGCCGCCATGCCGCACCTGGCGATCGACCCGATTCCGGTGGCCAGCCAGATGATGCAGGCCTTCCAGACCATCATCAGCCGCAACCGCAAGCCGCTGGAGGCCGCCGTCATCTCGGTCACCACCATCCACGCGGGCGATTCCTTCAACATCATTCCCGAGCGCTGCGAACTGAGCGGCACCGTGCGCGCCTACACCCGCGAGACGCTCGACCTGATCGAGCAGCGCATGGCCGAGATCGCGCAACACACCGCCGCCGCCTACGGCGCGCAGTGCGACTTCCAGTTCAACCGCCTCTACCCATCCACCATCAACCACGTCGCCGAAAGCGCCTTCGCGCGCGACGTGCTGGTGGACCTGGTGGGCGCGGCGCGCGTCATCGAGCAAGCCCCCATCATGGCCGCCGAGGACTTCAGCTTCATGCTCGAAGCCGTGCCCGGCAGCTACGGCTTCATCGGCAATGGCGACGGCGGCCACCGCGCGCCCGGCCACGGCGACGGCCCCTGCACCGTCCACAATCCGAGCTACGACTTCAACGACGAACTGCTGCCGCTGGGCGCCAGCTTCTTCGCCCGGCTGGCTGAACGATGGCTGTCGCAGCCGCGACCTTGAGCTGCTGCCTTTCCCTCTTTCCCTTTTTCATCGCTTTTTTCCCGCCACCATGACCACCCTCGGAACCCCCCTGTCTGCCCACGCCACCAAAGTCATGCTGCTGGGCAGCGGTGAACTTGGCAAGGAAGTGCTGATCGCGCTGCAGCGCTTGGGCGTTGAAACCATTGCCGTCGATCGCTACGAGAACGCGCCCGGCCAGCAAGTCGCCCACCACGCGCGCACCATCGCCATGAGCGACCCGGCCCAGCTCAAGGCGCTGATCGAGCAGGAGCGTCCGCATTGGGTCGTCCCCGAGATCGAGGCGATTGCCACCCCCATGCTGGAGGAGCTGGAAGCCGCCGGCGTGGTGCGCGTCATCCCCACCGCGCGCGCCGCGCGCCTGACCATGGATCGGGAGGGCATCCGCCGCCTCGCCGCCGAAACCCTGGGCCTGGCCACCAGCCCCTACCGCTTCTGCGACTCGCTGGCCGAACTGCAGGCCGCCATCGACGGCGAAAACGGCGACGGCATCGGCTACCCGTGCATCGTCAAGCCCGTCATGAGCAGCTCCGGCAAGGGCCAGAGCAAGATCGACGGCCCCGCCGACGTGCAAAAGGCCTGGGACTACGCCATGGCCGGCGGCCGCGTCGCCAAGGGCCGCGTCATCGTCGAGGGCTTCATCGACTTCGACTACGAAATCACCCTGCTCACCGTGCGCGCCAAGGGGCCGCAAGGCCAGACCGAAACCCACTTCTGCGAACCCATCGGCCACAAGCAGGTCGGCGGCGACTACGTCGAGAGCTGGCAGCCCCAGCGCATGACGCCGGCCGCCCTCGAACGCGCCCAGGCCATTGCCCGCGCCGTCACCGACGACCTGGGCGGCCAGGGCCTGTTCGGCGTGGAGCTGTTCGTGAAGGGGGACGAGGTCTGGTTCAGCGAAGTCAGCCCGCGCCCGCACGACACCGGCCTGGTCACCCTGGCCACCCAGTACCAGAGCGAATTCGAGCTGCACGCGCGCGCCATCCTCGGCCTGCCGGTGGACACCGGCCTGCGCTCGCCCGGCGCCAGCGCTGTCATCTACGGCGGCGTCGAGGCGGCCGGACTGGTCTTCGACGGCGTGGACGAGGCGCTGCGCGTGCCGCGTACCGACATCCGCCTGTTCGGCAAGCCCGAGAGCTTTGTCAAACGTCGCATGGGCGTGGTCGTGGCCCATGACGCCGACGTCGAAACCGCGCGCGCCAACGCCCGGCTGGCCGCCTCGCGCGTGGTGCCGCGGCAGCCTTGAAATGAATGAGGTTGAAGGAGGGGGGCCCGCCTTCTGGGGGAAGTAGCGGGCCCGAAGGCTTTACTTGCTGAGTTTGTTGCCCACGACCGCGCCGACTGCCGCACCGCTAATGGTGGCGACCGGGCCGCCCAGCAGCAGATTGCCCGCGACCCCGCCGGCGACCGCGCCGATGCCGGTGTTGAGCTGGCTGCGCGTCAGTCCCGACGAGGCGCAACCCGACAGCGAGGCCACGGCCAGCAGGGCGCCGGCGAGGCACAGAGTGTATTTTTTTGTACGCATTATCAAAAGATTTCCATAGAAATATGTCGCGAGGATAGAGTGTTTGGCCGTGGCAAGGTTCCCGGCCGTCGCCGCTATCCTGGCGATCAGCGGCGCTCGTCCTGGCGCTTGCCCAGTTCGTTGCCCACCAGGGCGCCAGCGGCTGCACCGCCCACAGTACCGATCGTGCCGCCAAAGATCGCATTGCCCGCCACCCCGCCGAGCACCGCGCCGGCGCCGGTGCCGATCTGCTGGCTGCTGGGGTTGCTCCCGCAGCCCGCCATCGTCAGGGCGGCCGCGAGAAAGAGGGTGGACAGGAAGGTCTTCTGGGTCATGGGTGACTCCTTTCTTCTTTAAATAAGAGACATGATTTGTTGACATGGAATGTGGCAAGAGATTCCATGGCGCCGCGTAGGACGCCTGCGCGTTACGCTGTCTCCTAAAAAAGACCCCTCGGTCACGTCCTCCGGACCTGCCCGGTCCCCCAGGGGGACGGCTTTTTGTCTTGGGACGGCCCGGCGACAAAAAAGGCGCGCGGCACGCGCTAGCCGATGCGCCCCTGGCGCTGCGCCGCCGGGCTGCGCACGAAGCCGAAGCGCGCGGGCAGTTGCGCTCCGTCCACCGGTTCGGCCTGCCAGAGGCCGGCGTCGAGCACATCGGCCAGCACGCCCATGTCCTGCGTGTGCACGCGGCCCAGGCCGAGTGGCGTGGCCAGGTAGGCGTGGCCCTGCGCGTCGACCAGGCAGGCCTCGGCCTGCGTGGCCAGGCCGGTGTGGCTGGTCACGCGCGGCGCGGCCGCGGGCGCCGACGCATCGGCCTGCAGCCGCCAGACCCAGGGCGTGCTCTCCAGCTCGACGAACACGCGCTGCGGCCCGTTCTGGAAGAACCAGCGCCCTTGCGCGTCGGCCAGGTAGTTGCGGGCGATGAAGGCGATCAGCTTGTCGTGGCGCAGCACCGAGCCCTTGGCCTGCACGAAGCCGCCCTGCGCTTGCGTCAGGTCGTCGCGCAAATACCAGTCGCCGCGCGCATCCAGCCCCAGCCAGCCATAGCAGTCGGGCACGTTGGGCCAGCGGGCCATGGCTTGTTTGACGATGTCATCCATGCGCCCATTGTGCCGCTGGCGCTCGCCGCCGCGAGCTTCAGGCCACCCGGCAGATCTTGAGCATGTTGGTGCCGCCGGGCGCGCCCATGGGCTCGCCGCAGGTGATGGCGTAGATGTCGCCGGGGCCGACGATGCCGCGTTTCTTCAGGTGCGTCTCGGCCTGCGCCAGCGCGGTGTCGCGGTCGTTGCTCTCATCGGCGAGCAGCGGGCGCACGTTGCGGATGAGCGCCATGCGGCGCTGCGTGGCGAGGCTGGGCGTGAGCGCGTAGATCGGGATGTCGATGCGGTGGCGGCTCATCCACAGCGCGGTCGAGCCCGAGGCGGTCAGCGCCACGATCGCCTTGACGCCGAGCTGGTGGGCGGTGAACAGCGCGCCCATGGCGATGCTCTGGTCGATACGGCGCACGCTGCGGGTGGCGAAGTCGGCGTCGAGCTCCAGGTGCTCGGCCTGCTCGGCGGCGGCGCAGATGCGGCCCATCTCCTGCACGGTCTCCAGTGGGTAGCGGCCGGCGGCGGTCTCGGCGCTGAGCATGACCGCGTCGGTGCCGTCGAGCACCGCGTTGGCGACGTCGCTGACCTCGGCGCGCGTGGGCACCGGGTTGGTGATCATGCTCTCCATCATCTGGGTGGCGGTGATGACCAGCCGGTCGTGCGCGCGCGCCAGCCGGATCATGCGCTTTTGCAGCGCCGGCACGGCGGCGTTGCCCACTTCCACGGCCAGGTCGCCGCGCGCGACCATGATGCCGTCGCTGGCCAGCAGGATTTCCTCCAGGCGCGGGATTGCCTCGGCGCGCTCGATCTTGGCGATCAGGCCGGGGCGGTGGCCGAACTCGGCGCCGGCGATGTTGGCGAGCTGGCGCGCCATCTCCATGTCCGAGGCATTCTTGGGAAAGCTCACGGCCAGGTAGTCGGCCTGGAAGGCCATGGCAGTCTTGATGTCCTCCATGTCCTTGGCGGTCAGCGCCGGCGCCGTCAGGCCGCCGCCCTGCTTGTTGATGCCCTTGTTGTTGCTGAGTTCGCCGCCGATCACCACGGTGGTGTGCACCACCTCGCCGGCGACCTGGTCGACCGACAGCACGATCAGTCCGTCGTTGAGCAGCAGTGTGTCACCCGGGCGCACGTCGCGCGGCAGGCCCTTGTAGTCCAGCCCGACGCCATCGATGTCGCCAGGCTCGGTGCGCGCCGCATCCAGCATGAACTTGGCGCCGGCCTGCAACTGCACCCGGCCTTCGGCGAAGCGGCCGACGCGGATTTTGGGGCCTTGCAGGTCGGCCATGATGGCGACCTCGCGGCCGGCGCGCGCCGAGGCCTCGCGCACCAGCCGGGCGCGCTCGATGTGGTCCTGCGCGGTGCCGTGGCTGAAGTTCAGCCGCACCACGTTGACGCCCGAGGCGATCATGCGTTCGAGTATCTTGGCCTCGCTCGAGGCGGGGCCCAGGGTGGCGACGATTTTGGTGGCGTGGCGGGAGCGGGTCATCGGATCGGGTCTCCAGGAGAAGGCATGTAGGCGGGCGCAACGAGGGCCGGGGGGCTGTAATTTTGTTTCCATTCTGGCATGCCAGCCGGGGGCGGGCGTTGCAGCTTCTTCCCGGAATTTCCGGGAAAACCCCGGGTCCCTGCGGTTTTTGAGGGCATAGGCCGGGGCCGGGGCGCGGGTGTGGGCCCGCTGGCTGGCATACTTCGGGTTCGTGCGCGCGAATTCGTGGGCGGGTTCGTGGGCCCACGCCCGCCGCCCATCGCACGGACCCGCACCGATGCGACTGGCGCCCCACGCCGCGCATCGCCTCATTGCCGGGGTTTGCCGGGGCATGCGTCCGGCAGGCTTGAAACAAGGCGGACCGCATACCGCTTATCTGGAGTTAGACAGACGATGGTTGAGTCTTTTTCGTATGAACAACTGATTGCCTCGGGCGAGGGCAAGCTGTTCAATCCCGACAGCGGCCGTCTGCCGCTGCCGCCCATGCTGATGTTCGACCGCATCACCCACATCGACGACGAGAGCGGCGCCCATGGCCTGGGAAAGATTCGCGCCGAACTCGACATTCGCCCGGACCTGTGGTTTTTTGAATGCCACTTCCGGGGCGACCCGGTGATGCCCGGCTGCCTGGGGCTGGATGCCATGTGGCAGCTCATCGGCTTCTACCTGACCTGGCTGCGCCTGCCCGGGCGCGGCCGCGCGCTGGGCGCCGGCGAGGTCAAGTTCACCGGCGAGGTGCAGCCCGACGCCAAGCTGGTGACCTACGAGATCGACATCAAGCGCGTCATCAAGCGCAAGCTCATCATGGCCATCGGCGACGCCCGCCTGCTGGTCGACGGCAAGGAAATCTACGTGGCCAACGACCTACGCGTCGGCCTGTTCGAGAAGCCCAAGGCCGAGGGAGCCGTGGCATGAAGCGTGTGGTCATCACGGGCTCGGGCATCGTCTCGTGCATCGGCAATGACAAGGCGACGGTGGTCGATGCGCTGCGCCACGGCAAGTCCGGCATCCGCGCCATGCCCGAGTTCAAGGAAATGGGCCTGCGCAGCCAGGTCGCGGGCGTGCCGCAAATCGACCTTGACGCGCTGATCGACCGCAAGCAGCGCCGCTTCATGGGCGACGCCGCGGCCTATGCCTACCTCGCGCTCAAGGACGCCATCGCCCAGTCCGGCCTGGCGCCCGAGCAGGTCTCCAACCCACGCACCGGCCTCATCATGGGCTCGGGCGGCGCCTCGCCGGCGCACCAGATCGAGGCCGCCGACACCCTGCGCAGCAAGGGCATACGCCGCGTCGGCCCCTACCAGGTGACGCGCTGCATGGGCTCGACCGTCTCGGCCAACCTGTCGACGGCGTTCGCCGTCAAGGGTGTCAACTTCTCCATCACCTCGGCCTGCAGCACCTCCGCGCACTGCGTGGGCATGGCCGCCCAGCAGATCGCCTTCGGCCTGCAGGATGTGATGTTCGCGGGCGGCGGCGAGGAACTGAGCTGGGGCCTGGCGACGCTGTTCGACGCCATGGGCGCCATGTCCAGCGCCTACAACGACACCCCCGAGCGCGCCTCGCGCGCCTACGACGCGGGCCGCGACGGCTTCGTGATCGCCGGCGGCGGCGGCGCCCTGGTGCTCGAGAGCCTGGAACACGCGCAGGCGCGCGGCGCCACCATCCTGGGCGAGATCGTGGGCTTCGGCCTGTCCTCGGACGGCGCCGACATGGTGGCCCCCTCGGGCGACGGCGCGGTGGCCTGCATGCGCCAGGCCATCGCCGGCGTCGATGGCGGCATCGACTACGTCAACACCCACGGCACCTCCACCCCGGTGGGAGACCTGCCCGAGCTGCGCGCGCTGCGCGAAGTCTTCGGCGACGCCGTGCCGCCGTTCTCCAGCACCAAGTCGCTGACCGGCCACTCGCAGGGCGCGACAGGCGTCCAGGAAGCCATCTACTGCCTGTACATGCTGCAGGACGGCTTCATCGCCGGCTCGGCGCACATCGACCAGCTCGATGCGGCCGCCGAAGGCATGCCCATCGCCCTGGCCTCGCGCGACGCGCCGCTGCGCACCGTGCTCTCCAACAGCTTCGGCTTCGGCGGCACCAACGCCAGCCTGGTGCTGCGCCGCTGGGAAGACTGAGTCTCCTGCGTCCGGCTCAGTCCACCCGCGTGCCGCTGGCGCTCGCCAGCAGGGCGGCCGCGTCCTCCAGCAGTCGCCGGGTCGTCGCGGCGTCGCCGCAGGTGGCGGCCAGCTGGCGCAGCCGCGACAGGGCGGCGGGCGGGTCCAGCGCCTCTTCGTCGCGCAGCGCCGCCAGAGCCTGCGCGAGCGTGGCGCGCTCGGCCGCCGGCAAGCCGGGCTCGGCCGCGCGCAATTGCAGTTCCACGGCGGCCTGACCCAGGCAAAAGGGCAGCAGTGGGCTGATCGTGGCCGACGCATCCAGATGGCCGCCATAGGCCGCCAGCCGCAG
>JASGEH010000217.1:0-9414 GCA_047606565.1 Comamonas sp.
CGATGCCCCGGTCCCCGAGGGGATGCTTTTTCATCTTGGGGCGGCCCGGCGATGAAAACTGGCCCCTCGGGCCATCGCTGGCGCGATGCCCCGGTCCCCGAGGGGATGCTTTTTCATCTTGGGGCGGCCCGGCGATGAAAACTGGCCCCTCGGGCCATCGCTGGCGCGATGCCCCGGTCCCCCAGGGGGACGCTTTTTCATCTTGGGGCGGCCCGGCGATGAAAAAGGCCCGTCAGCCTTGCGCTACAGGACGGCTGGGGTCGCTGCACCAGTCGCTCCAGCTGCCGGCATAGAGCTTGGTGCGGCCGAAGCCGGCGATTTCCATGGCCAGCAGGTTGGGCGTGGCGCTGACGCCGCTGCCGCACTGGTGGACCACGCCCGCCGGGTCGTGGCCGGCGAGCAGGGCCTCGAACTCGGCGCGCAGCGTGGCGGCGGGCTTGAAGCGGCCCTGGGCGTCGAGATTGTCGGTGAAGGGCCGGTTGAGCGCGCCCGGGATGTGGCCGGCCACCGGGTCGAGCGGCTCGACCTCGCCGAGGTAGCGCGGCGCGCCGCGCGCGTCGATCACGGTCTGGCCCGGGCGGGCAAGACCAGCCAGCACCTCGTCGGCATCGACCAGGTCGACCAGCGGGGCGGACAGCGCGAAGTCGCCCGCCGCGTAGGTCTGCGCCTCGGTCTCCAGGGCGCCGCCGGCGGCCTGCCAGGCCTGCAGGCCGCCGTCGAGCACGGCGACTGCCTCGTGGCCGGCCCACTTGAGCATCCACCACAGGCGCACGCAGTAGTTGGCGTTCTGGCGGTCGTAGACCACCACCTGGGTGCCGGTGCCGACACCGGCGCGCGCCAGCCACTGCGCGAACGCGGCGCGGCTGGGCAGCGGGTGGCGTCCGCCTGAGGCGGCATCGCCGCTGCCGGACTTGTCGCTCAGCGCCAGGTCGAGGTCGGCGAACACGGCGCCCGGAATGTGGCCGCTGACGAACTGCCCGGCGCCCGCGCTGGCTTGCATCAGGTCGAAGCTGACGTCGAAGATGCGCACCGGCCGCCCGGCGGCCAGCAGGTCCTGCAACTGGGCGGCGGAAATCAGCGTGGTGTAGGGCGGCTGGATCGAGGGGGGCTGGGGCACGGTTTCTCCTTTCGGGGGACGGTGGAAGGGCGGGTCAGGGTCTGGACGGCGACAGGCGCACGCGCAGCACGCTGGCCAGGATGCCGCTGACCATGATCAGCGCCATGCCGGCCCAGGCGATGGGGGCGATGCGTTCGTCGAACACCAGCATGCCCAGGAACGACGAGAAGATGATGCCCGAGTACTGCAGGTTGGCCACGAACAGCGTGCCGAGCTGGCCCTGGCTGCGGGAGTAGGCCCGGGTCATGCACAACTGCGCGCAGGCGGCCAGCACGCCGATCGGAATCAGCCAGACCGCGCCGCGCCAGTCCCAGGGCGACAGGCCGCTGGCCAGCGCCACGCCGCCGCCAGCCAGCGCGCAGCCGGCGGCGAAGTAGAAGACGGTGCGGTTCTCCGGCTCGCCCACGCGCGCCAGGGCCACCACCTGCATGTAAGCGAAAGCGGCGAGCATGCCCGCCAGCAGGCCGATCAGCCCGGCGAACAACTGGTTGGCGTCGAGGGTGGGGCGCAGCATCATCAGCACGCCGGTGAAGCCCAGCATCACTGTGCAGCCCAGCGGCGCGTGGCTCAGCGGCGAGGTCCCGCCCGGCCGCCAGGCCAGCAGCGCGCCGCCGATGATGAAGGCGGCGATCCAGATGCTGCTCATGTAGTTGAGCGTGATGGACGTGGCCAGCGGCAGGTGGGCGATGGAATAGAACCAGCCGCCCATGGACGTCACGCCGACCAGGCTGCGCCAGGCGTGCATGCCGGCGTGGTCGGTGCGCAACGTAACGCCCTGCCGGCGCGCCAGCAGCGCCAGCAGCGCGGCGCCGATCAGGCCCCGGTAGAAAACCAGCTCGGCCGGGCTGTAATAGGGCGACGCCAGCTTGACGCACACGCCCATCAGTGCGAACAACAGGGCGGCGATCAGCATCCAGAGGGCTTGCATGGCAGGGCGTGGCGTCGCCCTGGCTCAAGGGCGGGTGGAGGGAATTGGCGTACGAAACGGCGTGAGTGAATCAGCGCGCCGCCGCGCCCGGCGGCATGCCCATGGTGCGCCGGTACCACTCATGGAAGTGCTGCATGCCGTCTTCCATCGGGCTCTGGTAGGGGCCGACCTGGTTGTCGCCGCGTTGCATGAGGGCCTTGCGGCCGGCGTCCATGCGCAGGGCGATTTCGTCGTCTTCCTCGCAGGTTTCCATGTAGGCGGCCTGCTGGGCCTCGACGTACTCGCGCTCGAAGGCGGCGATCTCTTCGGGGTAGTAGAACTCGACCACGTTGAGCGTCTTCTGCGGGCTGACCGGGTGCATGGTCGAGACCACCAGCGCGTTGGGGTACCACTCGACCATGATGTGTGGGTAGTAGGTCAGCCAGACCGCGCCGTGCCGGGGCGCCTGGCCGTCGTGGCCGAGGACTGCCTGGTGCCAGCGCGAGTAGGTGTCGCTGCCGGGCTTGGCCAGTTCGTGGGCCACGCCCACGGTCTGCACCGAGTACTCGGGCTTGAACTCCCACTGCAGGTCGTCGCAGGTGACGAAGCGGCCCAGCCCGGGGTGGAAGGGGCCGACGTGGTAGTCCTCCAGGTAGACCTCGATGAAGGTCTTCCAGTTGTAGTCGCACTCGTGCAGGCGCACCGAGTCGAGCACGTAGCCGGAGAAGTCGAGCTGCTGGCGAGGGCCCATGCCGGCGAGATCGGCGGCGATGTCGCGGCCGTTGTCCTCGAACAGCATGCCGTTCCAGTTGCGCAGCGGGTAGCGCTGGAGGTTGAGGCAGGGGTCTTGCGCGAAGTGGGGGGCGCCCACCAGCGTGCCCTGGGTGTCGTAGGTCCAGCGGTGCAGCGGGCAGACGATGTTGCTGCCGGTGTTGCCGCGGCCCTTGAGGATGACGGCCTGGCGGTGGCGGCAGACGTTGGAGATCAGTTCGATGCCGGCGGGCGTGCGCACCAGCGCGCGGCCGTCGCCTTCGTGGGCCAGGGTGAAGTAGTCGCCCACCTCGGGCACGGCCAGTTCGTGTCCGACGTAGCGCGGACCGTCCTTGAAGATGGTTTTCAGTTCGCGCGCGAACAGCTCCTCGTCGAAGTAACTGGTAACTGGAAGTTGGCTAGCCGCCTGCTGCAGTTGAAGACTTAAATCAGACATGGGTGACCTGACCTAAAGACTCCCCACAGGGAGAAACACGAGATGGAAAGGAATACGCGCGGTGACCGGCCGCCGAAGCGCCGGATCGAGTGGCCGCAGAGGCCGGGTGGGTGCGTAAGGGGCGAAGGGGCGGATTGTACCCGAGCCGTTCGCGCACCGTGGCGGGGCAGTCAGCCGGGGGTGGTGGCGAGGCTGCCCGGCCCCGGGCGATCCCGCCTAGAATTGCAGCCTTTGCCGATGGCTGGCGTCTGGCCTTGGCCCGTGCCGCCCGCCTGGCGCGCTCCCTCTCCGCGCTTCCTCCCCGATGTCCAAGAAGAATCCACTCATTCCCGACGACGAAGCCAGCGGCCTGTTCGCACCGCAGCCCCCCACCATCGAGGCCGCGACGCCACTCGCCGTGGACGATGCCCGCGTGGGCGCCAGCGGTCGTGCCCCCCGGCGCTCGGCGCGGGCGGGGACCGAGCCGCCCGCGCTGCCCGCTACCTACGAGGCCGCCGTGGAGGAGCTCGAAGCCCTGATTACCCGCATCGAATCCGGCCAATTGCCGCTCGACCAGTTGCTGTCGGGCTACCAGCGTGGCGCCCAGCTGCTGGCCTTCTGCCGGGGCCGGCTCGACGCGGTCGAGCAGCAGATCCGCGTGCTCGATGGCGGCGAGGCGGTGCCCTGGTCGCGCGGCGAAGGAGCGCCGTCGTGAGCGGGCCCGAGCCGGCCATGCCGCCGGCCGGCAGGGGGGCGGATTTCGACGATTGGGCTCGCCCGCGTCGTCTGCAACTGGAAGCCGTGTTGGCGCGCTGGGTGGGTGTCGACGTGCCCGAGCCGCTGGCCGAGCCGATGCGCTACGCCGTGCTGGGCGGTGGCAAGCGGCTGCGCCCGCTGCTGGTGCTGGCCGCCGCCGAGGCGGTGGACGGCGTGCCCGCCGCCGCCTGGCGCGCGGCCTGCGCGGTCGAGCTGATCCATGCCTATTCGCTGGTGCACGACGACATGCCCAGCATGGACAACGACGTGCTGCGGCGCGGCAAGCCCACCGTGCACGTGCAGTTTGGCGAGGCCTCGGCCCTGCTGGCCGGCGACGCGCTGCAGGCTCTGGCCTTCGAGCTGCTGACGCCCGAGCCCGCGCCGGGCGGCCTGGCCGCCCGGCTGGCCGTGGCCGCCACGCCGGCGGATGTGGCCGATGCGGTCGGGACGGATGGCGGTGTGGCGGGCAGCGTCGCGCCGGCCATCCAGGCGCGGCTGTGCCGACTGCTGGCGCGCGCGGCCGGCGCGCGCGGCATGGCTGGCGGCCAGGCCATCGACCTCGCCAGCGTGGGCCGGCAACTGGCGGCCGAGGAGTTGCGGACCATGCACCGCCTCAAGACCGGCGCCTTGCTGCAATCGAGCGTGCTGATGGGCGCGGCCTGCGGCGAGCCGGACGCGGGTGCGTTGAACGCGCTGGCGCGCTATGGCGCGGCGCTTGGCCTGGCCTTCCAGGTGATGGACGATGTGCTCGACGTCACCGCCGACACCGCCACGCTGGGCAAGACCGCCGGCAAGGACGAGGCCAGCGACAAGCCCACCTCGGTTTCCCTGTGGGGTTTGGAGGCCGCGCGCGGCTATGCTCGCCGCTTGCTCGACGAAGCTTTGGCCGCGCTGCATGACAGCGCGCTGCCGCGCACCGATGCGCTGGCCGCGCTGGCGCGCCAGGTGGTGGCGCGCGCCTATTGAGTCGAGTCGGCGGTGGCACCCGAACGCGAAGGCGCGGCGTCGGCTGACACCCTGGGCCGCTCTTGGCTGGCGCGCGGATCAGGTGGCCGCCGCCGCTCGGCAGAAAATTGACGATGACCACGGCTGATCAGCGGGCACAGGCCCGGGCCAGGTCGCATGAAGCATAAATAAAGGTTGTTCCGGATGTCCTATCCCCTGTTGCAGACCATCGACGATCCCTCGGATCTGCGCCGGCTCGCGCGCGAGCGGCTGCCGGCGCTGGCCGACGAGTTGCGCGCCTTCGTGCTCGACAGCGTCTCCAAGACCGGCGGCCACCTCAGCTCCAACCTGGGCACGGTGGAGCTGACGCTGGCGCTGCACTACGTCTTCAACACGCCCGAGGACCGCATCGTCTGGGACGTTGGCCACCAGAGCTACCCGCACAAGATCCTCACCGGCCGGCGCGATCGCATGGCCACGCTGCGCCAGCAAGGCGGCCTCTCGGGCTTTCCCCGGCGCGACGAAAGCCCTTACGACACCTTCGGCACGGCGCACTCGTCGACCAGCATCTCGGCGGCGCTGGGCATGGCGCTGGCGGCGCGGCAAAAGGGCGAGGCGCGCCACGCTATCGCGGTGATCGGCGACGGCGCCATGACCGCCGGCATGGCCTTCGAGGCGCTCAACAACGGCGGCGTGCATGACGACGCGCGGCTGATCGTCATCCTCAACGACAACGACATGAGCATCAGCCCGCCGGTGGGCGCGCTCAACCGCTACCTCGCGCAACTGATGAGCGGGCGTTTCTACGCCGCCGCGCGCGAAGTCGGCAAGAAGGTGCTGGGCGTGGCCCCGCCGCTGCTGGAACTGGCCAAGCGCTTCGAGCAGAACGCCAAGGGCATGGTGGTGCCGGCCACGCTGTTTGAGAAATTCGGTTTCAACTATGTCGGCCCGATCGACGGCCACGACCTGGACTCGCTCATCCCCACGCTGGAGAACCTGCGCCAGCTCGAAGGGCCGCAGTTCCTGCATGTGGTCACCAAGAAGGGCCAGGGCTACAAGCTGGCCGAGGCCGATCCGGTGGCCTACCACGGCCCGGGCAAGTTCGATCCGGCCGTCGGCCTGCAAAAGCCCGCCACGCCGCCTCGGCAGACCTTCACCCAGGTGTTCGGCCAGTGGCTGTGCGACATGGCCGCGCAGGACCCGCGCCTGGTCGGCATCACCCCGGCCATGCGCGAGGGCTCGGGCATGGTCGAGTTCGCGCGCCGCTTTCCCGGCCGCTACCACGACGTCGGCATCGCCGAGCAGCACGCCGTCACCTTCGCCGCTGGCCTGGCCTGCGAGGGCCTCAAGCCGGTGGTGGCGATCTACTCGACCTTTCTGCAGCGCGCCTACGACCAGTTGATCCACGATGTCGCCATCCAGAATTTGCCGGTGGTGTTCGCGCTCGACCGCGCCGGCCTGGTCGGTGCCGACGGCGCCACGCACGCCGGTGCCTTCGACATTCCCTTCCTGCGCTGCGTGCCGAATCTGAGCATCGCCACCCCGGCCGACGAGCGCGAGACGCGCCAGTTGCTGAGCACCGCCTATGCGCAGGATCACGCGGTGGCCGTGCGCTACCCGCGCGGCGCCGGCGTCGGCACGCTGACGGACGCCGGGCTGGAGGGCTTGCCCTTCGGCCGCGGCGAAGTGCGCCGGGAAGGTGGCCGCGCCGAGTCGCGCATCGCCATCCTGGCCTTCGGCACGCTGCTGTATCCGGCACTGGAAGCGGCCGAGGCGCTGGACGCCACGGTCGCCAACATGCGCTGGGCCAAGCCGCTGGATACCGAACTGCTGCTGGCGCTGGCTGAGCGCCACGACTACCTGGTCACGGTCGAGGAGGGCGCGCTGATGGGCGGCGCCGGCAGCGCCGTGATGGAGGCGCTGCAGGCTGCCGGCGTGGTCCGTCCGGTGCTGGCGCTGGGTCTGCCCGACCAGTTCATCGAGCACGGCGACCCGGCTCGCCTGCTGGCCGGCCTGGGGCTGGATGCGAAGGGCATCGAGGCGGCGATCCGCGCGCGCTTCGGGGCTGCGGCGGCTGACGCGGGCGTCTAGCCCGGCCTGGGTGCGCAGCAAGGCGCACCCCATGAGAAGTTCGTGAACAGGTTCGAAGCCTCTGTTTTCAGAACGAGGTCCACTCGTCATCGCCGTCCCCGGCGGGCGCGGGCGCCTGCTTGCCGGTGGGATGCGCGGGCGGCCGGTTGGGCGTCGGCTTGAGCACGGGTGTGCGCGCGCCGTGGCCTGCGGCGGGTGTTGGGCGTGCAGGGCGGGCAGGGCGTGCATGACGTGCAGAAGCCGGCGTGGCGGCGGGGACGGCCGCTGGCGCGACTGTCGCATCCCGGGCGCCGGCCTCAAGGCGGAACACCCCGACGGCGCGGGTGAGCTGCTCGGCCTGCTGCTGCATGGCCTGGGTGGCGGCGGCGGCCTGTTCGACCAGGGCCGCGTTCTGCTGCGTGGTTTGCTCCATCTGGCTGACGGCGGTGTTGACCTGGTCGATGCCCAGCGTCTGCTCCTGGCTGGCGGCGCTGATCTCGCCGACCAGGTCGCTGAGCTTGCGTACGCCGTCGACGATCTCGCCGATGGCGCCGCCGGCCTGCTCGACCAACTGGTTGCCGGTCTCGACCGTGCGCACCGAATCGTCGATCAGCCCCTTGATTTCGCGCGCCGCCTGGGCGCTGCGCTGCGCCAGCGTGCGCACCTCGCCGGCCACCACCGCGAAGCCGCGGCCCTGCTCACCCGCGCGGGCGGCTTCCACCGCCGCGTTGAGCGCCAGGATGTTGGTCTGGAAGGCGATGCCGTCGATCACGCCGATGATGTCGACGATCTTGCGCGAGGACGCGTCGATGGCGCCCATGGTCTGCACCACCTGGCCGACCAACTGGCCGCCGGCCTGGGCCTGGGTGGCGGTGGCGTTGGCGAGTTGGCTGGCCTGGCGCGCGTTGTCGGCGTTCTGGCGCACGGTGGAGGTCAGTTCCTCCATGGAGGCCGCGGTCTGTTCGAGGGCGGCGGCCTGCTGCTCGGTGCGCCGGGAGAGGTCGAGGTTGCCAGCGGCGACTTGCGTGGAGGCGCCGGCGATGGAATCCGCGCCCTGGCGCACCTCGAAGACGATGCTGCGCAGGCGCAGCGTCATCTCCTGCAGGGCACGCAGCAACTGGGCGGCCTCGTCGCGGCCTTCGGCGCGCAGGTCATGGGTGAGGTCGGCGGCGGCGACGGCCTGGGCAGCCTGCACCGATTGGGTGAGGGGGGTGACGATGCTGCGAGTGAGCACCCAGGCCAGCACGCTGCCGGCCAGGGCGATGGCCAGTCCGAGGATGCCCAGGAAGAGGTAGCCTTCGGCCACGTCTTTGTCGATGCCCTCGCCGATGCGGTCGATGTTGGCGCGCTGGTGGTCGCGCAGGGCGCGCAGGGTGCCCAGGTAGTGGGTGGCGGCAGGCTGAAAGTCCTGCTGGAACAATTGAGCGGCTTGTTCAACACGGTTTTCCGCTTTGGCCGCGATGATGGCGTCGCGCGCCCGAATATACGCTTGACGGTGTGTGCCGAGCTGCTCGAACAGGGTCTTTTCCTCGGGCGTGCTGATCAGTTTGGCGAATTGCGCCTGGCGTTCGGAAGACCCCTTGCTGGCCTCGGCGTTGGCGGCGGCGAACAGCTCGGTCAGCGTGTTGTCGCTGCTGCGAGCGACTGCGGTTGCGCGCTGCACGCTGGCACTGATGACGCCGTACCAATCCGTGACCAGACGCTCCTTGGTCAGGGGCTCGTCGAGCAGGTGGCGGGTTTCCTGCCCGATCTGGCGCAACTGGAGGACGCCGCTGAGCAGCATGAGCACCGAAAAGGCGATGAGGATGCCGAAGCCCAAGGCCAGGCGGATGCCGATTCTGTAGTTTTTCATGAGGAAATGCGTTGCCGCAAAGGGGTGGATGTCAAAACCTGACCATACCGTCCGGCCTGCCTCCATGACGGCGTGATGAAGGGGCGGAAAAGCCGCTTATTCGCCGGATCAGACGCTGGCCGCCAGCGTCTGCGCGATGCGCATCATGGTCTCCAGCGCCTGGTGGAAAAAGTGTTGGAGAAAGCCGTCGCTGTGCGGCAGGGTGACCATCAGCGCGATCAGCCCCACCGTCAGCGAGATCGGGAAACCCACGGCAAACACCGACATCTGCGGCGCGGTGCGGTTGAGAATGCCCATGGCCAGGTTGATGCTCAGTAGCGCGGTGACCAGCGGCAGCGCCATCAGCAGCCCGGAGACCAGCAGCTGCGCGCCCCATTCGAGCAGCACCCCGAAGCCCTCGGCGCGCAGTGGCGCGGCTGACACCGGCAGCACCTCGTAGGCGTGCATGAAGCCCGCGAGCATGAGCAGGTGGCCGTCGAGCGAGAGGAAGAGCAGCAGCGCGATCATGTTGAACAGGCGCGAAAGCACGGTGGTGTTGGCGCCGGTGGCCGGGTCCAGCAGGGTGGCGAAGGACAGGCCCA
>JASGEH010000218.1:0-7770 GCA_047606565.1 Comamonas sp.
GGCCTGGCTCCCTTGCTCGACGCCATCCTGGTGTCCGAGGCCGAAGGCGTGCACAAACCCGATCCCCTCATCTTCCAGCGCGCCCTGCGGGCACTCGGCCTGGCGGCCCACGAAGCCGTCCACGTCGGCGACCACCCGGTCAACGATGTGGCTGGCGCCCACGCCGCCGGACTGCGCACAGTGTGGCTACGCGACAACTATTGGCCCGAGCCGCCCGAGGCCGACGCCACCATCAACCTGTTGAGCGAACTGCCAGCCCTTCTTGCAGACGGGCTTGGTGGGTGAGCTTGCCCCAGTATCGAGGCGACGCGGACACGACGCGACGTGGGTGCAGAAAAATGCTTAACACACTTCAGCACACGATGGTTATATTTCCATATTCACGCACAGATTATTTGAATATTACAAATACAATTAAAAGAAATTTATGGTTACGTGATCAAATTGTTTTGCCGATACGCCAACCCCGACGCATCGGTTCCCCAAAAACACAATTTAAACCTGAGGGTTTCATGAGCAAGAAAGCCATCGCACTCGCCATCGCAGGCGCATTCTCCATGGGCGCGTTCGCCCAATCTTCCGTGACGATTTATGGAAAAATCGACGTCGGCTATAGTTACTCCAATATCAGCAGCACCAAATTCACCCAGGCAGCCAACCAAGTGAACGGTGGTCGAATCGGCTTCACCGGAACCGAGGATCTGGGTAACGGCCTGCGCGCCGGGTTCGTGGTCGAACAAGGCTTCTCCGCCGACACCGGCACGACCGGCCAGAACGGCGGGCTCGGCGGCCGCCAGTCCTACATCAGCCTGAAGAAAGATACCTGGGGCGAAGTCCGCGCGGGCCGCCAATACACCCTGCTCGACGACTGGGCCGGCAACTACTCGCCGCTCAGCACCTCGGGCTATGCCTACGGTTCCGCCGGCTATATCGTCAACGACGACCAGGGACGTCTGAACAACGCCCTGACCTACTATTCGCCGAAATGGTCCGGCCTGCAAGTGAGCCTGCAAGCCGCTCCCAAGGAAAGCACCAGCAACGGCGCCTACACCAATTCGTCGACCGCCACCCTCACCGGCGAATCGCGTGCCCATTACGCCGCTGCGCTGAACTACACCAACGGCCCGCTGGCCCTGGGTCTGGCGCTGTCGAAGAACTACGGCCTCGACACCGACCTCGACCTCAACAACAAGGTTCTGGCGCAGTTGGGCGGTACCTACGACCTGGGTTTCCTGAAACTCTTCGCCCAGTATGAATATGACGGTACCAAGGCCGACTACGGCGTCTCCGGCAGCGATTCGTACGGCAAGAAGAATGCCTATCTGGTTGGTATCAATGTGCCCGCGGGCGCCTGGCTCTTCAAGGCCGGCATCGGCTACGCGGAAAACGCCAACCGTTCCACCAGTTCCATCTTGCAAGGTTCGGTCACCCAATTCGCCCTGGGCGCCGATTACCTGCTCTCCAAGCGCACCAAACTCTATGCCGGCCTCGGCGTGCTCAAGGGTCAATACGACGCCGACGGCACCCGCGACGGCCAGCGCACCGCCAAGGCGGCCGTGACGGGCATCGTTCACCAGTTCTGAAACTGGCCCGCCCCCTCCATCCCGGCCACAGGCCACTAACCGCTCCCCTCTCCCCCGCGGGAGAGGAGTTGGGGGAGAGGGGGTCACGGTATGCGGTCGTCCCCTGGCGCCCATGCCAGCATCCCCCACTCCCCCAACCATCCCCCGTCAGGGGAAGGGAGTACGACCGGGGGCAGACTGGACCGCAGATGCCTGGTTCATCTCGCATGACCGGGGAACTCCGCCCGGATCTCGCGTCAATCCTCGAGCCAGAGCCGTGTAAGCCGATGCCCTTCAGGCGTGCGATAGCGGTCGAAATCCTTGCGATCGACGGTCAGGACGTCGTGGATGCCCAACCGATCGGCGGCAAACACCAGGGCCACATCGGCCAAGTCTGCGCCGCCATCGGCATAGCGCTGCATGAAATCGGCCATTTCACCCAACGTGGCGGGGTCGCTGCTCACGACCGTCAGGCGGCCGGCGGCCGCCCAGCGCATCAGATTGAGTTTGCCGACGTCATCCAGCAAATAACCCGCTTCGGTCAACACTTCCCACACGGTGTACAGGCGAACGCCTGCCAAAGCCTGTAGCATCTGGCGCGCACTGGCATGGTGCCGGTCGGCGTCATGGAACAGCGCGACCAGAAAACCCGTGTCAGTCAGCGTAGCCGTGCTTTTCACGCAGCCGCTCCACAATGGCGCGCCGTCGCGCATCGGCGACGCTGTCCGGACGGCGCAGCCCTCCCCCTTGCCCAATGTAGAGCGCATCGATCTCGGCGGCGCTGGACTGCGGCGGCAACACCTTGGCCGCATAAGCGGCGATGCTGCGCCGGATGAACTCCGATTTGCTGATGCGCAACTGGCTGGACGCCCGCTCCAGCAGGGCTTCATCGTCAGCGGCCAGGCGGATGGACAGAGGCATGGCGATCTCCTTGTATCGCACAGTGTATTACAGACGTGAATACACGACACACACGGATACGGCTGCCAGCGCGGCAGCCCTCATCACTCAACTCCCCTCGAACGCCTGCAGCTCGGGAAACACATAGTCCTTCCACGACGCCGGCTTGTGCTTGAGGGTGCCGATGCGGTGCAGGAACTCGGCCTGCGCGTAGGTGCCGCGCGCGGCCAGGACGGCGCGCTGGGCCGGGTTTTGCAGGATGGCCAGGATTTCTTCCGGCGTCTGCTTGCTCTGCGTGACGCGCACGTAGGCGCGCGCGGCCTCGGCCTTGTCGGCGGCGATGCGCTGGTGGGCCTCGCGGATGGCCTCGAAGACGGCCTTGAAGACCTGGGGGTTGGCCTTGCGGAAAGGTGTGGTGCCGTAGAGGAAGGTGTTGGTGGCCGGACCGCCCAGGATCTCGTCGGAGGTGGTCACCACGTGGATGTTGGGGCTGGCGATCTGCTGGTAGGCAAACGGCGCGACGGCAAAATTGGCCGTGATCTCGGACTTGCCCGCGATCAGCGCCGCCGTGGCGTCGGGGTGCGGCAGCGAAACCGTCAAGGCGTCGAGCCGGGTGTAGTTCTGGATGCCCCAGAGGCGCGAGGCCGCGAGCTGCAGCCACTGCGCCTGCGCCGACACCTTCACGCCGGGCAGCGCGATGCGGTCCTTCTCGCTGAAGTCGGCAATCGTCTTGACGGCCGGGTTGTTGCTGGTGAGGAAGGCGGTGGAGCCGTCGAGCCCGGCGACCGCCTTGACGCCGAGCTTGCCCTGGGTGCGGTCCCACAGCAGCAGCAGCGGGCCGATGCCGCCGCCGGTGAAGTCGACCGCGCCAGCCAGCAGCGCCTCGGTGATGCCGGTGCCGCTGGCCAGTTGCACCCATTCGACCTTGACGGGCACGCCCAGCGCCTGCGCGTGCTTTTCGATCAGGCCCTGGTCCTGCGCGACGATCAGCGGCAGGTAAGGCAGGCCGAACTGCTTGGCGATGCGCACGGTGCCGGTTTCCGCGTAGGCGGGCGGCAGTGACCACAGCGCCGCGCTGGTGGCAAGGATGGCGGCGGCGCTTTGCAGCAGGCGGCGGCGGCGCGGATGGCGAACGGGAGAGGCGGTGTGAGGCATGACGGTCTGTGAACGGTGGGCAAAGAAGCCCGGCATTCTGGCGATGGCCCCGGCGCGGCGCAACGAAGAAGAATGGATTTACTTGCTCACCCAGGGTGTGTCATCAATTGATCGGGCCCAGCGTTGCCGTGGGCTTGCGCATGAGCATGCGCGGCGCCCACGCCGCCTTGCACTGCATCCGGCATGTCCTTTCGCTGGGCCCGATCAATTGATGACACACCCTAGCGAGGCGCCGCCGGCGGCGCCTACGCCTGCCCTTGCCCTTGCGGGCGCCAGCCCAGCTCGGGGGCAATGCGGGTGGCGACGTCTTCCAGTATCTGGGCGTACTGCTCGGCCGTGAATTCGTAGGGCAGCTCCAGCCGCAGTTCGTCGACTTCGCGCAGCACCGGATCGGCGTACAGCCGCTCCAGGATCTCGTCGGCGCTGCCGACCAGGTCCGGCGAATACAACGTGCGCCGCTCGCCCTGCGGTGCCAGGGTGCGCGCGTGGCGGCTGGCGGCGTAGTCGGCATAGTGCCGGCGGGTGGCGGCATCGGCGCTGTCGGTCGGCACGATGACGCGGCCGAGGGCAATGCGCGGGCGGCGCCCCGCCCGTGGCGGGAGTTGCGCGCGGTAGAGCGCCAGCTGGGCCAGTTGGGCGGCGTGGAAATCGTCGGTGCCCTCGCCCGAGGTGAGGTTGCCGATGAGCAGGTTGAAGCCGTGCGCGCCCGCCCAGCCGACCGAGCGCAGCGAGCCGCCGCCGTACCACAACCGCTCGGCCAGCCCCGGCGCGTGCGGCTGCAGGCGCGGGCGCTGCTGGTTGCCAGGCGAGACGATCAAAGTCTGCTCGTCGCCGAGGTAGCGGCCGCTGAGGTTGTCGGCCAGGCGCTGCACGCGCGCGTGCGAGAAGTCCTGCTCACGCCAGCGCTCGTCAAAGACCAGCGGCCCGATCAGCTCAGCATGGTTGGGCAGGCCCGCGCTCAGGCCGATATTGAGGCGTCCGCGCGACAGCACATCGGCCAGCGACAGATCCTCGGCCAGACGAAACGGGCTCTCGTAGCCCATCTGGATGACAGCCGCGCCCAGCTCGATGCGGCGCGTGCGCTGGCTGGCCGCCGCCAAGAAGGTCGCGGCCGAGGACACGCCGTGTTCCAGGTGACGCTGACGCACCCAGGCCCCGTCGTAGCCCAGCCGCTCGCCCAGCGCGAACAGTTCCAGGATGCGCTCCAGCCCGTCGGCGGGCTGGTCGTCGGCGTAGTTGCCGGGCGTGAGGAAAGCGAGGTGGCGGACGAAAGGACGGGACATGGTTCAGGAACGGGGTTTCGGCTGCGACTTGGGCAGGCCGGGCGGGTTGGTTTCGGATGTCGGCAGCGCCTCGTCCTGCAATTGCCAGCGCTTGAGGATGCGCGCGTAGCTGCCGTCAGCGATCAGGCCGTTGGTGGCCAGCGTCAGCGCAGCGGCCAGGCCCGAGCCCTTGCGGGTGGCAATGGCGACGTCGGAACGGTCGGGCCAGCCCGCCGAGAGCGTGCCGACACGCTTGAGGTTGCGGTCGCGCGCGGCGATGAAGACCAGTTGCGCATGCGGGCGCACCATCACGTCGGCGCGCCCGGAAGCGATCGCCAGCAGGGCCGTGGCATCGTCGTCGTAATACTGCAACTCCAGCGGCTTGAGGCCAGCGGCCAAGTTGATCTCGTTCCACTTCAGCAGGATGCGCTCCTGGTTGGTACCCGCGCCCAGGATGATGCGCAGGCCGGCCGCATCGCGCGGCTCCTGGATGCGCTGGAGCGGACTCGTGCTCTTGGCGAAGAAGCCGTGCAGGCCCTGGCGGTAGGTGGAGAAGTCGAACTTTTCCTTGCGCTCCTCGGTCACGCCGACGTTGGAGATCACCGCGTCGTAGCGCCCCGAGGTCAGCCCGAGCGGCCAGTCGGCCCAGGCCACGGGCAGCAGCTCCAGCGTGAGCCCCAGGCTTTCGGCGATGGCGCTGGCGTAGTCCGGATCGGCGCCCACCACGGTGCGCGCGTCGGTGGCGTAGCCGGCCAGGGGCGCGCCGCCCGGGGCGATGGCCACGGTGAACTTGCCGGGCGTGACGAAGTGGTAGCCGGCCGGGATGGCGGCGATCGCTCGTGCGTTCTTGCCGACGTGGATACGCCCGGCCTGCTGCGGGCTCAGGTCGAAGCCGGCGGCGGCGGCCGCTGCAGCCGCCGCATCCTGCACCGGAGGGGCGGCATGCGCCGCACCGGGGGCTGCGGCCAGCGCAGCCAGGCCGGCGAGCAAGCCAACGAGCAGGTAGACCCGTCTGGCCGCGGGCGAACGAATCAGGGCGAAGGGGCTGGGCATACGGGCGTCCTCCGGGATCAGGCCTTGGGCAGGCCCGGCGGGTTGGTCAGCGAGCGCTCGATGGCCTCGGACTCCAGCCCCCAGCGCTTGAGCAGCGGCAGGTACTGGCCGTTGGCGATCAGGCCGTTGATGATGTCGGTCAGGCCCGCGGCCAGCCCGGCGTCGCGCCGGGTGGCGATGGCGATGTCGGCGTGCAGCGGCCAGCCGCCGTTGATCGTGCCGACCCGCCGCGTCTGTCCCTTGTTGGCGTTGGACTGGAAGGCCAGCGAGGCGTTGACGCTGAAGATGACGTCGGCCCGGCCGGACTGCAGCGCCAGCGTCTTGAGCGGGTCATCGTCGTAGTACTGCACCTCGACCGGCTTGAGGCCGGCAGCGCGGTTCTGCTGGTCCCAGCGCAGCAGGATGGATTCCTGGTTGGTGCCGGCGTCGGTGATGATGCGCAGCCCGGCGACGTCCTTGGGCTCCTTGATCGACTGGATCGGGCTGCTGGCCTTGACGTAGAAACCCAGCAGGTCGACGCGGTAGGTGGAGAAGTCGAACTTTTCCTTGCGTGCCTCGGTGACGGTGACATTGGAGATCACCGCGTCGAACTTGCCCGAGGCCAGCCCGAGCGGCCAGTCGGCCCAGGCCACCACCGCCAGTTCGAGCCGGCGGCCCAGACTCTCAGCGATGTTCTGGGCGAACTCGGGGTGGTAGCCCACCACGGTCTTGCCATCAGGCTGCAATTCGTTGAGCGGCAGATTGCCGCCGGCCGAGATGCCGACGGTGAAAACGCCGTCCTTGACGAAGCGGTAGCGCTGGGCGATGGCGGCGATGGCTGCCTCGTTGCGTGCGGCGACGGGCACGGTGCCGTTTTGCGCCCAGACGCGCGGCGCGGCCGCCAGCGCGGCGGCCGCGGCCAGCGAGGTGCCGAAGAGGCGGCGGGTAATGGGTGGGAAAGAGGACATGGTGTTTTCCTTTTTGGGGAGGGGAAGACGATGGGTGTGAAGGGACGTGGAGGGGCGCGGCAGCGAGGGGCGGGTCACAGGACCTTGGCCAGGAACTCGCGGGTGCGCGGCTCGCGCGGCTGTCCGAGGACTTGCTGCGGCGCTCCGGCCTCGACGATGCGGCCGTGCTCCATGAAGACGACGGTGTCGGCCACCTCGCGCGCGAAGCCGATTTCGTGGGTGACGATCAGCAGCGTGACGCCGCTGCGCGCCAGCTCCTGGATGACGGCCAGCACTTCGCCGACCAGCTCTGGGTCGAGCGCCGAGGTCGGCTCGTCGAACAGCAGCACCTTGGGACGCAGCGCCAGCGCCCGCGCGATCGCCACGCGTTGCTGCTGGCCGCCCGAGAGCTGGCGCGGCCAGGCCAGGGCCTTGTCGGCCAGGCCGACGCGGGCCAGCAGCTCGCGCGCCAGCGCCTCGGCCTCGGGCCGCCCCAGCCGGCCCAGCGCCACCGGGGCCTCGACGATGTTGTCGATGACGGTCAGGTGCGGGAACAGGTTGAAGCTCTGGAACACCATGCCGACGTCGGCGCGGCGGCGCAGGATGGCCCGCTCCTTGAGTTCGTAGAGGGTGTCGCCGGCGCGCCGGTAGCCGACCAGCTCGCCGTCGATGTCGATGAAGCCGCTGTCGACGCGTTCGAGGTGGTTGAGGGTGCGCAGCAGCGTGCTCTTGCCCGAGCCCGACGGCCCGATGACGGCGGTGACGCTGCCCGGCGCCAGCTGCAGGCTGACGTCGTCGAGCACGCGCAGCTCGCCATAGCTCTTGGAGACGCCGTGGATGCCCACGGCCGCGCCGCGCACGCCCAGCGCCGCCAGCGAGCCGGTCGCGGCCGGCGCCGCCTGGGCCGCCACC
>JASGEH010000219.1:0-27256 GCA_047606565.1 Comamonas sp.
CACGCCTGGGCGCTGTGGCAGGCTTATTCCGAGCCGCTGGCGCGCAAGACCTTCCGCTTCTCGCTCGTGCACCTGAGCCTGCTGTTCGCGGCCCTGCTGCTCGATCACTATCTGTTCTGACCGGCAGGCCCCGGCCGGTATTCACCCAGGAGTACGCATGCGCCGACCCCTTGCCCAGGCCGATGTCGGCCCCAGTTCCATTCCCAGCCCGCTGTTCACGCGCCGCGTCGGCCTGCAAGGGCTGGCCGCCGGCCTGGGCGTGGCGCTGCTGGCCGGCTGCAAGCCCGCCAAGCCCGACTTCAAGGCGGTGGACGTGACCGGCGCGAGCTACGCGCAAGGCTTCACGCTGACCGATGCCGAAGGCCGGCGCCGCAGCCTGAGCGATTTCCGGGGCGAGCTGGTGGTGGTCTTCTTCGGTTTCACGCAGTGCCCGGACGTCTGCCCGACCACGCTGGCCGAGCTGGCCGAGGTCAAGCAGCTGCTGGGCGCCGACGGCGGCAAGCTGCGCGGCGTCTTCATCAGCGTCGACCCCGAGCGCGACACGCCCGAGATCCTGCGCGCCTACGTCGGCAATTTCGATCCGTCCTTCGTCGCCCTGCGCCCCACACCCGAGGAGCTGGCCGAAGTCGCCAAGGCCTACAAGGTCTATTACAAGAAAGTCCCCGGCGCCACGCCCGACGGCTACACCATGGACCACACGGCGGGCAGCTACGTCTACGACACCCACGGCAAGCTGCGCCTGTTCACCCGCTACGGCAGCGGAAGCCAGGCGCTGGCCGATGACTTGAAGATCCTGTTGGGCGAAGGCTGAGCGCACGGCCGCCGCCGCTCAGGCGGTGCGCCGCTTGGGCTGCGGCCGCTGCAGGCCGAGGTGCTCGCGCAGGGTCGAGCCTTCGTAGTCGTGCCGGAACAGGCCGCGCCGGCGCAGCTCGGGCAGCACCTGCTCGGTGAAGTCGGTCAGGCCGTCCGGAATGGTGGGGGGCAGCAGGTTGAAGCCGTCGCAGGCATGGCTCTCGAACCAGGCCTGCATGGTGTCGGCGATGGTCTCGGGCGTGCCGGTCAGGAACAGGTGGCCGCGCGGCCCGGCCAGCTTCAGGTAGAGCTGGCGCAGGGTCAGGTTCTCGCGGCGCGCGATGGCGAGCACCACGTCCTGGCGGCTGGTGTTGTTGTTGGTACGGGGCAGATCGGGCAGCGGGCTGTCGAGCGGAAGGTCGCGCAGCGGCAGGGTCCGCCCGGCCAGGTTTTCGAGCAGGTTCAGGCCGACCACGGGCAGGACCCGCTCCTGCAGCGCCTGGAACTTGGCCTGCGCTTCGGCTTCGGTGCGGCCGACCACCGGGAACAGGCCGGGCAGGATGCGGATGTCGCCGGGCTGGCGACCGAAACCGACCGCGCGCTGCTTGAGGTCGGCGTAGAAGGCGCGGGCCGATTCGATCGTGGGCTGGGCGGTGAAGATCACCTCGGCCGAACGCGCCGCGAAGGTCTTGCCGGTCTCCGACGAGCCGGCCTGGACGATCACCGGACGGCCCTGCACCGAGCGCGGCGCGTTCAGCGGGCCGCGGACGCTGAAGTGTTCGCCCTGGTGGTGCAGCGTGTGCATCTTCGCGGGGTCGTAGTAGCGGCCGCTTTCACGGTCGCGCAGGAAGGCATCGTCGTCGAAGCTGTCCCAGAGGCCCTTGACGATGTCGACGAATTCCTCGGCCCGCGCATAGCGGTCGGCATGCAGGACATGGTGGGCATGGCCGAAGTTGGGAGCGGCGTTGTGGTCCGAGGTGGTCACCAGATTCCAGCCCGCGCGGCCGGCGCTCAGGTGGTCGAGCGAAAGCACCTGGCGCGCCAGGTTGTAGGGTTCGCTGAAGGTGGTGGAGGCGGTGGCGATCAGGCCGATGCGCTGGGTGGTCGCGGCGATCGCCGACAGCAGGGTCAGCGGTTCGAAGTGCGTCACGCCGCTGTGGGCGCTGTGGGCGGCCGCGTCCGGGTTGTCCAGCCGGATCGCCGGGTTGTCGGCGATGAAGACGGCATCGAGCTTGGCGGCCTCGGCGATCTGCGCGAAGCCGGTGTAGTGCGCCAGTTGGTCGCCCGCCCAGCTCGAAGGGTCGCGCCAGGCCGCCACGTGGTGGCCCGTGAAATAGAGGAAGGCGCCGAGGCTGAGTCGCTCGCCATGCGTGCTGCGGGTCATGAGGGCTCCAGAGGTGAGGGGGATGAGGGGAAGGAGGGCGGCGGCCGCAACAGGCCCGAGGCCGCCAGCAGGCGTTGCGTGTAAGGGGTTTGCGCGCGCTGCGACAGCAGGTCGGCGCGCGTGAGCCGCTCGGCCACCACGCCGTCGCGCATGACGGCGATGTCCTCGCACAGGTGGGCGACGACCGCGATGTCGTGGCTGACCAGCAGCAGCGCCACGCCCAGCTCGCGGCGCAGCGCGGCCAGCAGGTTGAGGACCTCGGCCTGGACCGAGAGGTCGAGCGCCGAGGTCGGCTCGTCGAGCAGCAGGATGCGCGGCTCGACCAGCAGCGCGCGCGCGATGCACACGCGCTGGCGCTGGCCGCCCGAGAGCTGGTGGGGCAGGCGCTGCAGCACCTGGCGCGGCAGCGCGACCTGGTCGAGCACGGCCTCGATGCGCCGCGCGTCCCGCGCCAGGCCGTGCACGCGCAAGGGCTCGCCCAGAATGGTGGCGATGGTCTGCGCGGGATTGAGCGCGGCGGCCGGGTTCTGGAAGACGATCTGCAGCTTCTTGCGGTCGGCGAGGGTGCGCTTGGCGGCCAGCGGCACGCCGTCGACGGCGATCTGGCCGCGCCAGCCGCCGCCGATGCCCGCGATGGCGCGCAGCACCGTGGTCTTGCCGCAGCCCGATTCGCCGACGATGCCGAGGCTGCCGCCGGCGGCGAGCGTCAGCGACACGCCGCGCAGGATGGACTGGGCGCCCCGCTGGACGGCCAGGTCGCGGATGTCGAGCGCGGGCGGGAGGGTCACGCCAGCCATGCGTCGCTCCGTTGCAGCGTGGGCAGCTCGCGGCCGATGTGCGCCAGCGCCGGACGGCAGGCCAGCAGCCCGCGCGTGTAGGGGTGGGCTGCATCGTTCAGCCGTGTCGCGGCGAGGGTTTCGAGCAGCCGGCCCTGGTACATCACCAGCACCCGGTCGGCGTGCCGCGCCACCAGGTCGAGGTCGTGGCTGATCAGCACCAGGCCCATGCCGCGCTGTTCGACCGCGGCGTCGATCAGCGCGAGAATCTCATGCCGGACCACGGCGTCGAGCGCCGAGGTGGCCTCGTCGGCGATCAGCAGTTCGGGCTCGCCGGCCAGCGCCATGGCGATCATGGCGCGCTGGCCCATGCCGCCCGAGACCTGGTGCGGGTACAGCCGCGCGGCCTGCGCCGGCCGCGCGATGCGGACCTCGTCGAGCAGCGCCAGCGTCCGCTCCCAGGCGGCCCGCCGCGCCAGCCCCTGCGTCAGCCGCAGCATCTCGGCGATCTGCGCGCCCAGGGTCTGGGTCGGGTGCAGCGCATGGTGGGGGTCTTGCAGGATGAAGCCGATGCGCCTGCCGCGCAGGCGCCGGATGGCGGCCGGCGAGGCGGCCTGCAAATCGGTGCCGGCGAAATCCAGGCGGCGCGCCTGCACGCGCGCGCTGCCGGGCAGCAGCCGCAGCAGCGAGCGAAACAGCACGGACTTGCCGGAGCCGGACTCGCCGACCACCGCCAGCCGCTCGCGCCCCATGCGAAACGAGACGTCGCGCACGGCCGCCGGGCCGTCCGCCGAGAAGGCGATCGTGAGCCCCTCGACGTTCAGCAGGTCGGGTGGCGCGGGGGTGGGGGTGGATGCAGCCCTCATCGTGCGTGCGGCGAGAAGTGGTCGCGCAGCGCATCGGCGACCAGGTTGAGGCCCAGGCTGAGCGCCACCAGGAACAGGCCGGGACAGGCACTCACCCACCAGTGGTCGAAGATCACGGTCTTGCCGTCGGCGATCATGGCGCCCCACTCGGGCGTGCCGGCCGTCAGGCCGGCGCCCAGAAAGCCGAGCCCGGCGGCGATCAGCACCACGCCAGGTGCATCGAGGGCCGCGCGAACGACGATGGCCGGCAGCACCTGCGGCATCAGGTGACGCCAGACGATGGCGGCGCGCGACACGCCCAGAGTCTCTGCGGCCAGCACGAAGTCGGCCGAGCGCAGCGCGGCGGCCTGCGCGCGGGCGATACGGGCATAGGCCGGCCAGCCGGTGATGCCGATGGCCAGGATGAGCGTGCCCATGCCCGCGCCCAGTACTGCGGCGATGGCCAACGCCAGCACCAGACGCGGAAAAGCCAGGAAGACGTCGGCGATCCGCATGAGGACGCGGTCGAGCACGCCGCCGGCGTAGCCCGCGGCCACGCCGTAGAGCATGCCGACCGGCGCCGCCAGCGCGATGACCAGGGCGACGATGGCCAGCGAGTAGGCGCCGCCCGCCAGGGCGCGGGCCAGGATGTCGCGGCCATAGCTGTCGGTGCCCAGCGGATGGTGCGCCGACGGCGGCAGCAGTCGCTCGGCCAGCACCTGGGCCATCGGATCGACGCCCTGCAGCACGGGGCCGGCGAGTGTCGCCGCCACGATCAGCAACACCAGCACGAGGCCCGGGCAGCCGATGGGCGAGGCCAGCAGGCCGCGCAGGGCGGCGCGCAGGGGCTGGCCTGCGGCGCTGTCCACGGGTTCTCCGATCTGACGGGCTGCGCTGCTCACTGAGCGGCCTTCGCCCTGGCGGGCTGCGGCATGAGCTTCTTGGGACGGCCCGGCGCTGCTCATGCCGCAGCCCTCGTGCGCGGGTCGAGCAGGGCCTGCAGCGCCTCGGCGATGAAGTTGACGGCGGTGAAGCAGACGCCGATCAGCAAGGTGCCGGCCAGGACGGCCGGGATGTCGGCGGCGAACAGCGATTGGGTGATGTACAGGCCCAGGCCGGGCCAGGCGAACAGGGTCTCGGTCAGGACCGCGCCTTCGAGCAGGTAGGCGAAGGTCCAGGCGATCACGGCGAGCACCGGCCCGGCCACGGCCGGCAGCACATGCCGCACCAGGATTTGCCCCTCGCTCAGGCCCTTGAGCCTGGCCGTAGTGAGGTAGTCCTTGCCCATTTCCCCGAGCAGGAAGGCGCGTGTCATGCGGGCGATGTAGCCCAGCGCCATCAGGCCGAGGATGATGCCCGGCAGAGCGATGTGCGAGAGCGCGTTCAGGAAGGCCGCGCGGTCGCCGGCCAGCAGGGTGTCGATCAGCACCATGCCGGTGACGCTGTCGATGCTGTAGGCATAGGCGATGTCCAGCCGGCCGGGGCCGCCCACCCAGCCCAGGCGCGCGTAGAAGACCAGCAGGCCGACCAGCCCCAGCCAGAACACCGGCACGGAATGGCCGGCGAGCGAGAGCAGCCGGCTCGCGTGGTCCGGCCAGCGTCCCGCGTGGCGCGCGGCGACCAGGCCCAGCGGCAGGCCCAGCCCGACGCCGATGGCGATGGCCACGATGGCCAGTTCGGCCGTCGCGGGAAAGAAGGTGGCGATGTCCTCAGCCACCGGCCGCGAGGTGGTGGCCGATACCCCCCAGTCCCCCGCGAGCACGTCGCCCAGGTAGGCCAGGAACTGGCGGGGCAGCGGCTGGTCGAGGCGCAGCTTCTCGAAGGCTGCCTGGTAGGTCTCGGCGCTGGCGTGGTCGCCGACCAGTGCCAGCACGGGGTCGGTCGGCAGCAGGCGGCCGATGAAGAAGGTCACCAGCGCCAGGCCCAGCAGGCTGGCGAACAGGGTCAGCAGCAGCCCGGCCGCACGCCTCGACAGGCGCCAGGCTTGGATGCTCCAGGCGCAGCCCGGAGTGCCCCCCGGGCGAGGGCCGGCCAGGGACAGGCGCGGAAGTCGCAGTCGTTTCACGGGTGCTTGGAGAGGTCGGCGAAGCTCACGTTTTCGGTCACGGCGGGCTTGGCGTAGCCTTGCACGGCGGCCGACAGCCCGGTCGTCTCCCGGCCCTGGAAGGCGAGCACGAAGGGGGAGGCCGCGCGCAGCTTCTTTTGCAGGTCGATGTAGATCTGGTTGCGTTTGCCGGGGTCGAGTTCCTGGCGCGCGTCGGCAATGGCCTGGTTGTAGGCCGGGTCCTGCCAGTGCAGCCGCCAGGCGATGCTCTTGGTGGCGCTGGCGTCGCTGTTGTCGGGGTTGCTGACGAAGAAATCGAGCGAGGCGTGCGGATCGGCGTAGTCCGGCACGAAGCTGAAGACGATCAGCGAAGTCTGGCGCTTGCGGTAGAGCGTCAGCACCTGCTTGATGTCGGCGCTGCGCAGCTTGAGCTGGACGCCGCCGGCGGCGAAGGACTGGACCAGAGCCTGCCCGATCTCGTTGTAGGGCGAGAGCGTGGGCACGTCGAAGTCCAGGCTCAGGCTGCCCGGCGGGTAGCCGGCCTGGGCCAGCAGCGCGCGGGCCTTGGCTGGGTCGAAGCGGAAGGGCTGGTCGGGCAGCGCCGCTGGCAGGCCCTGGCCGATGATGCCCTGGTTGACGCTCAACTGCCCTTGCAGCAGTTTGCCGGCGATGCCGTCGTAGTCGATCAGGTAGCGCAGCGCCTGCTGCACTTCGGGCTTGACCAGGGCCGGGTGGTTCTGGCCCAGGCCGACATAGAACACCGTGCCGGACGCTTGCTGCACGATGCGCAGCTTGGGGTTGGCCTTCAGGGGCGGCAGTTGGTCGGCCGTCAGGTTGGAGGCCACGTCCACGTCGCCTTTTTCGAGCAGCAGGCGCTGCGAGGCGGGGTCGCCGACATGCCGCACGACGATGCGCTTGAGGTGGGCTGGCGTGCCCGCGTAGTGCGGCGCGGCCTGCAGCACGATGGCCTCGCGCGGCTTCCAGTTGGCCAGGACATAGGCACTGGAACCGGCCGAATGGCTGGTCAGCCAGGTGTTGCCGAAATCGCCGTCCTTCTCGTGCTGGGCCAGCAACTGGCGGTCGACGATGGCGGCGACACTGGTGCTCAGGAGGCTGCGCACGTAGTCGGGCGCCAGCCGTTGGGGTGTGCGCAGCTCGACGCTGCCACCGGGGCCGCTGCGCACCAGCGCGTCCACGTTGTCCGGCGTCCAGCCCAGGCCAGCGAGCATGAAGGAGGGCGACTTCTGGAGCTTGACGGCG
Source organism: Comamonas sp. (assembly GCA_047606565.1). GTDB lineage: Bacteria > Pseudomonadota > Gammaproteobacteria > Burkholderiales > Burkholderiaceae_C > Comamonas_F. Next base: position 7,102 of record JASGEH010000219.1, read on the forward strand.
CGCCGCAGGCTGTAGACCACGTCGTCGGCTTGCAGCGGGTTGCCCGAGGCGAACACCAGGCCGCGCTTGATCTGCACGGTCAGGGTCTGGCCGTCTGGCGAGAACGACCAGTCTTGCGCGATCTCGCCGGCCAGGCCGCTGGGCTGGCCGGGGTCGTTCCTGAACAGGCGCTGGTAGAGGTTGGAGACGAGATCGCCGGTCGAGACCTCGAACGCGGCCGCTGGGTCCAGCGTGAGCGCATCGTCGGTGTTGCGCGCGATGACCAGGGTGTCGGCCGGGGTGGCCGCGAAGGACAGGGGCGTCAGGCCCACGCTCAGAATCAGGGCCAGGGTGGCCAGGGCCAGCGGCCTCGGGGAGATGGATGTCATGGGAAGGGCTGCGTGGGGCGCGACAGTTGGCGCCGCTAGCCCGCCTCTGGCGCCCAAGGTCGCGCCGCGGAAAGAAAAGCAGGGAGGACGAATGCGGGCCCAGGAATTCTAGGAAGGGTCTGCCCAGGCCGCGTGCCTGCGGATGCTTGTTTTCCGAATAAGCTTAGTTCGCCGGGATCCGGTGCAGCGTCCGGAAGCGGTAGCGCAGGCCGTTGCTCGCGGTGTGCCAGCCGGCGGGCGGATCTTGTTCGGCGACGCGCCAGCCCTTGTCCAGCGCGGGCGCGTGGGCATCGCCCTCGAAGGCCTGTTCCAGCTCGGTCACGACCACGGCGTCCGCCAGCGGCAGGGCGGCGGCATAGATCTGCGCGCCGCCGATCACCCAGATGGGCGTGTCGGCGCCGGCTTGTTCGCGCGCCAGGGCGAAGGCGTCTTCCAGGCTTGCCGCGCCCGCCGCGCCCTCGGCTTGCCAGCCGGGCTGGCGCGTGACGACCAGGTTGAGCCGCCCGGGCAGCGGTCGAAAGCGCGGCGGCAGCGAGTCCCAGGTCTTGCGGCCCATGACCACCGGGTGGCCGCTGGTCAGGCGCTTGAAGTGGGCCAGGTCTTCCGGCAGGTGCCAGGGCAGGGTGTTGTCGCGGCCGATGACGCCGTTGGCGGCCTGGGCGTAGATGAGGTGGATGGGCATGCGGGTCGCGCCAGGGCCTAAACCGCCACCGGCGCCTTGATGGCCGGGTGGTGCTGGTAGCCCAGCACCTCGAAGTCTTCGTATTCGTAGCCGAAGATCGAGTCGGGCCGGCGCTTGATGTGCAGCGTGGGGTAGGGATAGGGCTCGCGCGCGAGCTGTTCGGCGACCTGGGCCTGGTGGTTGTCGTAGATGTGGCAGTCGCCGCCGGTCCAGATGAAGTCGCCCACCTCCAGGTCGCACTGCTGCGCGACCATGTGGGTGAGCAGGGCGTAGCTGGCGATGTTGAAGGGCACGCCCAGGAAGATGTCGGCGCTGCGCTGGTAGAGCTGGCAGCTCAGCCGGCCGCGTTCGCCGGGCGCCTGCGGCGGGGCGACGTAGAACTGGAAGAAGGCGTGGCAGGGCATGAGCGCCATCTCGGGCAGATCGGCCACGTTCCAGGCGCTGACGATGATGCGGCGCGAGTCGGGGTTGGCCTTGAGGGTCTTGACGACGTCGGCGATCTGGTCGATGTGGCCGCCGCCCGGCGTGGGCCAGCTGCGCCACTGCACGCCGTAGACCGGGCCCAGGTCGCCGTCGGCGCGCGCCCATTCGTCCCAGATAGTCACGCCGCGCTCCTGCAGCCAGCGCACGTTGCGATCGCCGCGCAGAAACCACAGCAGCTCCAGGATGATGGACTTGAGGTGGACCTTCTTGGTGGTGACCAGCGGAAAGCCCTGGCGCAGGTCGAAGCGCATCTGGTAGCCGAACACGCTGCGCGTGCCGGTACCGGTGCGGTCGCCCTTGAGCACGCCGTGCTCGGCCACGTGGCGCATGAAGTCCTCGTACTGGCGAGGAACGGGAGTGGCGGTGGGCGCGGGCGCCGGGGAGGGGTCGGTCATGGGGGAAGCTGCGGCGATCGGAAGGCGGGCGGCTGCGGCGCAAGCCGCCGGGAGGCGACGAGTTTAGCGCAGGGGCTGCGCGCGGGCGGCAGGCGGCCGGATGGGCCGCGACAGATCAGGAACGGTCGGCGTCGACCAGCAGCCGGGTCACGCGCGGCGGCTCGGGTTCGGCGTGGAAGGACAGTTTCTTGTCGCGCAGGCTGACGTCGTAGGCGGTGACGCGGTCGAAGCGGCGCAGGTGTTCGGTCCACGATTCGTCGGTGATCTGCTCGACGAAGCGGCCGGGGTCGTTGAGGTCGTGCAGCAGCCGCCAGTCGAGCGCGCCCTGGCGCAGGCGGCTGCGCCGGCTCTCCTGCATCAGCGCGCGGAATTCCTCGGCGCGCAGCGGGTCGATCAGGTATTCGATGTTGACCTGGATCTGCCCGTGCGTGGGCGTCTGGAGCGCCACCGGGGTCTTGAAGGCGGCCGAGGGCGTCAGGTCCTCGAGCACGCTGCGGTCGGGCAGGAAGAACTGCAGCGCCAGCATGCAGACCACGCACGAGGCGGCGGCAATCGCCATGCCCATGTGCAGCGAGGCGTGCGTCACCACCTGTCCCCACAGCACCGCGCCCAGGGCCGAGCCGCCCATCTGCGCCATCTGGTAGATCGACATGCCGCGCGCGCGCACCCAGTCGGGCAGGCAGAGCTGGGCGATGGTGGTCAGCGAGTTGGCGCTGCACAGCAGCGCGAAGCCGCCGATGGCCATGGCCGGCATGCCCAGGTAGACGTTGGGCGCGAAAGAGGCGCCCAGCAGTGCCATGGCCACGCCGATGCAGCCGTTGCGCAGCAACTGCTCGTTGCTCCAGCGGCGGCGCAGGCGCGGCAGCGTGAGCGCGCCCAGAATGGCGCCCGCGCCCATGCTGGCCAGCAGCGAGGTGAAGGTGCCAGCGTCGCCCCGGGGCATGGCGCGCGCCACCAGCGGCAGCAGCGCCAGCAGCGCCGTGGCGTGCACGAAGAACACCGCCGCGCGCAGCAGCACCGAGCGCATGCGCGGCGACTGGCGCACGAACTGCAGGCCGACGCGGATGGCGCTGCCCAGCCGCTCGCGCCCGAGCGGGCTGACCTTGTGCTCGCGCTTCCAGTGCAGGATGACGAAGGCCGAGCCGATCGACAGCACGGCGTTGAGCACGAAGACCCAGAGACTGCCCGCGCTGGCGATGACGGCGCCAGCCACCAGCGGTCCGATGATGCGCGAGGCATTCATGGCGATGCCGTTGAGCCCCATGGCCGCCGGCAACTGCGCGCGCGGCACCAGCTCGGGCACGATGGCGGCGAACACCGGCCAGCGCATCGCCAGCCCGATGCCGTTGAGGAAGGTCAGCGACAGCAGCAGCGGCGCGGTCATCCAGCCCATCGCCAGCACCAGGCACAGCAGCAGCGCCACGGCCGCCACCCAGATCTGCGTCAGCATGAAATAGCGCCGCCGGTCCAGGATGTCGGCCAGCGCGCCGCTGGGCAGCCCGAGCAGGAACACCGGCAGCGTCGAGGCCGCCTGCACCAGCGCCACCAGGGCCGGCGAGGTGGTCAGCGAGGTCATCATCCAGGCGCTGGCCACGTCGTTCATCCACATGCAGGTGTTGGCCGCCACCCAGGTCAGCCATAGCATGCGGAAGGTGGGGTGCCGCAGCGGGGCCAACGCTTCGGGGCTGCGCAGGCCCTTGCGGCGCAGGGGCGGGCGTTCAACGGGCTGGGGGGCGTGTTGCGGAGGGACTGCTTCGGGGGGCATCAGGAGATTGTGACGCAGGTCGCGCGCCGGCCTGTGTCGGGCGATTCTTTCGAATCTCCCGTCATGTCAGGACGTGAGCGCGCGGTCCGGCGCGGGCGCCGGCCGGGGCAGTTGCGCCACGGTCGACAGCAGTGTGCGGGTGTAGGCATGGCGCGGTGCCGAGAAGACCTGGTCGGTGGTGCCGGTCTCGACGATGCGGCCGTCCTTCATCACGGCGATGTGGTGGCTCATGTGCTGGACCACGCCGAGGTCGTGCGAGATGAACAGCATCGCCAGCCCGAGCCGCGACTGCAATTCGATCAGCAGGTCGAGGACCTGGGCCTGGGTTGAGACGTCGAGCGCCGAGACCGGCTCATCGCAGACCAGCAGCCGGGGATCGCTGGCCAGCGCCTGGGCGATCGACACCCGCTGGCGCTGGCCGCCGGAGAGCGCGCGCGGCAGGCGATGCAGCAGCCCGGGCTCCAGGCCAACTTGCGCCAGCAGTTCGAGCACGCGGGCGCGCCGGGCCTCGGCGGAAAGCTGGCCGTGCGCGCGCAGAGGCTGCTCGATCAGGCTGGCGATGTCCAACTGCGGGTCAAAAGTGCCCAGCGGGTCCTGGCTGATGGTCTGGATGAAGGGCCGCAGCGGGCGCCGCGCCGGCTCGGCCAGCGTGCTCCAGGGCTGGTTGCGCAGCAGCACCAGGCCGCTGTCGGGCGCGCGCAGCGCCAGGGCGATCTTGCCCAGCGTTGTCTTGCCCGAGCCGGATTCACCGACGATGCCCAGCGTGTGGCCTTCGTCGATGCGCAGGCTGACGTCGTCGACGGCCTGCAGCCGCTGGCCGTCGGGGCGCGTGAAGGCCTGCGACACCCGGCGGATCTCGAGCACCGGGGCCTGGCTGGGCGGCGGGAGCGTCGACTGGCGCGGCGGCGGGCGGTGCGCGTTGAGCTGACTCAGCCAGCGCCCGCGATGGGCGGCGGTGGGGATGGCCGCCAGCAAGGCCCGGGTGTAGTCCGCGCGCGGCGCGGCCAGCACCTCCTGGGTCGCACCGGTCTCGACGATGCGGCCCTGGTGCATGACCGCCACCCGGTGCGCGATGCGGGCTACGACCGACAAGTCATGGGTGATCAGCAGAATGCCGTGGCCTTCGCGCGCGAGATCCTGGAAGACGCCCAGCACATGCTGCTGCACGCTGGCGTCGAGCGCGGTAGTGGGCTCGTCGGCGATCAGCAATCGGGGCTCGGCCGCGAGGGCGGAGGCGATCAGCGCGCGCTGGCGCAGGCCGCCGGAGAGCTCGTGCGGATACTGGGCCGCGCGCCAGCCGGGGTCGGCGATGCCGGCGCGCGCCAGCAGCGCTTCCACACGCGCGCCGAGGTCGCTCCGGCTGGCCAGCCGGTGCGTGATCAGCGGCTCGGCGATTTCGCGGCCGATGCGCCGCAAGGGGTCCAGCGAAACCAGTGCATCCTGCAGCACGAAGCCGATCTCGCGTCCGCGCAGGCGGCGCCATTCGCGCTCGGTGCGTGCGCGCAGGTCGTGGGTGGCGCCGGCCGTGCGCAGAGTCAGTGCATCGGCGCTGACAGATGCGCGTGCGCCGGCCAGCCCGACCAGCGCGCGCGCCGTCACCGACTTGCCCGAGCCGGATTCGCCCACCAGCGCCACGATTTCACCGGCCGTGACATCGAAGTTCAGATCCCGCACGGCCTCGATGGGCGCGCCGGACGGCCGCGCGAAGTTCACGCGCAAACCGCGCACGTGCAACAGCGGTGCCGAAGCGGTTTCGTCATTCCGGGTCATGGTTGTTTGATTTCCTTGGCGTCATGCGCCATTCGCAGCATGTGTATTCGTGAACTGGCCACGCAGCCGGCCGGTCTTGCTCCCCCCTGGCCCCTCTCCCGCAAGGGGCGAGGGGAGGGAAGTGCGGCCTGCGGCCGGGATGGGGTGGGCATCTCGTCACAGCGCATCGTCATTGGCCACCAGGGCACGCAGCCGCCGTCCCAGCACGGTGATGGCGATGACCGAGGCGGCCACCACGCTGGCCGGCAGCAGGCTGAGCCAGGGCGCGACGTCGAGGTAGCTGCGCCCGTCGGCCAGCAGCGCGCCCCATTCGGCCGTGGGCGGCACCACGCCCAGGCCCAGGAAGCTCAGGGCCGAGGCCTCCAGCACGGCGTGGCCCACGCCGATGGTGGCCAGGATCAGCAGGGGCCGGGTGGTGTTGGGCACGATGCGGCGCAGGATGATGACCGACGGCCGTTCGCCCAGCGCGACGGCGTGCTCGACATAGCCCGACAGCTTCACCCGCAAGACCTGCGAACGCGCCAGACGTGCATAGCTCGCCACGCCGGCCAGGCCGACGGCCAGCAAGGTGTTCTGCGGTCCGCGTCCGAGCACGGCGATCACCAGCAGTGCCAGCAGCAGCTCGGGAAAGGCCAGCAGCAAGTCGATCAGGCGTTCGAGCAGCCCACGCCACGGAGCCGGCGCGAGCGCCGCCGCCGTGCCCAACGCGATGCCACCCACACAGGACAGCAGCATCGCGCCGATGCCGATGCCCAGCGACAGCGCGCTGCCGTGGACCACACGGCTGAACAGGTCGCGGCCCAGTTGGTCGGTGCCGAACCAGTGCGCGGCGCTGGGCGGCTGGAAGATGGCCTGCACGTCGATGGCCTCGGGGCCGATGGACGTGAACAGGCCAGGGGCCAGCGCCATCAGCGCCACCAGCGCGACAGCGGCCGTAGGGAAAAGCAAACCCGGGGCCAGCCAGCGGCTGCGTACCCGTGGCGGCAGGGCGGCGGTGTGTGTATCAGTCATGAGCAGCGCTCCTGCGCAAGCGGGGGTCGATGAGCAGGTAGAGCGCATCGACCAGCAGGTTGACCAGCACGAAGACCAGCGCCGAGAGCATGACCAGACCCAGCACCAAGGGCATGTCGCGCCCGCGGATGGCCTGCAGGGTGATCTGCCCGATGCCGGGGCGACCGAAGACGGTTTCGGTCAGCACCGAGCCGCTCAGCAGGCCCGCCAGCAGCGTGCCCGTCAGGGTCGAGGCGGCCAGCGCGGCATGGCGCAGGCCGTGGCGCAGCCGCAGCATGGTGGCACTGACGCCGCGCGTGCGCACGGTCAGCGCGAACGGCTGCGCCAGGGCTTCTTCCAGCCCGTCGCGCAGCACCTGGCCCAGTTTCGCCGCCAGCGGCAGGCTCAGCGTGAAGGCCGGCAGCAGCAGCGCGGCCCAGCCCTGGCCATCGAGCACGGAAAACCATTGCAGCTGGAAACTGAAGAGAGCCAGCAGGACCAGCCCGACCCAGTACACCGGCGTGCTCAACAGCAGCAGCTCGACGCTGGAGGCCGCGCTGCGCAGCGCAGCGCCGCGCCCGGCCGTCAGCAAGGCGCTGGCGACGGCCTGCAGCAGGGCCAGGGTCAGCGCGGTGGTGGCCAGCGCCAGCGTGGGGCCGGCGGCCTCGGCGATGACCTCGGCCACAGGCTGGCGGAACTGATAGCTTTCACCGAAATCGCCCGTCAGCGCCTTCTGCACATAGCGCAGGTACTGAATGGGCAGCGGCTGGTCGAGTCCGAAGCGCTGGGCCATGGCCTGCCGCTGGCCCTCGTCAACGATGCTTTCTCCGCCGGAGAGGATGTCGATGGGGTCGCCCGGGATCAGTTTGACGGTGGCGAAGCCCAGCGTGGCAGCCGTCCACAGCACGGCCGCGATCATGCCGACACGGCGTGCCAGTCGGGCCGCGGCGGGTTTCCAACGGCGCAGATCGGTGTTAGCGCTGGAGCCAGGTGTCATAGAAGTTGGGCTTGGCGTTGGTGGCCCAGTTCAGGCCCTTGAACTGGGTCGTGGCGGCCAGCTGGTAGCCGCTGACGACCAGCGGAACCGCGTAGGCCTGGCCGATGATTTCGGCTTGGGCTTCGCGGTAGAGCCGTTCGCGTTCGGCGCTGGGGGCGCCCAACGCCTGTTCGAGCCGGGCGTCGAGGCTGGCGCTGGCCACGCGCGCATAGTTGGCGCCCTTGGGCGGGATGCGGGACGAGTGGAAGACGGTGCGCAGGATGTCGGGCTCGGCGCGCACGTAGTAGAGGGACAGGATGTCGTAGTCGCCAGCGCCGGTCTTTTGCGTGAAGCCGCCCGAATCGACCGGATCGAACTGCAGGTCGAAACCGGCCTGCCGGGCCTGGCTCTGGACCACCTGGTAGAGCGTGACCTCAGTCGTGGTGGTTTCGGTGGTGTCATAGATGTGGCGCACGCTCAGGCGCTGGCCGTCGCGCAGCCGCACGCCGTCGGGCCCGCGCTGCTGCCAGCCGGCTTCGTCGAGCAGCCGGTTGGCGCGCGCGAGGTCGAAGCCCCAGGAGGCGGCGACGCCGCGGTCGTAGTACTCGGTGGCGGGGCCCAGGATGTTGTCGGCGGGTTTGAGGCTGTCCGCATAGGCCGCTTGCGTGGCGGCCTTGGGGTCGATGGCGCTTTGCAGGGCCTGGCGCACCTTCACATCCTGGAACGGGCCGCGTGCGGTGTTGAGCAGCAGGGTGCGGACGACACCGGGGTTCTCGCGCGTGACGAGCTGCACGCGCGGGTTGCGGGCCAGTGACGGGCGGTTGGCCGCGGGCACGTCGTCGATCACCTGCACCTGGCCGCTGGTGAGGGCGCCCACGCGCACCGAGGGCTCGGGCAGGTAGCGAAAGACCAGGGCGTCGAGGTGGGCCGGCCCCTGGTGGGTGGCGTAGCCCGGGCCCCATTGGTAGTCGTCGCGGCGGCGCAGCCGGCTACCGCTGCCCTTGGTGTAAGACTCGAGCACGAAGGGCCCCGAGCCGACGATGTGGTTGGTGGTGCTGGTCGCCTGCCGCAGGTAGGTGGGCGACTGGATGCCCACGTAGGGCAGGCTCAGGCCCTGCAGCAGGGGCGCGAAGGGCTTGGCGTAGCGGATGACGACGGTGTGCGTGCCGGGCGTCTCGATGGCGGAGACCGGGCCGAGCAGCGATTTGGCGTAGCTCGAGGTGGTCTTCGGGTCGAGGATGCGGTCGAGGTTGTACTTGACGGCCGCCGCGTCGAGCGGCGTGCCGTCGGAAAAAGTCACCCCCTGGCGCAGGTGGAAGGTAAAGACGGTGTTGTCGGCATTGACGTCCCAGCGCTCGGCCAGCCACGGCGTGATGCGGTTGTCCTCGGCCTGGCCGACCAGCGAATCGACCAGATTGCGCGCCACCACCGCGGTGGCCGAACTGCCGGTGATGTGCGGGTCGATGATGCTCACGTTGGTGGCCAAACCGATCGTCAACGTGCCGCCCCGGATGGGCGCGCCGCCCGGCGTGGCGGACGACTGGGACTGCGCGTGTGCGCTGCCCAGGCCATAGGCCAGCGCCGTGCTGGCCGCCGTGGCGAGGAGATGTCGGCGATTGGGAGTGTACGGAGTCATGTCTATGCGTATCAGGATGTTCGAGGCGCCATTCTTGAAAGAAAACGTCAAGCTTCATCCTGTTGTCTTGGAATAAAAATGCATGACTTTATATGCAAATATAGATAGCGGCGACGCGAGCGTCAGTCTCGCCGATGTCCACGCGGCCGCTATGCTGGCGCTGTCTTCGTCCGAGCTGATTCATGACTTTCCCTCCCGATACCGATCCCGTGCGCGACGGCGCTGCCGCTAGCGCCTTGCCTGTCTTGCCCTTGCAGGTGTTGCGTGCCGATGAATGGCCGGCCTGGCGGGCGGGGCAACCACCGGCCGTCAGCGCCTGGCTGGATGCCCAGCAGTTCACGGCGGCCCCCGGCAGCGCGGTCCTGCTGCCCGCTGTGGGCGAGGGGGGCGTCGGCTCGGCCGTGCTGGGCGTGGCGGACAAGCGCGATCCCTGGGCCTATGCCCATGCGCCCAGCGCCTTGCCCGCCGGTTTCGCCTGGCGGCCGCGCGGGGTGCGCCCGGGCCGCGAGAGCGAGGCCCTGGCCCTGGGCTGGGGCCTGGCAAGCTACCGTTTCACGCGCTATCTCACGAACCACGGGCCTGCCGTGCGTCCCCCCGCTGTGCTGCAGTTGCGGACTTCGGCCGAGACGCGTGCCCTGGTCGAAGCCGATGCGCGGGCGCGCGATTGGATCAACACGCCGGCCCAGGATTTCGGCCCGCAGGAGCTGGAGCAGGCCGTGCGCGAGCTGGCGCGCACGCAGGGCGCGCAGGTGGAGGTCATTGCCGGCGAAGCGCTGCAGGCCGGCTTTCCCGCGATCAGCGCGGTGGGCCGGGCCTCGCACCGGGCGCCGCGCCTGCTCGTGCTGCGCTGGGGCCGGCCCGAGCATCCGGCGCTGACGCTGGTGGGCAAGGGCGTGTGCTTTGACACGGGCGGCCTCGACCTCAAGCCGGCCGAAGGCATGCGCCACATGAAAAAGGACATGGGCGGCGCGGCCCATGCGCTGGCGCTGGCCGGGGTGGTGATGGCGCAGCAGCTGCCGGTGCGGCTGACGCTGCTGATCCCGGCCGTGGACAACGCCATCGGGCCCGAGGCGCTGCGGCCGGGCGACATCATCCGCACGCGTGCCGGGCTGAGTGTCGAAATCCACAACACGGACGCGGAGGGCCGGCTGATCCTGGGCGATGCGCTGGCTTTGGCCTGCGAGGCCAGGCCGGACCTGATCCTGGACTTCGCCACCCTCACGGGCGCGGCCCGCGTGGCGCTCGGCCCGGATCTGCCCGCGCTGTTCTGCGACGATGAAGCGCTGGCGGCGCAATGGCTGGAGGCCGGCCGCCGCACCCGCGATCCGGTCTGGCGTATGCCCTTGTGGGCGCCCTACGAGCGGCTGCTCGCCAGCAGCGTGGCTGACCTGGCCAATGCGGGCGGGCGCCAGGCGGGCGCCATTTCCGCGGCCCTGTACCTGGCGCGGCACGTGCCCCGTGGGCAGGCGTGGGCCCACCTCGACTTGTACGCATGGAACGATGCCGCGCGGCCGGGTTGCCCGGCCGGCGGGCGCACGCAGGCTTTGCGCGCGGCCTGGGCCTTGCTCAAGTCGCGCTACGCGCGGGGCTGAAGCTGTCGATGTGCCGGACGAAGGTCGCATCCAGCTCGTCGATCCGGTTGACGCCCAGCAGCGCCATGTCGCGCTGGACCTCGTCGCGCAGCAGGCCGATGGCATGGGCCACGCCGCCGGCGCCGGCGATGGCCGCGGCGTAGTTGAAAGGACGGCCCGCGAACACGCAGCGCGCGCCCAGCGACAGGGCCTTGAGCACGTCGCTGCCGCGGCGGATGCCGCCGTCCATCATGACCGTCAAGTCGGGCACGGCGCGGCAGATCTCGGGCAGCACGCGCAGCGGCGCCACCGCGCCGTCGATCTGGCGGCCGCCGTGGTTGGAGACGATGATGCCGTCCACCCCGGCGTCGCGCGCGCGCACCGCGTCCTGCCAGCGCAGGATGCCCTTGACCACCAGCGGCCCCTGCCAGGCCTGGCGGACCCGTTGCAGATGGCGCCAATCGAGGTGGTCGCTGGCGCCCACGTCGCGCTGTGCGCTGGCCGAGAGGATGGGCGCGCCGCGCTCGGCGCGCCAGTTCTCGAAGTGCGGCATGCCGTGGCGCAGCAGGGTGCGGGCGAAGGTGCCCAGCAGCCAGCGCGGGCGCACCAGCCCGTCCCAGGCCAGCCGCAGACCGGGGCGCAGCGGCCGGGTGAAGCCGTTGCGCACGTAGTTCTCGGGGTTGACGCCGACGGGCAGGTCGACCGTGAGCACCAGGGTCTTGAAACCCGCCGCGCGCACGCGCTCGACCAGGGCCTCCACGCGCGCGGCATCGCCCGGCAGGTAGGCCTGGAACCAGGCCGAGGGCGCGGCGCGCGCCACCTCCTCCATCGGGATCAGCGAGGCGCCGCTGAGCACGTAGGGGATGCCGGCGCGCGCGGCCTCGGTGGCCAGCACCAGGTCGCCCCGGTAGGCGTAGAGCGCGCCCAGCCCCACCGGCGAGATGCCGAAGGGCGAGGCGAAGCGCTGGCCGAACAGCTCGATGCCCTGGCTGCGCCCGGCCACGCCTTCGAGCACGCGCGGGACCAGCGCATAGTCGCCGAAGGACTCGCGGTTGGCGCGCAGCGCGCGCTCGTCCTCGGCGCCGTCGCGCACGTAGCTCAGCAGCGGGCGCGGCAGCGACCGGCGCGCCAGCGCGTCGAGGTCGCGCAGCGCATGGACATGCTGCATGCGGCGCGGTGGGCGGGGGGCGGCGGAGGTCATGGCCTGGCGGCTGGGCAGGGGCGGGTAGGTGGGGTGAACGTCAGCCCTGGGTTTCGAGCACCTTGCCGGGGTTCATGGTGTTGAACGGGTCGAGCGCGCCCTTGATGGCATGCATCAGCGTCAGCGCCACCGGCGACTTGTGGCGCGGGAGCTTGTGGCGCTTGAGCTCGCCGATGCCGTGCTCGGCCGAGATCGAGCCTTGGTACTTGCTGACGGTGTCGTAGACGATGGTGTTGATCTCTTCCTCGCGCTCGCGCAGGAAGGCCTTGGGGTCGCCATCGACCGGTGCCTGGATGTTGTAGTGAAGGTTGCCGTCGCCCAGGTGGCCGAAGTTGACGAAGCGCACGCCCGGGATGCGCTCGGTCAGCAGCGCGTCGGCCTCGCGCACGTAGGCGGGGATGGAGGACACCGGAATCGAGATGTCGTGCTTGATGTTGAGGCCTTCCTCGGCCTGCGCCAGGCTGATGCTCTCGCGGATGTGCCACAGGTCGTGCGCCTGCTTGATGCTCTCGGCGACGATGGCGTCGGCCACCAGGCCGTCCTCGAAGGCGGTTTCCAGCAGGCGCTCGAACAGGCCGCGCGCGTGTTCCTCGGACTCGTGGTCGGAGATTTCGAGCAGCACGCACCAGGGCGTGTCCTGCCACATCGGCACGCGCAGGTGCGGGTAGTGTTTGTCGACCAGGCTCAGCGCGAACTGGTTCATCACCTCGAAGCCGGTCAGGCTGGCCGCCAGGTGCTGGTGGGCCAGGCTCAGCAGACGGCTGGCGTCTTCCAGGCTGGCGACCGCCGCCCAGGCGGTGAGCTGCGCGGCCGGCTTGGGGTAGAGCTTGAGCGTGGCGGCGGTGATCACGCCCAACGTGCCTTCGCTGCCCACGAACAGGTCGCGCAAGTCGTAGCCGGTGTTGTCCTTGCGCAGGCCCGACAGGCCGTCCCACACGCTGCCTTGCGAGGTGACCACTTCCAGCCCCAGGCACAGCTCGCGCGCGTTGCCGTAGCGCACCACCTGCGTGCCGCCGGCGTTGGTCGCCAGGTTGCCGCCGATGGTGCAACTGCCCTCGGCGCCCAGGCTCAGCGGGAACAGGTAGCCGGCCTGGTCGGCCGCTTCCTGCAGGTTCTGCAGGATGCAGCCGGCCTCCACGGTGATCGTCATGTTGTGCGGGTCGATGGCGCGCACGGCGCTCAGGCGGCGCAGGCTCAGGATCACCTGGGTGCCGGACGCGTCGGGCACCGAGCCGACCACCAGCCCGGTGTTGCCGCCCTGCGGCACGATCGAGACGCGCGCGTCGGAACAGGCCTTGACCACTTCGGCCACCTCCTGCGTGCTGCCCGGGCGCACCACGCACAGCGCCTTGCCGCGCGCGCGCTTGCGCCAGTCTTGTTCGTAGCTGATGAGGTCGTCGCCGGTCAGGACGTGCGCCGCGCCGGTGATGGCGGCCAGGCGGTCGAGGAGCTGTTGCATGGTGTCGTTTGGATGAGAAGGTTCGCGCCGCGGGCCGCAGGCCCCGTGGGAGACAGGCGCGAAGTTTAACGACAGTCGCGTGGCGGCCGGGCGGCCCGGCCTCCAACTGGGCGCCAACTGGACGCGAACGGGGTGTGAACCGATCGTGAACTGACCGCGAGGGCGGCCGGGATCGTGCATCATCGGCGCATGCCTCCCCATCTTTCCACTCGCACCCGGCGGCGCTGGTGGCTGCGCTCGGCCACGGCGTCGCGGCTGCTGCTGCAGACCGCCGGCTTTCCGTGGCGCAACACCGCCATCATGCTGCTGCGGCGTTTCCGGGAAGACCGGCTGGGCCTGACGGCCAGCAGCCTCACCTTCACCACCACCATCGCGCTGGTGCCTTTCTTTACCGTGCTGCTGGCGGTGTTCTCGATGTTCCCGGTGTTCGCCCAGTTCCAGGGCACGCTTCAGAAGTGGCTGTTCACCAGCCTGATCCCGGACAATATCGCGCGCCAGGTGATGGGCTACGTCACCCAGTTCGCGGCCCAGGCCAGCCGGCTGGGCATCGCCGGCTTCGGCGTCGTTGGCGTTACCGCGCTGATGCTGGTGCTGACCATCGACCGCACCCTCAACGGCATCTGGCGCGTGCGCCAGCCACGCCCGCTCGGCCAGCGCGTGCTGGTGTACTGGGCGCTGATCACGCTGGGGCCGCTGGTGCTGGCGGCCAGCCTGTCGATGACCTCCTATGCTTACTCGGTCTCGCGCGGGCTGGTCGGCGGCATGCCCGGCAGCCTGCGCCTGCTGTTCGACAGCCTGGAGTTCGCGCTGCTGGCCTGCGGCATGGCCGCGCTCTACCACTACATGCCGAATGCGCGCGTGAAGTGGTCGCACGCGTTGGCCGGCGGCGTCTTCGCCTCGCTGGGCATCGAGGTCGCCAAGCGGCTGCTGGCGCTCTACATGGGCCAGATCCCCACGTATTCGGCGCTCTACGGCGCCTTCGCCACCGTGCCCATCTTGTTGATCTGGATCTTCACGGCCTGGCTGATCGTGCTGTTCGGCGCCGTCATCGTGGCCTACATGCCCAGCCTGGTGGCCGGCGTGGCGCGGCGCGGCGACACCCCGGGCTGGCCGTTCCAACTGGCGCTGGAGACCCTGCGCCAACTGGCGCAAAGCCGCGCCGGCGACGCGCGCGGGCTGGAGCAGACGCAGCTGATCGACCGCCTCAGCGTCGACGCGCTGCAGCTCGCGCCGGTGCTGGAGGCGCTGCGGCAGCTCGACTGGATCGGCCAGCTCGACGAAGCCGACGACACGCGCAGCCGCTACGTGCTGCTGGTCGACCCGGCCAGCACGCCCGTGGCGCCGCTGGCGCAGCGGCTGCTGATCGAGCGCAACGCCGCCACCGAGCCGTTCTGGCAGCAGGTCGGCATCGGTGGCCTGCGCCTGGGCGATATGCTGTGACGGGGGGCGCCGTGGCTTCGGCGTAGACTCGCCCCCCGCATTCGTTCTATCCCGTGCTTTTATCCCGTGCTTTTGTGCCGGTTCAGTCCCGGTTCTTCGCTCCGGTCCCATGCCTGCTCCGTTCGATTCCCCTGCCGTTTCCGTTCCCACGCCGCCCCAGCCGCCCGTGCGCTGGGTGGTCGTGCTGTGCGCCGACTGGTGCGGCACCTGCCGGGGCTATCGGCAGGTGCAGGAAGAGGTAGTGGGCCGCTTCGAGGGCTGGCGCACGGCCTGGATCGACATCGAGGATCAGTCCGAACTGGTCGACGCGCTCGACGTCGAGACCTTTCCCACCGTGCTGATCTACGAGCAGGCCGCGCCGGGCGCGGGGGCCGACCGCCAGTTCTTCTTCGGCCCCATGCTGCCGCATGCCGGCACCCTGCAGCGGCAGATGGAGGAAGTGGCCGCGCCCGGCGCGCGCCCGCAGGCGCAGGCGCTGGCCGCCGGCCTCGAAACGCTGGCGGACTGGCTGCGGCGCGGCGGCGCCAGTTCTTGAACAGGCGCTGATCGCACCGCGCGGCCGTTATTCGGCGGTGATTCCGGCAGCCATCCCGGCCCCGTCCCTTCGTTACTCGATCTTCAGTCCGTCCAGCGCCGGGTCGCCGGCCGGGTAGCGCAGGTCGAGGTTGCGCAGCACCTCGCGCAGCAGCGTGGCGATCATCAGGTTGCGATGGGTCTTGGAGTCGGCCGGGACGATGGTCCATGGCGCCCACGGCGTGTGGGTGGCGGCCAGCAGTGCGTCGTAGGCGCGACGGTAGTCGGCCCACTGGCGGCGCGCGGCGATGTCGGCCTGGTCGAACTTCCAGTGCTTGGCCGGGTCGTCGAGCCGCTCCTGCAGCCGCTCGCGCTGTTCCTCGGGGCTGATGTGCAGCAGGAACTTGACCACCACCGTGCCGGTTTCGGTCAGCATGCGCTCGAAGTCGTTGATGTGGGCCAGGCGCTGGCGCTGCTGGGCGGGCGTGATCGCGCCGGTGACCACGGGCACCAGCACGTCCTCGTAGTGGCTGCGGTTGAAGATGGCGACCTCGCCGGCGGCCGGCACCTGCTGGTGGATGCGCCAGAGGTAGTCGTGCGCCAGCTCGGCGGCGCTGGGCGCCTTCCAGCTCACCGCGCGCAGGCCCAGCGGGCTCATGCGGCCGAACACGCCGCGCAGCGTGCCGTCCTTGCCGGCGGCGTCCGGGCCTTGCAGCACCACCAGCAGCTTGTAGCGGCGGTCGGCATAGAACAGGTTCTGCAGGGTGTCGAGCTCAGTGGCCAGGACCTCGACGGCGGCCTTGTCGCGCGCCTTGTCGCCGCCTGAAAAAGGCTTGGCGCCCGGGTCCAGCGCGTCCAGCGTGCGGGCGCGTCCGCCGCCGTCGGCGGCGAGCCAGTCGGCCCAGCGGCGGGCGAGGGCCTTGTCCTGGCTGCGAAAAAAGGCGTGCGGTCGTTTGGCGGCCATGGCGTGGGTCCGTGACGGGAGTGGTCCAGCCGCCAGTGTCCAGCAAAAAAGGGCGTTTCTCGCTTACAGGCCAGCCGGGCGCGTATAGCCCGGGAATTCCTGGTCCAGCACCTGCTTGAAGAAGGGCGACTTGAAGGCCGCGGCGAGGTCCTTGGCCCAGGGCTGGGCGGCGTCGGCCGATTTGACGGCGACGACTTGCTGGTACTGCACCGGCGGGGTTTCCAGCGCCAGGGCGCTGGTGAACTTGAGGCCGGCCGAGGTGGCGAAGTTGCCGGGCACGATGGCGATGGCGGCGTCGCCCAGGGCGCGCGGCAGTTGCGCGGCCTCGATGGGCTGGAACTTGAGGTTCTTGGGGTTGCCGCTCACGTCGCGCTCGCTCACGCGCAGCGGGTCGATGTCGGCCTTGACGGTGATCAGCTTCTGCTGGACCAGCAGTTGCAGCGCGCGCGCCAGGTTGCTGGGGTCGTTGGGCAGTGTCACGCGGTCGCCGTCCTTGAGTTCGGCCAGGCTTTTGCGGCTTTTGGAGTAGATGCCCATGGGCGCGGTGGTGCTTTGCACCAGGTCGACTAGGTCGAGCTTCTGGTCGGTCTTGAAGCGGTTGAGGTAGGCGATGTGCTGGAACAGGTTGGCGTCGAGCGCACCCTGGGCCAGCGCCAGGTTGGGCTGCACGTAGTCGTTGAACTCGACCAGCTTGACCTCGTAGCCTTCCTTTTCGAGCTGCGGCGCGATGGCCTTCTTGAGCACGTCGTAGTTGTAGCCGGCGGTGGCGCCCAGCACCAGGCGGGTCTTGGCCGGGTCGGCGGCGTGGGCGGCGGCGCTCAGGCCGAGGGTGGCGGCCAGGGCGGTCAGCACGAACTGGCGGCGGATGATGGACATGGTGACTCCTTGGGGGTGTCGATCGAGAAAAGCAGGGGGAAGCCGTTCAGCGCTTGTCGAGCCGGTGCGCGAGGGCGTTGCCGCCGAACTGGATGATCTGCACCAGCACGATCAGCAGGGCCACGGTCAGCAGCATGACGTCGGTCTGGAAGCGGTAGTAGCCATAGCGGATGGCCAGGTCGCCGATGCCGCCGCCGCCGACCACGCCGGCGATCGCCGAGTAGGACAGAAAGCTCACGGCCAGCACGGTCAGCGCCAGGATCAGCCCGGAGCGGGCTTCGAGCACCAGCACGCGCCAGACGATCTGCAACTCCGAGGCGCCCATGGCGTGGGCCGCCTCGATCACGCCGCGCGGCACTTCGCGGATGCTTTGCTCGACCAGCCGCGCGAAGTAGGGAATGGCGGCGATCGACAGTGGCACCGACGCGGCCAGCGGGCCGATGGAGGTGCCCGCGATGATGCGCGTGACCGGCACCAGCGCGACCAGCAGGATGATGAAGGGGAAGGAGCGCACGGTGTTGACGATCCAGCTCAGCACCAGGTAGAGCGGGCGGTGGGCCAGCGACTGGCCGGGGCCGAGCAGGAACAGCAGCACGCCCAGCGGGCCGCCGATGACGATGGCCGCGCTCAGGCCGATGGCGAGCATGAGGAAGGTCTGCCCGGTGGCGTCCCAGAGTTCGGGCAGGATGGCGATGATGCTTTCGGACATGGCGATTTAGCAGTGATTGTCTGGGGGATGGGCCGATTCAGGCCGCCTGGCGGGCGGCGGCTTCGATGCGGTGGGCGTGCTCGCGCAAGATGTCCTCGCGCACCTGCTCCTGGGCCAGCTCGCGGCCGAGCGCGCTGGCGCGCGGGGTCCGGAAGTCGGCGACGTCGAACTGCTCGACGATGCCACCGCCCTCGACGATGGCGACGCGGTCGCACAGAGCATGCACGACCGACAGCTCGTGGGTGACGATGACGATGGTCACGCCCAGCTTGGCGTTGATCTCGCGCAGCGTCTGCAGTACCGAGCGGGTGGTCTCGGTGTCGAGCGCGGAGGTCGGCTCGTCGCACAGCAGCACCTTGGGCGCCGGCGCCAGCGCGCGGGCGATGGCCACGCGCTGCTTCTGGCCGCCGGAGAGCTGCGCCGGGTAGCTTTCGATCTTGTCGCTCAGGCCGACCAGGGCCAGGCAGTCGTGCACGCGCTGCGCGATCTCGGCCCGGCTGCGGCCGCCGTGCAGCTTGAGCGGGAAGGCCACGTTGTCATACACGCTGGCGTTCTGCAGCAGGTTGAACTGCTGGAAGATCATGCCGATGTTCTGCCGGGTGGCGCGCAGCTCGCGCTTGGACAGCGCGGTCAGGTCGCGGCCGTCGACGCGGACCTGGCCGGCGTCGGGGCGTTCGAGCAGGTTGATGAGACGCAGCAGGGTGGACTTGCCGGCGCCGCTCTTGCCGATCAGGCCGAAGACCTGGCCGGCGGCGATGTCCAGCGAAACGCCGCGCACGGCTTCGAAGCGGCCGCCGTCGGGCAGGGCGTAGGTCTTGCTGACCGCGTCGAGCTGGATCAAGGCGGTCGGGGAAGGGGATGTAAGGCTCATGGAACGGATGATGGCAAGTGTCCCGGCGCGGTAGCGCGGAGGGCGCACATTCTGCAGGGTTGCGCGGGGCCAGGGAAGCGCGCTATTTTCCCCGGTTTGGCGCCTGGTCCGAGCTTTTTACCGCAATGCCCGGCGAATGCCAGCCCGTTCTGGCCTGTTCAATCCTCGGGCGCATATGGATAGATGCAATCCTTTGTTGGGGTGCGGTGGGGTGGGGCCTAGATTAGTTGGCTCTCCTTTCCCCCGCGAGGACCCCCACACCATGAGCACACACGATGAAGCCGGGCCCCGGGCCGTGGCCGCCGAGGGCCGCCGCCATGCGCAGGCCGACGTGCTGGTCGTCGGCGGCGGCCCGGCCGGCACCTGGGCCGCCATCAGCGCGGCCGCGCGCGGCGCCCGCGTCGTCCTGGCCGACAAGGGCTATTGCGGCACCTCGGGCGCGACGGCGCCGTCGGGCACCGGCGTGTGGCACGTGCCGCCCGAGGGCGACGCGCGCGAGAAGGCCAAGGCCAGCCGCTGGGACCTGGGCGGGCGCCTGGCCGAGCACGACTGGATGGACCGCGTCCTGGCCCAGACCTGGACCCAGATCGCGCAACTGGCCGAATGGGGCTACCCCTTCCCGCGCGACGAGCGCGGCCAATTCGTGAGCACCTCGCTGCAGGGGCCCGACTACATGCGGCTCATGCGCAAACAGGCCAAGGCGGCGGGCGCGCGCATCTGGGATCACAGCCCGGCGCTGGAGCTGCTGGTCGACGCGCACGGCGCGGTCGCGGGCGCCGCCGGCGTCAACCGCCAGACCGGCGAGAGCTGGAGCGTGCACGCCGGTGCCGTGGTGCTGGCGACCGGCGGCTGCGCCTTCCTCAGCCGCGCGCTGGGCTGCAACGTGCTCACCGGCGACGGCTACCTGATGGCCGCCGAGGCCGGCGCGGCGTTGTCGGGCATGGAGTTCTCCAACGCCTACGGGCTGGGGCCGGCCTTCTCGTCGGTCACCAAGTCGCTGTTCTACAACTGGGCCACGTTCTACGACGGCGACGGCCAGGCTATCGAGGGCGCGGGCTCCTCGCGCGGGCGCGGCATCATCGCCCAGGCGTTGCGCAGCGGACCGGTCTACGCCTGCCTGGACCACGCCGACCCGCAGATCCAGGCCTGGATGCGGCGCGCCCAGCCCAATTTCTTCGTCTCCTTCGACCGCCAGGGCATCGACCCGTTCAGCCAGCACTTCCCGGTCGCGCTGCGGCTGGAGGGCACGGTGCGCGGCACCGGTGGCCTGCAGGTGGTGGATGCGGCCTGCGCCACCACCGTGCCCGGCCTGTACGCGGCCGGCGACGCCGCCACGCGCGAGCTGATCTGCGGCGGCTTCACGGGCGGCGGCAGCCACAACGCGGCCTGGGCGCTGTCCTCGGGCTTCTGGGCCGGTGCCGGCGCGGCCGACTTTGCGCGCGGCACGCGGGCCCTGGCGCAGCGGCCCCGGCAGGCAGCCGGCCGC
>JASGEH010000220.1:0-2858 GCA_047606565.1 Comamonas sp.
CGGTAGGTCAGAACGGGCAGGACGGGGCCGAAGATTTCCTCCTGCATCACCTGCAGGTCGGCGCCCGGATCGAGCACCAGGGTCGGGGCGAGCTTGCGCGTGGCGGCGTCGGCGTGGGCCTGCCCTTGTGGCTCCAGCCCGATCACGCGAGCGCCCTTGGCGCGGGCCTCGTCGAGCAGGCCGATCAGGCGCTGGTAATGGCGGTCGCTGACGATGGCGGTGTAGTCCGGGTTGCCGTGCAGCGTCGGGAAGCTGCGGGCGACGAAGGCGCGGGCCTGCTCGACGAAGGCCTCGCGCGCGGCCTCGGGCAGCAGCACGTAATCCGGCGAGATGCAGATCTGGCCGGCGTTGAAGGTCTTGACCGTCAGCACGCGCGCGGCGGCGGTGGCGATATCGGCATCGGTGTCGATCAGCACCGGCGACTTGCCGCCCAGCTCCAGCGTGAGCGGCACCAGGTTTTCGGCGGCCGCGCGCATGACGTGGCGGCCCACGGCCGTGCTGCCGGTGAAGACCAGATGGTCGAACGGCAGGCCGCTGAAGGCCTGCCCGATTTCGGCATCCCCCAGCACCACGTCGAACTCCAGCGGGTCAAAGTAACGCGCGACGAGGCCAGCCAGCAACTCGGACGTGCGCGGCGTCAGTTCGGACGGCTTGAGCAACGCCCGGTTGCCGGCCGCGAACACGCCAGCCAGCGGGCTGAAGGCCAGGTTCAGCGGGAAGTTCCAGGGGCTGATGATGCCCACCACGCCCAGCGGCTGGTACTGCACGCGGGCCTGCATGCCGGGGGCCGGCGCCTCCTGCTCGTCGGGCTGCATCCAGGCCTCCACATGGGCCTGGGCATGGCGCAGCGCCGCCGCCGAGGACAACACGTCGGCCAGCAGGCTTTGGTAGGGGCTGCGATGGCCGTAGTCGGCGCTGATGGCCTCGGCCAGCTCGGCATGGTGGGTGATGAGCAGGCGCTCGGCGCGCGCCAGGCGGTCACGGCGCAATTCGGCGCTGGCCGGGCCATCGGCCAGATGGGCCTGTTTCATGGCTGCGACCTTGGCCGCAAGAGTCTTGGTGTTCATGGTGTTTTCTCCGTTTCAGGTCAACAGGGACAGCAGGGCTTGTGCCACGCCTTCGGAACTGGCCGGGTTCTGGCCCGTGACCAGGCGGCCATCGGTGACGATGTGCGGCGCCCAGTCCGGGCCCTTGTCGTAATGGCCGCCCAGGCGGATGAATTCGTCTTCGATCAGGAAGGGCACGATAGCGCTCAGGCCCACCGCCGCTTCCTCGCTGTTGCTGAAGCCGGTGACGCGGCGGCCCGCAACCAGCGGCTGGCCGTCGGCGGCGCGCACCCGTACCAGCGCGCCCGGCGCGTGGCAGACCAGGCCGAGCGGCTTGCCCGCGCGCTCGAAGGCTTCGAGCAAGGCGATGGAGGCCGGGTCATTCGCCAGATCCCACAGCGGGCCGTGGCCGCCAGGGTAGAACACGGCATCGAAGCCGGCGGCATCCACCCCGGCCAGCGGTACGGTGGCGGCCAGCGCGGCCTGGGCCTCGGCATCCTGGCGGAAACGCTCGGTCGCGGAGGTCTGCGCCTCGGGTGCATCGCTGTTGGGGTCGAGCGGTGGCTGGCCACCGGCGGGCGACGCCAAGGTGATGGCCACGCCCGCGTCCTTGAACACGTAGTAAGGCGCGGCGAACTCCTCCAGCCAGAAGCCGGTCTTGTGGCCGCTATCGCCCAGCCGGTCGTGGGAGGTCAGTACGAACAGGATTTTCTTCATGAGGGGGTCCTTGGACGGTCAGGGAAGCGGTGATTCGGAAGCGGCGGGCCGCGCGGCGCCACACGCCAGCAGTTGCCCGGTGGCGCCGCGTGCCTGCGCCAGCGGGGTCTTGTCCTGGCCGAGCTTGGCCAGCAGCGCCGCGCCCAGCCACATCTGGTAGAGCACGCGCGCCAGCGCGGGCGATGGCGAACCGGCGGGCAGCGAACCATCGGCGCGGGCCTCGTCGATCAGCGCGGCGATGCGCGCCAGCAAGCGCTGCACGCCCGCATCGAGCACACCGCGCATGTCTTCGGACAGGTCGGCCACTTCCGCGGCCAGCTTGACCACCAGGCACGCGTCCGCCCAGCCCGATGCACCCCCGACCGGCTGGGCCGGATCGGCGATCCACGCATCCCAATACCGCATCAGGCGCTCGCGGCCCGGGCCCGGCTCGGCCAGCAGGCGGTCGAGCTTGCAGGCGTAATCGTCCACGTACTGCTGCAGCAAGGCGCAGCCAAAGGCTTCCTTGGAAGCGAAGTAGTGATAGAACGAGCCCTTGGGCACGCCGCAGGCCTTGAGGATTTCGAGCAGGCCCAGCGCGGCGAAGCCCTTGTGCAGCACGAGCTGACACCCCGTATCGAGGATGTGCTGGCGCGTCGCCTCGGCTTTCTTGGTCAGGGTCATGCACGCATCGTACATATAAATAGACCGGTCGTCTAGATCCAATCCACCCCGCCACCATCAAGCAGCATGACGTGCCCATGAAGGCGTGGACACCGCCAAGGTCGTCGGGCAAGAACCTTTTCTTGCAGCCGGTCGATCGGCCAAAAACAACACTTCGTTGGAACGCCCGGCACGCATGCGGACTTTCGGCATGCGAGCGCGAGCAAGAACATCGCAAACCATGTCAAAGTATGGGCCTATTAACAAACCAGATAAATAGAGGAAGGGAAATCATGCCAAAGAAAACATCGCGTGAATGGACCGTGCGCGGCAAGCTCACGGCCGCGTTCGGACTGCTGGTCCTGCTGACCGTGGTGCTGTCGGCGCTGGCCATCCTCTCGCTCGGAGCCGCCAATGCGCGCTTCGAGAACTACATTCACGGCATCGAAGCCC
>JASGEH010000221.1:0-2843 GCA_047606565.1 Comamonas sp.
CGCCCACGCTCATCAGCCGCCGCCGCCTCAACGCCGAGCACCAGATCGAACAGGTCGGCGCCAAGCTGCGCGCCATGATGCCCTGGATCGCCAAGAACAAGCTGGTCGACCAGACCCGCAACTGATCGCGCTGAGCGCGCATCTCGCGGCATCTCCCGATGCCGCTCCACGAAAAGCCACCGCCGGTCAAAGGGCGGTGGCTTTTTTGTCGCCGGGCCACCCCAAGACAAAAAGCGTTCCCCCGAGCTTTTTTGTTTGGCGCGTGTTCCCTCGTGTCTGTCCGAGCCCTGTGCCGTCACGTAACGTGGTGGGAACATCTTGAAGCAAAAAACCGGGTTCTGGGTTGTTTTTGAATACTTTTGTATTAGGAAAAGAGGAGGAAAAACGCATCGGGCCGCTGGCACATCGGTTGCCTATTGAAGTGTGTATCGCGCTGGAATGTGAGTGTCCTGGCGCGGCAGACCCTTCTTTTCAATCAGTGTCGGAGAGAGCCATGACTGTACAAACATCCTCAGGTTCCGGAACGAGCGCAAGTCCTGCCCAGGCCGCGCCATTGGAGTCGACGACCGCTGCGCCGGTCGCGCCGGTCGTCGCGGCGGGGGCGCAGGGCAGCGTGGGAACGCTCTCCGGCGCGACCGCTGGCGTGGAGATCATCCGGGACGGCCAGCCGATTGCCGCGAGTGGCGATCAGGCGCTGTTGGTTGGCGACCGCGTGCTGGTGCCGGAAGGCGGATCGGCCAATGTGGTGTTTCCGGGTTCGGGGGCTGGCGATGCCCCGCTGGCCGGTACTTTCACGGGGGGCACCGATGCCACCATCGGCGCCGCGACGCTGCCCAATGGCGCAAGCCAGGCCACGGTTGATCTGGCTGCGGGTGATCTGCAAGTCGCGGCCGATGATCCCGACGCGGCCTCGGACGCTGCCGCCTTGATGGTCAAGAAGGGCGGCGAGGCGGTGGCCGGCGGTGGTTTCGGTCTGGGCGAGTTTGCGCTGGGCGCCCTGGGCGCCGGCTTGATCGGTGCGTTGATTGCCTCTTCTAGCAGCGACAAGGATGACGACACGACCAGCACCAGCACCAGCACCGACGACACGACGAGTGCCAGCACCGACGATACGACCAGTGCCAGCGCCGACGACACGGCGAGTGCCAGCACCGACGAAGCGACCGTCACCAACGCCGACGGCACGACGAGCACCAGCGCTGACGCGAGCGACCCCGCGAGTGATGCGGCCAGCGGCTCTGCTGACGAGCAAGGTTTGATTGACATCGGTCAGGAAGCTCCCAACCAGGTGGGCGATACCGCCCAAGGTGTGGGCGGTCTGATCGGTGGCCTCGTGGGCGGCGATCTGCTGAACAGCAGCGTTGGCGACGATGGCGCAGTGGGCACGGTAGTTTCGACCGTGACGGGTGCGGTGGACGATTCCACCGAAGGCGTTACCAGCCTGCTCGATAGCGTGCTGGGTGAGGATGGTGTTGTGAGCAATTTGATCAACGGTCTTGTGGATGGTGACCTGCTGAGCAGCGTCGTGGGCGAAGATGGCGTGGTGGATACCGTGGTCTCGACAGTGACCGACACGGTGGATGAGGTCACCGATGTCGTGAGCAGCTTGCTGGGCACGGTGGTCTCGACTGTGGCCAGTGTGACCGACACGGACGCCACGGACGGGCTGAGCAGCCTGCTGACCACGGTGGTCTCGACCGTGACCGATACGGTGGATGAGGTCACGGATGTCGTGGATACCGTGGTTTCGACGGCGACCGATACGGTCGATGAGGTGACCGATGTGGTGAGCAGCTTGCTGGGCACGGTGGTCTCGACCGTGGCCAGTGTGACCGACACGGACGCCACGGACGGGCTGAGCAGCGTGCTGACCACGGTGGTCTCGACCGTGACCGACACGGTCGATGAGGTCACGGACGTGGTGGACACCGTGGTCTCGACGGCGACGGATACGGTGGATGAGGTCACCGATGTGGTGAGCAGCCTGCTGGATACGGTGGTCTCGACCGTGGCCAGTGTGGCTGACACGGATGCCACTGATGGGCTGAGCAGCTTGCTGACCACGCTGGTCTCGACGGTGACCGACACGGTGGGTGAAGTCACCGATGTGGTGAGCAGCCTGCTGGACACGGTGGTCTCGACCGTGGCCGATGCGACCGATACGGACACCACAGAGGGACTGAGCAGCTTGCTGAGCACGCTGCTCTCGACGGTGACCGATACGGTCGATGAAGTGACCGCGGTGACGAGCAGCCTGCTGGATACGGTGGTCTCGACCGTGGCCGATGCAACCGACACGGATGCGACCGAGGGGCTGAGCAGCCTGCTGAGCACGCTGGTGTCGACGGTGAGCGGCACGGTTGATGAAGTGACCTCGGTGGTGAGCAGCTTGCTGGATACGGTCACCTCGACCGTGGCCAGTGCGACCGACACGGATGCGACAGACGGGCTGAGCAGCCTGCTGACCACGCTGGTCTCGACCGTGAGCGACACGGTGGATGAAGTCACCTCGGTGGTGAGCAGCTTGCTGGACACCGTGGTCTCGACCGTGGCCGATGCGGTGGATGAGGTCACGGACGTGGTGGATACCGTGGTCTCGACGGTGACCGATACGGTGGATGAGGTCACCGATGTGGTCAGCAGCCTGCTGGGCACGGTAGTTTCGACCGTAGCCAGTGCGACCGACACGGATGCGACTGACGGACTGAGCAGCCTCTTGAGCACGCTGCTCTCGACAGTGACCGATACGGTCGATGAAGTCACCTCGGTGGCGAGCAGCCTGCTGGATACGGTGACCTCGACCGTAGCCAGTGCGGCCGACACGGACACCACCGACGGACTGA